>JBBSKH010000001.1:0-99502 GCA_038256495.1 Chitinophagales bacterium
AGTACCATTTGTATTCCATGATGCGGGCAGGTCGCCCACACGGTCTTTTTCGAAATCTTCAAATAGCAATATTTTATTACCTGGTACAAAATCATATTTAGATGTGTAACTAAAAGTCTTGTTATCTGTTGTAGCAGTACCAGAAGATTTTTCCTCCTTTGTGTTATTTGCAACAGCATCAGTGGCGGGTTTGCTATCTTTTCCTACACCCTCTATTTCATCTAAACCTTCATCAATTTTTTTATCTACTTTTCTATCAACCCTTCTGTCCACTTTCTGTTGTACTTTTTTTTCAAGTTTCTTCAATATCTGGGCATGGCTTTCCGTGCAAAAGGCGGCTGATAATAGTATACATATTGCCGTTAGTAGTAATTTGTTTTTCATGATCCTTTATTTTGATGATGTACCAAGATATATAAATTAGCAGGCAATGTCAATACTACGATTGAGTAAGATTTAGGTGAATAATAAGCAGATGGCTGAATTTTTATAGAAACAGGGAGGCAGCAATGCCGTCCGCAAAGAATTTGCCTTTATTGCTAAGCGTAATTGACTGTTGTTGATGGATTAGTTTTTCTTCGGTAATAAAGTGGTGGGCTTTTTCTTTAACGTATGCAGCATTTTCATCACCAAACTCAACTGCAATCTTGCTAAGGTCAATACCTTCTGCTGTTCTTAATGCAATCATCAGGTATTCGTTCAACCTTTCCTCATCAGTTAAAATTTCTTCTTCAAATGGAATTTGTCTGCCTTCCAACGATTTGATGTAAAGTGCATTGTTGCTGATATTCCAGCGGCGGATATTTTTTCCATCAAAGCTATGTGCAGCAGGACCGAAACCGTAATATGGTTTACCCTGCCAATAGCTGCTGTTGTGGCGGCTCCGGTAACCTGGTTTAGCAAAATTACTTATCTCGTATTGCTGGTAGCCTGCTTTCTCCAATTGGTCTACCAATATCTCAAACTGCGTTGCCTGGTGCGCTTCATCTATTGGTTGAGAGTTTTGCTGGCTGATCATTTTTGCCAACGCCGTTTTTGGCTCAACGGTTAGCGCATAAGCAGATACATGAGGAATATTTTTATTTAAAATGAATTGCAGGTTTGCCAACAGTTGCTCATTTGATTGTAACGGCGAACCATATATCAGGTCAACAGAAAAATTGGTAAAATCCGCTTCCTGTATTAAAGCTATGCTTTGCAGTGCTTCAGCAGCGGTATGCGCCCTGTTCATCCATTTAAGTTCTGCCTCGTTAAATGATTGCAGACCCAGACTGAGCCTGTTGATACCAATTTGCTTCCATTGCTGGAGCAGCGTTTTATTAATATCATCCGGGTTCGCTTCCAGGGTAATTTCTGCATCTTCGCTTACGGTAAAGTGTAGATGAATGTTTTGCAGGAGTGTTTCCACCTCCTGCCAACTTAATAAGCTGGGTGTGCCACCACCTATGTAGATAGTTTCGATTGTTTCATTGGCAGGCCCTGCACCGGCAGTTAAAATAATTTCTTCCTGTATAGCGTTTAAAAGCTGATCTTTTAATGCAAGCGAAGTAGAAAAGTGAAAATTGCAGTAAGTGCAGGCCTGCCGGCAAAAAGGTATATGAATATAAATGCCCGCCAAAGATTGTAAATTTACGTTTTAGAAACCATTTTTCAGTTAATGAATAACAAAGGTACCTGTCATTTTTGTAAACTAATGTTGGTGAGCATTTTAATGTTTGTTGGGTGCCAGCCTGTATACGCTCAAATTTCCGGGGATAATAATTACTCACTACATATTGCTTACGCTGATAGCAGCAAGACTTTACCTGCATATAAATTTGAAACCAGCTTTACCACTACCGACCTGGCGATAGCCTATATTTCAAAATTACCGCAATTGTTGGCCAGCATAGGATATCCCGTTGCATCTGTAGATAGTGTTTGGCAAAATGATAAAACGTTCAATGTATTGCTGTTTGTTGGTGCAAAATATAATCTTGTAGAACTGAATACAGGTGCGGTGGACAGGCAGGTGCTGGAAGCAAGTGGGTATAACGCCCGCAATTTCATCAATAAACCTTTTAGCACAACACAATTACAGCAGCTACAGCAAAGGATGTTGAGTTATTACGAGAAACATGGATATCCCTTTGCTGCCGTTTACTTAGACAGCCTGCGCTTAGAAGACGATAAAATGCGTGCAATGCTTACCGTTGATAAAGGGGTGTTATACCATATAGATAGTATCAGGCTTTATGGCAAGGTAAAGCTGAATAAGAAGTTCCTGCAACGCTACCTTGGCATCAGCAACGGCAGCATTTACAATAAGCAAGAACTGGAGCAGGTTGATAAGCGATTACTGGAATTAACTTTTCTAACTCCAGTACAACCTTCAGACCTTACAATGTTAGGCACAGGTGCGGTCCTGAATGTTTACGCAGATCCACGCAAAAGCAGCCAGGTTAATTTTTTAATCGGCTTTCTGCCGGCGGCAGGTACCGATAAGAAACTGCAGCTAACCGGCGATATAAACCTGAACCTTAAAAATATGTTCAGTGGGGGAGAAGAGATCCTTATAAAATGGCAACAGTTGCAGGTAAAATCTCCGAGGCTCAATCTTGGTTTTACACAACCCTATGTTTTTAATTCACCATTCGGAATTAATTTTCTTTTTGATTTGTTTAAAAAGGATTCAAATTTTTTGCAGGTGAATGCACAGGTGGGTGCCCAGTATAATCTTAGTGCCAGCCAAAACGGAAAGCTCTTCCTGCAATGGCAAAATAATACTTTGTTAGCAGGTGGGGTTGATACCAACCAGGTAAAATTGCAAAAGCAACTGCCACCAAATATTGATGTAAACGCCAGCAACGTGGGTGTAGCGTATGAATTGCTTGCTACTAATTACAGGTATAACCCCCGTCGTGGAAATGAATTGAACTTTACCGGTATAGTTGGAATTAAAAACATTAAGAAGAACAACGATATTACCAGCATAAAGGATCCATCATATAATTATGAATCGCTGTACGATTCTATTAAGCCAAAGAGTTACCAGCTAAGGCTGAATATGAGTGGGGCACATTATTTTCCGTTAACGCAAACAGCTACATTAAAGACCGCTTTGAACGGAGGTTACTATAGCAGTCCCAATATTTTTCGCAACGAATTGTTCCAGATAGGAGGGTACCGGTTGCTCAGAGGTTTTAATGAAGAAAGTATTTATGCCAGCAGGTATGCCGTGTTCACAGCGGAGTATCGTTACCTTGTAGGATTGAATTCTTACCTGTTTGCTTTTACCGACCTTGGTTTGGTAAAGAACAAATACCAGGATGTAAATGTGAATAATAGTTTTATTGGCGCAGGCCTTGGCATAAGCTACGAAACCAAAGCCGGGTTGCTGAATGTGAGCTACGCCATCGGTAAGCGGGATGACGTAAAGTTCAATATCAGGGAGGCATCAAAACTTCATTTTGGGTATATCAATTACTTTTAGCTTTATTAAACAAATGCCCTTTATTTTTGCATTGCAAAAATTTCAACTCTTTTTGAAGCATTTCTACTTCTTTATATTTTCAGTGCTGTTTTTAATGAACATGGCTCATGCCCAACAGGCAGACAGCCTGCCTGTGCAACAAGTAGACAGCGCAATAAATATTATCCAGGCAGATAGTGCCGGAATTTTGAAAACGGACAGCATTATTACCAGAGATACTGTAACTGTTAAGAAAGTAAATGCATTAGATAGTTTGCTGACAAATAACAAATACCTGAACAGCAAGGGTAAACCGGAATCGATGGCTGTACAAACTAAGAAGCGAAATTACCAGGTGCCTTTATTTTACCTTTTAGCAGGTCTTGTTTTCCTGTTTGGAGTATTCAAATCTGTTTATTCAAGATACTTTGCCACATTGTTCCGGGTATTTTTTAATAGTTCGCTCAGGCAAAGCCAGTTGACCGACCAGCTACTACAGGCAAAACTTCCTTCACTATTTTTCAATTTTATATTCCTGGCAAGTAGTGCTGTATATGTTTATATTCTTTTTCAGCGTTACCAATACTTTGGTGAAGAATTCAGCTGGTACCTGCTGGGTGTATGCGTTACAGTTATTACTGCTATTTACCTGTTTAAATACATTGTATTAAAATTTGTGGGTTGGCTTACCGGCCATAGTACGGAAGCTGATACTTATATTTTCGTTGTGTTTCTGATAAACAAAATCATTGGTATTTGCCTGCTGCCTGTTATTATAGTCTTAAGTTTTTCTATATATCCCGTCACCTATGTGTTTGAGCTCGTATCCTTTATTATAATCGGTGTGCTTTTCTTGCTTCGTTATATCCGGTCGTACAGCCTCTTGCAAAGCAAGCTGAAGGTTAGCCGCTTTCATTTCCTACTCTTCATTTTCTCTTTCGAGATATTACCCATATTACTCATTTATAAGGCCACAGCGGTTTTTATTATCAAAAATCTTTAACTTTGCCGGTACCATAATTTGGAAACAAGTAAGTATGACTAAAAACGAAGAAAAAGCAGTTGCCACAGCAACTGCAAAAGTTAAAAAAATACTTATTGCGCAGCCTAAACCCGAAGGAACTAAATCTCCTTATTTCGATCTTGCCAAAAAGTATAATATCGCAATAGATTTTTACCCGTTTATTGTAATTGAAGGTGTAGATGCAAAAGATTTTCGCAAACAGAAAATAGATGTTGCTGCATATTCTGCGGTTATATTTACCAGCAGAAATGCCATTGACCATTTTTTTCGCACATGTGATGATTTGAAAGTATCGGTTTCGCAGGATACAAAGTATTTCTGCATTACCGAAGCAGTTGCCCTGTATCTTCAAAAATTTATTCTATACCGAAAACGCAAAGTGTTTTATGGTGCCGACGGAACCAACAAAAGCCTGTTTGATGTTATTGCCAAACACAAGGACAATGAGAAGTTTTTGTATCCATGTTCTGAATCATTTGACAGCGATATTACCAACTGGCTAATATCTAATAATTGCGAATATGCAACACCTGTTTTGTATAAGGTGGTATGTAACGATATTAAAGATGTGGTGAACCGGAATTATGATGTGATATGCTTTTTTACTCCGGGTGGCGTAAAAAGTCTTTTAGAAAATTTTCCTCAGTACAAACAGAACGGTACACGCATAGCCGCTTTTGGTACCAACACTTTTAAAGCTGCCGCAGATGCTGGATTGATTACCGAGATTAAAGCGCCCCAACCACAAACACCTAGCATGATAAGCGCTCTGGAGAAATACATACTTACCACAAAAAAGAAATAAAATATTAAACCCTTATTACGGGGCATAAAAAAAGGTTGCAACCATTTGCAACCTTTTTATTTATAAATAAATTTTATACAGCGAAACTTTCACCGCATCCGCAGCTTCTGCTTGCATTTGGATTGTTGAAATAAAAACCTTTGCCATTCAAACCATCACTAAATTCCAGTTCTGTATTCACCAGGTATAAAAAGCTTTTAAGATCAGTAACGATCTTAACGCCTTTGTCTTCAAAAACCTGGTCCATCGGCTTAACCTCGTTATCAAAATCAAGTTTGTAGCTGAGGCCACTGCAGCCACCACCTACAACGCCTACCCGTAAAAAATACGTTTCATCGTTTTGAACACCGGCATCTGTCATCAGTTGATGTACCTTGCTTTTAGCTTTATCGCTAATGTATATGCTGTTATCTGTATCTACCATAAAGGCCTTGGCAGCCCCTGTCCCCTAAAGGGGAACTTAGACTGTTAGTTTAAAATATATCTATAAAATCCGTATCGGACATTCTTTTTAAAAATCAAAATTGAATTTGATTCTGTAAATGCGTTGCAGTATTATTATCACCTATCCCATAAGGTTCCCTTTTAGGGTCAGGGGCTTAATGCACCACGCTTTCTTCAAACTTGATAGCTTCTAAACCGTTCTTTACACGGTAATCGTTGATGGCTGCTTTAATGGCATCTTCTGCCAAAACAGAACAGTGAATCTTAACCGGTGGTAGGTTTAGTTCCTCAACGATCTCCATGTTATCAATTTTCAAAGCATCTTCTACGCTTTTGCCTTTCAGCCATTCTGTAGCCAAAGAGGAAGATGCAATGGCTGATCCGCAACCAAATGTTTTAAATTTTGCATCGGTAATCATGCCCGTGGCATTGTCTACCTCAATCTGCAAACGCATTACGTCGCCACACTCGGGAGCGCCCACAAGGCCGGTACCCACATTCTTGCTTCCTTTATCCAGCGTTCCTACATTTTTAGGATTCTGGTAATGATCTATTACTTTATCTGAATATGCCATAATATATAATTTTAAATTTTAAATTTTAAATTTTGAATTGCGTTTATGCCTCATTTAACATTTAACATTCAAAATATCCTAGTGTGCTGCCCACTCAATAGCGTCCAAATCTATGCCTTCTTTATACATTTCCCAAAGCGGGCTCATTTCCCTCAGCTTAATAACAGTTTCGCTGATGGCTTTTACCGTGTAGTCTATTTCTTCTTCTGTTGTAAAGCGGCTCAAGCCAAACCTGAGTGAACTGTGAGCAAGGTCATCGCCCAGGCCAAGCGCTTTTAAAACATAGCTTGGTTCTAATGAAGCAGATGTGCAAGCTGAACCAGAGCTCAATGCAATATTTTTATTGAATCCCATCAGCAAACCTTCGCCTTCTACATGTTTAAAAGAAATATTGGTAACATGTGGCAGCCTGTATTCTTTGCTTCCGTTTAAGTATGCTTCTTCCAGCAACAATAGCGCTGATTCCAGTTTATCCCTTAGTTTAGTGATGCGTTTGGTGTCAGCTTCCATATCCAGCATGCAAACTTCGCAAGCCTTTCCAAATCCTACAATGCCGGGAACGTTAAGCGTTCCACTGCGCATACCTCTTTCGTGACCGCCGCCATCCATTTGGGCAGTAACTTTTACCCTTGGATTTTTGCGGCGAACGTACAAGGCACCCACACCTTTTGGACCATACATTTTGTGTGCAGTAAATGCCATCAGGTCTATGCCATCTTTATTTACATCTACCGGTATTTTTCCTACTGCCTGCGTACCATCTGTAAACACCAGCACTCCATGCTTGCGTGCAATAGCGCTGATTTCTTTCATGGGCTGCACGGTGCCAATTTCGTTATTGGCGTACATGATAGCAACCAGGATGGTAGTTGGCTTAATAGCAGCTTCCAGTTCTTTCAGGTCTATAAGCCCTTCTCTGTTTACCTGCAGGTAAGTTACCTCTCCGCCCAATTTCTCAATATGCTTACAGGTATCCAGTACTGCCTTATGTTCTGTAGTGGCAGTAATAATGTGGTTACCCTTGCTGGCATACATTTCAAACACACCTTTAATACCCAGGTTATCTGCCTCGGTGGCACCGGATGTAAAGATGATCTCCTTAGGATCGGCACCAATTAATTTGGCTACCTGCTCCCGGGCATAGTCAACAGCTTCTTCTGCTTCCCATCCAAATGGGTGGTTACGGCTGGCTGCATTGCCAAAATGCTGCAGGAAGTAAGGGGTCATCGTTTCCAGCACACGGGGATCCATGGGAGTGGTGGCATTATTATCGAGGTAAATCGGTAGTTTCAACATATCTTCTAATTAATTTTTATCGTTCTTTATAACGCAAATTTACTATAAAAGGTTCTATTTTAGCGGCCTTGTGTGCAATGCGCCCGTCAATTTACTTATTTCGTAAACTTAGCCAAAAATTATTATATGCTCAAGGTAGAACATATCGGCATAGCCGTTAAAGACTTTGCAAATGCCGTTCCCCTATTTGAAAAACTGCTAAATAGTCAGTGTTATAAAAAAGAGAAAGTAAGCGCCGAAATGGTGAACACCGCTTTTTTCAAATCTGGCGATACTAAGATTGAGCTGCTGGAAAGCACCGACCCCGATGGAGTAATAGCCAGGTTTATTGATAAGAAGGGCGAAGGTATTCACCATATTGCCTTTGAAGTGGCTGATATCCGCAAGGAAATGAACAGGCTGCAGGAGGAAGGCTTTGTGTTACTTAACAAGGAACCAAAACAAGGTGCCGACAACAAGCTTGTATGCTTCTTGCATCCGAAAAATACCAATGGGGTGCTGATAGAAATTTGCCAGGAAATAAAACTTTAACAACCTATTTCAGAAATGGGTTGTGCTTCTTTTCAAAACCAATGGTTGTTTCCGGGCCATGCCCGCTGTGCACGATTGTTTCATCTGGAAGTACAAATAATTTAGTTCTGATGCTGTTGATCAATGTATCAAAATCTCCGCCTGGTAAATCTGTTCTGCCAATGCTTTGGCGAAAGAGCACATCGCCTCCAATTACAAAATTTTGTGCTTTGCAATAAAAACAGATGCTGGCGGGGCTGTGCCCCGGCGTAAACAACACCGTTAGTTTGTCTTCTCCCAATGCTACTTCATCTCCTTCATCTAAAAACGCGTAATCTCCTGTGTAGTTGTCAAAAGGTAAATTATACATCAGGCCGCTGGCGGCTGCAAAAGAAAGTACAGGCAACTCTTTTTCGTGCAGGTGCAGCGTTAGGCCATAAGTATCAGCAACGAATTTATTGCCAAATACATGGTCTAAGTGGCAATGGGTGTTCATGAGTTTTACCGGCTTTAAACCGGAGGATGTAATGAATGCCGCCAGTTCGTCTTTTTCTTCGGGGTAATAACAACCGGGGTCAATAATTATGCATTCGTTAAACTGATTGTAAAGTATATACGTATTTTCCTGTATAGGGCTAAATTCGAATGATTTTATCTTTAGCATAGTTTGATTTAATAATTTTAATGATTGGTACGAATCAAGTAATTTTAGTACTCAATCTCAACCGCCTCGTATGACAAAGTTCAGTAGAATAATCTTAATATCCTTCATTTTCATCCTGCCCGCTGTTGTGAGTATTGCCCAGGTAAACTCCGTTGTATATGGCCGCAACAGGGTACAGCATAATAAATTTAAGTGGCAGTATTATCAAACCCAAAACTTCAATGTATATTTTTACGATGGCGGACAGGAGCTGGCAAAATTCGTTTTGCAAAGCGCCGAAAAAGAATTGCCGCAGATAGAAGCTGCTACTGAGTTTAGCCTGCAACGCCGTGCAAACATTATTGTATACAACGAGTTTGCGCATATGCAACAAACCAATATAGGGCTGGAAACTGATATCCTTAGAACTAGCGGCGTAACAGACCTGGTGAATAATAAGATGCTTGTATTTTTTAACGGAAACCACCAACACCTGAAACGGCAGATAAGGGAAGGGATTGCTCAGGTGATTACACAAAACCTGTTATTTGGAGAAGATATCGGCGAAGTGGCCGGCAACCAGGCCCTGCTTGACCTGCCCAAATGGCTTACCGATGGTTACATTGCTTATATAGGCGAAAACTGGAGCACCGATCTTGACGATGACCTGAAGAGTGAGATACTTAGTGGCAACTACAATAAATTTTCTGCATTAAGTTTTGCCCGGCCACAATTGGCTGGTCATGGGTTTTGGTATTTTATAGAAGAGAAATATAAAAAGGAGAATGTTACTTACTTCTTTTACCTGGCCCGCCAATACAAAAACCTAAACAAGGCCAGCCAGCAGATAACAAACCTTAGATTCAACCAATTGCTGGCAGAGTTCATGGAATACCAGTCAGACAAATATTATAAAGACATTGCCCGCCGAAAATCATATCCCAAGGGCAACTACGTAGAAGGGTTTACCATCAGCAAAAGACTAAATTATTATCGTTTTAATGTAAACCCCAATAAGCGGGACAATTCTTTTGTAGTATCCCAATACAAAAAAGGTATTGTAAGGGTGTTGCTGAGTGAAGACTTTGAATACAAAACCTTGCTAAAATATGGTGTTCGCAGTTACGAGGACCAGATCAATCCAAGTTATCCCCTGATGGCATGGGATCCTAAAGGCACCCGTGTTGCCGTAGCGTATGTTAACGAAGGCAGGTTGAAGTTATTTGTATATGACATCATTACCCGTATTAAGCAATACAAACTAGACCTTACGGATAAGCTGGACCTGATTCAGGATATGAAATACATGCTGGACAGCAAGACCTTGTTGTTTTCTGCTGTAAAGAACGGGCATACCGATATCTATACATTCAATATAGATACTGAAAAACTGCAACAGATCACCAACGATGTGTATGATAACGTAGATGCCTCTTATGTGGCGTTTCCCGGCAAAAGTGGAATTATCTTTAGCAGTAACCGTCCCAATCCTTATGCTCCATCCGGCGATACTATTTTGCCCAGCAGCAACCGCTATAATGTTTTCATGATTACTGACTATGGGGATAAAGCTGAACTGAACCAGGTAACGCAGCTTACTAATTTGAAGTATGGCAATGCCCGCTACCCCATGCAGTATAATCAAAATCACTTTACGTTTGTGAGTGATGAAAACGGTATCGGCAACAGGTATGCTGGTTTCTTTACAACAAGCAAAGCCGGGCTTGATACGTTGGTGCTCATTGGCGATGATATCCTCAGGAACCCATCACCAAAAGAGGTAGACAGCACGTTAAGGGTGTATAAAAAAACAGACGTTGATTCGATTGCGGTGGTTTCTGTTTCTCAGGACTCTGCATATAGCTTTCCGCTAACCAATTACCAAAGCAGCCTTGCTGAAACAAGGATTGCAGGCGAAAACAACCAGGTGAGTGAAGTAACCCGCCAGAGCGATGATAAAGTATTGTATAAATTAAAGATTGATGAGTTTGTGCTTAACCGAAGAAACGTTACTGCACAACCTACAGAGTATGCAAAGAAGCTGATGCGGGAAAGCAGGCTTACCGAGGTTTCTGCAAACCCAGCTTTGATAGCACCGGTGAATGCTACCGATACGATCAAAAGCAGGGACGATCTTTTTCAGAATGAGTTTGCAAGAGATACTACCGTGGCTAGTACCAGGGTTATTGGAGATGTATTCAAATCAGTACAAGCCAACCAGGAAGATGTGCTGGCAACCGCCAAATTGTACAAATACAAGCCTAAGAAATTTTCTGCCGACTTTGGCTCAGTAGGCGTAAATAACTCTGTGCTTATTAACCGCTACCAAACCTTTACCGGTGGTGGACCCATCATGCTCAACAGCGGTACACCCTTGAATGGTTTGATAAGGCTGGGTATTTCTGACCTGTTGGAAGATATCCGAATAAACGGCGGTTTTAAGATCAGCACCGACCTAAAAAACAACGAGTGGTATGTAAATTATGAGAACCTTAAAAGGCGCATTGATTGGGGTGGTTCCTATTACCGTAATTCTGAAACATTCAGCGCCAATGGCGGGTACCTGGTAAAGGTTTTCACCAACCTGTACCAGGCTAATATCTCTTATCCTTTTGATGAAACAAAGCGTATTCGTTTTTCAACCGGGATACGGTCAGAAAAGCAGGTACTGTCTTCGCTTGATGGATTCTCATTATCTGAACCCAACCAAAAGATCTTATACAATGTAAACCGCCTGGAATATGTGTATGACAACAGCCTGAACCCGGCCACCAATATTTATAATGGTCTCAGGTATAAGTTTTCTATAGACTGGAACAGGCAGGTGAGTGGTGTGAAGTTTTCCGATGGTCCTAACACTTTCAACTTTGGAGTGGATGCCCGGTACTACTATCCTATTTATCGCAATTTCATATGGGCAGGTCGTGCAGCAGCAGACTTTAGCTGGGGCAACCAGAAATTCATATACTACCTGGGTGGGGTAGATGGTTGGCTTATGTTTGGCGATAATACCGTTATCCGCAATGGTGAGCAGAAAGACAGGTATTTCAACACTAACAATCCTGCGGATCCTGATCAGGCATATGCATTTCAAAGCCTTGCCGTAAATATGCGGGGCTATATACAAAATGTAGCCAATGGTAATAATACAGTAGTACTGAATAGTGAATTCCGTTTGCCGGTTATATCAACGTTTTTTGATAAAACGGTAAACAACGCTTTCCTGCGCAACTTTATGATCACCCAGTTTATTGACCTGGGTACTGCCTGGAACGGCGCTTACGATAGCTTTAAACGCCCGGATGTAGTTTTTGGCCAACCCCCGGTAACGGTTCGTGTTAAAGCCGGCGGGCTTGGACCTTTTGCTGGCGGATACGGATTTGGTGCCAGGAGTACTTTGCTGGGTTATTTTGTAAAGTTTGATGCAGGTTGGCCCATGAGCGGATTCTTTAAGGGCAAGCCCATCATGTATCTTTCTTTGGGGCTCGATTTTTAAGATTTCATAAATAATACTAGTATATGGCCGTCCTATCTTTAAAGGGACGGCTTTTTTTTATTGGCATAGGCCTTGCAATAAAACTTTCCCGTAAATTGAAGCTTTAAAGGTGATCGGCAAGTATGCCGGCACCTAAAATAAGCACCGGTTATTAAATGGATAAGCAACACACGAACGCACTCATCAACGAAACAAGTCCTTATTTGCTGCAACATGCGCACAACCCGGTTCAATGGCATCCATGGGGAGAAGAAGCATTGGCGCTGGCGAAAGAAAAGGATATACCAATCTTAGTTAGTATCGGCTATTCTGCTTGCCACTGGTGCCATGTAATGGAGCGGGAAAGTTTTGAAGATGAAACCGCAGCTGGCTACATGAACAGCCACTTTATCAACATAAAAATAGACAGGGAAGAAAGGCCCGACCTTGACCAGGTGTATATGGATGCCGTGCAGGCCATAGCCGGTAATGGTGGGTGGCCGTTGAATGTTTTTCTAACTCCCGATGGCAAGCCGTTTTACGGAGGCACCTATTTTCCACCCAATAAAGCCTTCAACAGGCCCTCCTGGATGGATGTGCTGCATGCCATGACCGACCTGTGGACCAACAGAAGGATAGAGGCGGAAGAGCAGGCTGACAAATTGGTAGATCATATTTCTAAGTCGAACAACTTTGCTGCAAGCACCCTTGGCGTACCGCTTACCGAAACGGTTAGCTTTTTTAATACGGATGATTGCAGGTTGATAGCAGCTAACCTGCTTAAAACTGCCGATAAACAGGAAGGAGGCTTTGGCAGCGCTCCCAAATTTTTACAGACCTACTCATTGCAATATCTATTACAGCACGGGCACCTGTATGCCAACGCAGATGCAATTGCGCATTCGGAACTTACCCTCACGAAGATGTTACAGGGTGGCATATACGATCAGTTGGGTGGCGGCATCTCCAGATACAGTACCGATAATGAATGGCTAGCCCCGCATTTTGAGAAAATGTTGTACGACAATGCGCTTTTTACAACTGTGCTTGCCGATGCATGGCAGGTGACCCGGAATACTGTTTTCGAAGCAGGTATTCGCTCTACCTTAGGTTTTGTACTGGCGGAAATGAAAGCCCCCGGCGGCGGCTATTATACCGCATTAGATGCCGACACCGAGCATGAAGAAGGTAAATATTATGTGTGGGATGTAGCTGAGCTGCAAACGCTGCTTGGTAAGGATGCGCCATTGTTTATGCAATATTATAACGTGGTAGAAGGCGGCAACTGGGAAGGGAAGAACATTTTGAATATAACCAAACCTGTAGATGAACTGGCCAAAGAATTTGATGTTACCACCCAACAAGCACAGGAAACAATTGACCGTTGCAAGCGTTTGCTGATGTTAGAACGCAGTAAGCGGGTGTATCCTGGTATTGATGACAAGATCATTTTATCGGTAAATGCGCTGCTAATTACATCTTTTTGCAAGGCATATGCAGCTTTGCAGGAGGAGGCCTACCTGGTGGCCGCAGAAGACCTTGTCCTGTTCATTGAGCAAAATTTTGATGATAAAAAAGGTGGACTTCTTCATACCTATAAGAATGGTACTGCCAGAATATTGGCATTTTTAGACGACTATGCTTACCTGGTGCAGGCCTATATCAACCTGCAGGAAGTGACCGGTAACCAGCAATACCTGCACAAGGCAAAAGCTTTAACAGAATATGTGGAACTGTATTTTGGTGATGAAGCCAGCGAGTTCTATTTTTATACGCAGAAGCAGCAGCAGGATATAATAGTGCGTAAAATTGACTTGTATGATGGTGCAATTCCATCGCCTAACGCAGTTATGGCAGCAAATCTATTCTATCTTTCCCTTGTTTTTAATCAAACATCCTGGCAGGAAAAGGGAGTTGCAATGATCTCAGGGGTGTTTAATGCATTTAAGAAGTACCCGGGCTCATTTGCCGTTTGGGCAGGCGAGTACCTCCGTCAGACTGCCGGCATTAAAGAAATTGTACTCACAGGAACTAAAACCGGGGAGGAACTTAAAAAGACCTTAAGCGAATTTATCCCTAACAAGGTACTGCAGAGCAGCAATAAGGAAGAAGAAATGCCCCTTTTGTCAGGGAAAAATTATGAAGAAGTTGTTAATTTATATCTCTGCGAAAACTATAGTTGCGGCTTACCGATGCAAAATTCAGCCGATTTAGTAGCAGCATTGAAAATTAATAATGCGTAAAAAACTTATCTCACAATATTTGACAGACGGAAACGTTTAATATTGTTAGAGGAAGGTTTGATGGCTGAAAATGGAATTAACTAAAATGAAATCCAGACGGATGTTGTTAAATCAAAATAATCATTACATTTGCTATTACCCTCAAAGTTTAAAAAAAATGAATAATCGGATATTCTATCTATTAGCAGTTGTTGCAATCGCTACCTCTGCAAGCAGCTGTAAAATGCTCAGCGGAAAAAAGAAGTCTGGCTCCTTGCCTAATGATGGGCAGCTGCACGGTGTGGCACCTGGAAGCAAGTGGTTGTTAACAAAGCCGCCGGGCATGGTATATGTTCCACCGGGCACTTTTCATATGGGCCCAAGCGACGAAGACGTTAACTATGCCTTTACTGCCCGTAATAAACAAGTGTCTATTAGTGGCTTCTGGATGGATGCTACTGAAGTTACCAATAATGAGTATCGCCAGTTTACTAACTGGGTTAGAGATTCCATTGCTGCTAAACTGATGGGTTTTGTAAAGCAAAGTCCGGATGGGGTAGAACTGGTAGACTGGACGAAGGCAAAGACCATCAAGTGGGGCGACAAGGCAACTATTGAAAAAATAGATGCAATGATCGTTACGCCTGATAACAGGATCTTCGGCCGCAAAGAACTTGATGCTAAAAAGATTATTTACCAATCTGAGGTTTTTGATTACAAAGCTGCTGCAACCAACAGGGATGCTACCATTCCTAATTCGGCTTTCATTGTTAAACAACAAATTCCTGTATATCCCGATTCATTGAGCTGGGTAAGAGACTTTGCTTATTCATACAATGAACCAATGGCAAAAAAATATTTTGGTCACCCTGCATTTGGAAACTATCCTGTTGTGGGTGTAAACTGGAAGCAGGCCACAGCATTCTGCGAATGGAGAACCAACTTCCTTAATAGTTTCCTTATCAGCAAGAAGAGAAGTTCGGAATCTGATTTCCGTCTTCCAACAGAAGCTCAATGGGAATATGCTGCAAGAGGTGGTCGTTCACAGTCTCCCTATCCATGGGGTGGTCCTTACCTGAGAAATAAAAAAGGTTGCTTGCTGGCCAACTTCAAACCAGGTCGTGGCAATTATCCTGAAGACGGTGGTTTTTATACTGTAAGAGCTGATGCCTACTGGCCAAACGATTTTGGTTTGTATAACATGGCTGGTAACGTTGCAGAGTGGACTTCATCGCTTTATTACGAAGGTGGATACAATTTTCAGCACGATATGAATCCTGATATTCGCTGGAATGCGAAAGAGTCAGATCCTCCAAGGATGAAGCGTAAAGTATTAAGAGGTGGTAGCTGGAAAGATGTTGGGTTTTTCCTACAGACCAGCACACGTAACTATGAATACCAGGATACCTCCAAATCTTACATCGGTTTCAGATGTGTGATAGATTTACCTCCGGCTCAGGGTAAGAAAAGATAATCAGCTGCCTACTTTAGAGAAATTCAAAAAATACCAAACTAATACTAAAAATAATTATTACCCGTTCTATAACAAATAGAACGGGTAATTTCAACGGTTTAATTTTTATTAAAAACAAACAATCCCCAAATCAAAACATTAAAACTCCCAACTACTATGGCTCAAAGAAAAAGAACCTTTTTAACCCTCATTGATGTATTGGTAAGTGCTGGTGCTGCTGTAATCATATTTGCAGCCTGGGCCAAATTAACCCATCAGTCATATGCAGATGTACTCCTAACTGTGGGTATGTGGACGGAAACCGCAATTTTCCTTGTTTATGCAGCCATAGAGTGGATAAAGCCAAAGCATCACGAAGAAGATGATGAAGTAGAACTGGCCGTTGCTACTCAAGGAAACCCTGCATTACAATCAATGGATAAAATGCTGCAGGAAGCAGACATTACTCCAACAAACCTGAAAAGACTGGGCGAAGGTTTTCAGAAACTGGGAACAACTGTAAACGGCATTACTGATGTGAGCGATGTGGTAAAATCAACAAACGAGTTTGGAGCAAAAACCAAAGAAGCCACAGCAGCTATCAGCAGCATGGCTACGCAGTTTAACAATAGTGCTACTACCATGGCATCTTTCAACAATGCGTCAGAAAGTGCTAAAGGCTTTCATGAGCAAGTGCAGGTACTTACTAAAAACCTGGGTTCATTAAATACTATTTATGAACTTGAGTTGAAGGAAAGCAATAACCACCTGAAGGCATTAAATGGTTTTTATGGTAAAATGGCTGAAGCCAGCCAGGCTATGATGAGCAGTGTGGATGATGCTAACAGAGCAAAAGAACAGATTGGTATACTGGCTGGAAACCTTGGTAAATTAAACGCTGTATATGGTAATATGCTGAGCGCTATGCAAGGCAGGTAATTCTCGGGAAACGTAATCCCCCGGAAATTAGCTTTCAGATCCAAACAACATTATAAAAACTATTAAATATTAATCAGATATGGCTTTACCCAAAGAGCCCAGGCAAAAGATGATAAACATCATGTACCTGGTGCTGACAGCTATCCTGGCGCTAAACGTGTCGAACGAGGTAATTGAAGCTTTTAAAACTGTAGATAAAAGTTTAATGAGTTCTGCTGCGAACCTAGGAAGAAGTACCAACGTTGTTTATAAATCATTAAACGATAAATTACAGGACGCTCAATATAAAGATAAAGCAGCGATATGGGTGCCTGTTGCGAATGAAATTAAAAAGGCTTCAGAAGAACTCAACACTTATATTGAAGGTTTGAAAACCGATTTAAGAAAAGGTTCTAATCTTAAAGAAGATGGAAGCTTTAAAGAAGATAATCTTGACGCTTCAACAAGAATTTTTGAAACAGGAAAAAAAGGTGAGGAACTTAAAAAAAGACTTGACGAATACAAAAGGAAGGTTATTAGTCTTAATCCTGAGTTGAAGCAATTTGAATCAAACTTTCCTGTTAATTCGGAAGGTGTAGTTGGTAAAGAAGGAAAAGAAAAAGACTTTACAGCTTCTTATTTTCACATGACTCCAACTGTTGCGGCACTAACTATTTTAAGTAAGTTCCAGAACAATGTAAAAAATGCGGAAAATCAGATGGTATCTTATGCTCACTCCAAGTTGGGAGAAGTAGTTGTAAAATTTGATAAGACGGGCGTATTGTTTGGCCAAAGTTCAAACTATGTAATGCCAGGCGAAGAAATTACAGTTACGGCGGGAATTGGAGCTTATAGTTCAGCTGCAGCCCCGCAAATTTCTATAGGTGGTGCAGGTGTACCAGTTGTAGACGGGCAGGGAACATTTAAGTTTCAGGCAAGTGGTGCAGGTAAACAATCTAAAACAGTAACCATTCGCTATAAAGATCAGGATGGAAACGAAAAAACAGAATCTAAACAAGTAGAGTATACTGTAGGTACACCAGGTGGAGCAGCAGTAATGCTAGACAAGATGAATGTTTTCTACATCGGTGTAGATAATCCTGTTACCATTGGCTCTCCAACAGGTTGGGATAAAACACAGGTTAGCATGAGCGGTGGTACCATTAGTGGTTCGGGTTCAGCCAGAACTGTTAGGGTAAGCGCACTCGGAAAAGCATCCATAAGCGTTATCGCAAATGGGAAACCAAGTACTTTCGATTTCAGGGTTAAAAAAATTCCGGAGCCTGTATTTAAAGTGGGTTCAGGAAAGATCAGAATGGCTGCTGTAGAATTTAAGAACCAACAATTCTGTAGGGCGGAGTTAGAAAACTTTGACTTCGATGTGAAATTTAACGTTGTAAGTGCTACTGTTTATTTTTCAGGTGCTAACTTTCCAAACGTAGTTCAGGCTACACTGAATGGTAACAGCCTGGCAGCATTAAGTGCCACCATGCAGCGTTGTGGTCCTGGTTCAGTTATTTCTTTTGATAACATTAAAGTATCTGGTCCTGATGGTCAAAGAACTATCGAAGGAAAATCAATCGCATTATATTAAAATTTAGAGGTATGAAAAAGCGTGTTATTAAAATATTGTTCTTGTCCGTGTTGTTTTGTGGACTGGCTGATGCAGCCATGGCGCAAAAAAAGAAGGCAACCCCAAAGCGTTCTTCTACCAAGCGGTCGACAACTACTAGAACAAAGGCAAAAGTAGAACCAACCACAGTTACGGTTGATGCAGCCGCAACGGCTGCTGAACAACCCATGGTAGATACCTTGCCTATTAAGCAGGTAAAAAAGTCTTTGCGTCCTGATGAGGCGGTGGAAACTTCTGTTTTAAGAGACAGGATCCCATTGCCTTACGAACACCTGCGTGCCGATGATGCGGTGTACAGGCATAAGATATGGCGAGAAATAGACACCCGTGAAAAGATCAACCAGCCTTTTACCTACTCGGCAGATGAGAACAATGGTAACCAGCGTTTCATTTCTATTTTGTTGCAGGCTATTCAAGACAGCGCTGTAACGGTTTTTAGTAACGTAGATGATCGTTTTACAACGCCAATGACAACCGGTGAAGTAGCGAAGGCCGTTGCTGGTGATCCGATTGACGTTCCTATCTACAACGAAAATGGTGAGCTGACCGGAACTAAGAGAATGGTTAACGACATCAATTTCGATTCATTCTACAAGTTCAGGATAAAAGAAGAAGTGATCTTTGATAAGGAAAGCTCTCGTTTGTTCTGGCGTATACTGGGTATTGCACCGGTTAAGAATGTAATTACCTCACAAGGTGTTAACTTGGGTGAAACCGAACTGTTCTGGGTTTATTATCCTGATATGCGTTCCATCTTTGCAAAGTACGAAGTGTACAACAGCAAAAACTTTGGAGCCCGCATGAGTTGGGAGGAATTGTTCGAAAGCCGTATGTTCTACGGTCGTATTATAAAGAGTACCATCGATAATCCGAACGACAGGTTCCTGAAGAATTACAGGGGATTAGGTGATAGTCCTATCTTGCAATTGCTGGAAGGTGAAAATATTAAGGAAAAGATATTTAACTACGAGCAGGATCTTTGGAGTTATTAATGCCAACACTAATTATTTATATGGCCCCCGCATTTGCGGGGGTTTTTTTATACCCCTTTAAGGGTATTGTATACATTAAACCATACTGTTATTTTTATCTCGGTTTTTCATAGGATATTGGATTTTAAAAGCGGGGCTGGATTTTTATCCTGGCCCCTTCTTTATTTTCCGAATTCATTTGTTAAATTATTGTCATTAGATGAGCCCGTTTGTTTTCCAAATGCTATTTTCTCTATTTTCGTTTCGGTTTTTCATAGGATATTGGATTTAAAACGGGACTGGATTTTTATCCTGGTCCCTTTTTTTTGCCTTTTTGCGATGTTCACATATAACACTTACAATAAATACCACTTATGCGGTATTGCCTGCCCCGCTCAATGTCGTTAGATTTGTCTTGGTTTTTCATAGGATATTGGATTTTAAAAGCGGGCTGGATTTCTATCCTGGCCCTTTTTTATTTTAACCCAAGTCCCTTCCACAAAATTTCGGCTTTCTTATTGCCTACAATGCTGGCAATATCAGCTTTCGACTGTTCTTTGATCCTGGCTACCGAGCGGTATTTTTTCAGTAGCAGATCGGCAGTTTGTTTTCCAATTCCTTTGATGCCTTCCAGTTCATTTACAAAAGTACCTTTGCTGCGTTTATTGCGGTGAAATGTAATTCCAAAACGATGCACTTCATCACGTATTCTCCTGATGAGTTTCAGGCTGTCGCTATCCCAGGGCAATATCAGAGAGTTGGAATCTCCTGCAAAGAAGATCTCTTCTTTATTTTTTGCTAAACCCACGAGGGTGATTTTTCCGGTAAGGCCTAATTGAGCAATACTTTGCAAAGCAGCACTTAGCTGCCCTTTTCCGCCATCTATTATCACAAGTTGAGGCAGCGGCTCCTGTTCTGCTGTGAGTCTTTTGTATCGCCTGTAAACCACTTCTGCCATCGAGGCAAAATCATTGATACCTTCTACCGTTTTAATGTTGTAATGCCGGTAGTCTTTTTTGCTGGGTTCTCCGTTTTTAAAGCTAACCATTGCGGCCACCGGGTAGCTGCCCTGAAAGTTTGAGTTGTCAAAACATTCAATATGTACAGGCGTCTCCTGCAGGTGCAGGTCTTGCCGCAACTGCAGCAAAATACTCTCTTTTTCTGCTGATGTTTTATCTTCCAGTTTTAATAGCTTCCTGGCGTGCAGTTCTTCTTTAAAGTAGTTAACGTTGGTAGAAGAAAGGTCAAGCAATTTCTTTTTATCACCGGCCCTTGGTATGGTGACGATGACATTATCTGTAGGAAAATCTATTTTGAATGGAACAATGATTTCGTTGGCTTCACTTTCAAATAATGTTCTTAACTGGGCAATGGCAAAACTCAGCACTTCGGCTGGCGTTTCTTCCAGCTTTTTCTGCAGCGTAATTGTTTTGGTTTGAATGATGCTGCCATTGTTTACGGCCAGGTAATTTACATAAGCGTGGTCGCCTTCTTCAATGATGGTAAAAACATCAATAGTGCCGGTGTTTGTATTAACTACTTCAGACTTTGCCTGGTATTGTTGAAGGTGTTTTATTTTAGATTGGTAAAAGGCCGCTTTCTCAAAAACCATATTTTGAACCTGTTCCTTTTGCAAGGTTTTAAAGTGTTGCAGTACCGGCGTAACGTTTCCTTTTAAAATATGCTTCAGTTGCTGTATGCCTTCGTCGTAATCGTCTGTAGTTTGTAAAGCTTCGCAGGGTCCTTTGCAATTGCCAAGGTGGTACTCCAGGCAAACCTTAAACTTCTTTTTGCTGATATTATTTTCTGTAAGATTTAATTTACAGGTACGCAGCGGAATATTCTGTTTGATTACATCCAGCAGGTCTCTTACTTTTCCTACGGAGGTATAGGGGCCGAAATACTGGGAGCCGTCTTTGATTTTTTTCCGGGTGAAGAAAACCCTGGGGAATGGTTCGTTTTTTACAACGATGTAAGGGTAGGTTTTATCATCCTTAAGGTTGATATTAAATAGCGGCTGGTATTCTTTGATCAGCGAATTTTCTAAAAGGAATGCATCCTGCTCACTGTTTACTATTGTAAACTCAATTTTTTTTATGCGGTTAACAAGTTCTACCGTTTTATAACTCTGCAGATTTTTTGTGAAATAGCTACTCACCCTTTTCCTCAGGTGTTTAGCCTTGCCAACATAAATCAATGTGCCCTCTGCATCGTAATACTTGTAAATACCCGGAAGTGCAGGTATGCTGGTTGCTATCTCAGAAAATTCTTTACTCGTCATTATTTACTCGAAATCCCATTTAATTAATACCTCTTTTTCTACAAACTGGTTGCCGTTTTCATCCGTGCCCAGGTAAACAATCTTGCTGAACTTGCCCGATTGCCATGTTAACTGCAATACCTGGTTTGCTTCGTTTTTCTTAACCATATAAATCCGCTGAACAGTATTTGTAGTGGGGTTTATGTAAACATCCCATTTTTGTAAAGGCATATTTGCAGGCAACGGCGAAGTTGGATCGTAAGTAAAGGTATAGGTGCCTAGTGTCTGGTCTGCAAACTTTGTTTCTTTAAAAAGGCCCGTTAAGTTGCTGCTGTCAATTTCCGGTTGCAGGAACTCTTTGAATGCCTCGTTAAATTCCTCAATTTTTAACCATACCGTATCCTGTTTGTTGTTTTTGATGGTTATTACTTGTGGGTTTATACCACTTTGTTTAAGCTGTGCAATTTGCCCTTTCAGGTAACTTGTTACGGGAAAAAAGTTTTCTGTGGCAACATTATCGGTCGTTGCAGAAACGAGCTGCTTGTTATCTTCATCATTGCATGCAACAAGTACGGCCAGTATCATTGCCAACATCCATTTACTTTTCATGCAATCAAAATTAAATCTAAAAGGGCAATGGAAGAAAAATACGTTATTAAAAAAGCGCAATATCAACTACTGCGCTTTTTTAATTATTTTTTAAAAGTTTAGAACTTCTTCGAAAGCCCGATCTTAAATCCAAAATTGTAACGCTTCTCTGTATAAGAGTACTGGGTTTGGTACGTAGATAACAACTGGTACCTTACCTGTGGCCCAATGTTGATAAATGTACCTGAAGGCATTTTAAAGCTTACAAATGTTTCAAGGCTGCTGTTCAGGTTAAATTTCCTTAGCATTGATTCGTCTGATGCGAAGTTTTTATAATCGGCAGAGATCAGGTAGGCATCCCCGGAACTTATATACGAAGGCTGAATAGTTGCGCCTACATACCATTTAACATTTTCGGTTCCCACCAGTTTATAATCTGCTCCTATTGGGATAGATACCTGTACTACTTTATTGCTCAGCCTGTTTAAATTAGAGCCCAGCACATTTCCGTAAGAACTGCTGTAAGATACCGGCATCAGCGTATTGTTGTTGCCATTATTCAGTAATACCGTGGTCTGCGTTGGATGCTGCAACTCGTGCGCATGGGTGTAATAATTACTATAATTCAATTGCAGTCCCGCTTTCAGCCGTAGTCTCTTGTTCATATCAAGCAGCAATGCCGCACCGGCTTCCAGGTTAAAGGCAGCCTGTTGGCTGATATCATCTGAGTTCTGTGTGTTGCGTTGTAATAAGCCGTTAGAGGGATTGTAATCGTGATTTTTAAATAGTTCCCTGTAACCTATAGATGGGGTGATATAATATTGCATAGACAGCCTTGGCTTAAGTGCATTGCGTTTCCGTTGATTATGGAAAGCAAAATCTTCTATCCATTCCCTGTCTGAATTTTTTGTAGCAATAATATTCGTTTCGGCAAGTTTAGGCAAAACCGGCTTATTTAATACTTCACCGGTTAATTCAGTTGCTGAAGGTTCTTCAGCTGTTTTAATTACATTAACAAGGTCGTTGCTAGTTGCTACGCTAGTGTTGAAGTTATCGTCAGGATTAATTAATGAACTGGTTGTAGCAGGAACGGGCACAGTTGTATACTGAACTTGCTTGCTACTTTCGATGCTAATGACTTTTGCGGTAGCCGCAAATGCATCAATTGTTGTATAAGAAATTGCAGCCTCGCTTTCATCAGCTACAAAAATATTTTCAACAGTATTGTTTGCTCTGCTTGCCGTTGTGTTGCCGGCAGAAGGCTTGTTGATAGCTACAACGGGTGCAGCAGTTGAATTTTCAGCACCGTTAAATGCAGATTGAACGATTGTTTCATTTGCTTGTTCATTGTTAGCAAGTGAGGCCACCATCAGGTTGTTTGATTTGCTGCTAATGCTGTTATTATTGGAAACTCCAATATGCAAAATAGCAGTAAGCAATACCAGGCATACAGCCAGCGAAGGCCATTTGCGGTCTGGGTGCAGATCGTTGTACAGGCTATGCCATACTTTCCTGGAAGGATACATCCTGAAGTCTTCGGTCGTATCTTTCAGCATCTGTTCAAACCCGTCTCTGTAAAAATCTTTTTCCATCTCTTTCACAAATAAGCTGTTTAGTTTGGTTGTTTTTTTATTATAATTTTTTTGTTATGCTACGAAGAGGAAGCAGCCCGGAAACCAGTTTTCCTTGGCTTTGTAATAATGTTCTTTTTCACCAGTATGTCTTCCAGCATAGCCTTAGCTCTTGTATATTGGCTGCGGCTTGTGCTCTCTTCAATATCTAACAACACTCCTACTTCACGGTGAGAAAACCCTTCTATAGCATATAAATTTAAAACAGTACGGTAACCCAACGGCAGTAAGCGAATACATTCAATCACCTGCTTCGCTTGCATAATAGAAGGAATCATTTCTTCCTTCACCCTGATGGTTTGCGCATGAATGATGTCTACACTTTCAGCAAATTTTTTATTCTTTTTTAAAACGTTAATGCATGTGTGCACAATGATTCTCCTGATCCATCCCTCCAGGGCACCTTCGTTACGATATTGGTGTAGTTGTGTAAAAACTTTGATAAAGCCTTCTTGCAGCATATCTTCTGCATCCTCACGGTTTTTTGCAAACCGGTAACAGACCCCCAGCATACGAGGACTAAATCGGTTGTACAATTCTTCCTGTGCTGAGGCATTATTCTTTATACTTCCAACAAGCATTTGCTCTTCGGTCATAGTGGGGAAAGTTTATCCTCTAAATTTATGACAATTTAATTAGAGTTACTGCTGCTCTGACATAAAAAACGCCTGAATTTTAACATTAGGCGTCTTTTCATTAGAAAATTACTATATATCAAAAGTTTCCACGCAGTGTTAAGACCAGGTTTCTGCCCGGGGCACCAAGGCCGGAAGCAAATACACGGTAGAATTTATCGAAAATATTTTCTACAGCCAGCTGAAAAGCTGCGTATTTGTTGATGCGGTACCCGGCCCTGAAATTGGCAGTAGCCCAGGCAGGATAGAATCCTCTTATTGGATCGGCACTGTATTGTTGATTGTCTTCTCCTCTTAAATTGTAATCAGCAGAGTTTTTAGCTGCATGATATAAAGCAAACAATTCAACATTGAAATTTCCGAAACTGCCTGTAATATTTGTTTTGCCAAAAGTTGGCGGTATATGATCAAGCGGGTAATCTCCAGCGCTTTCTTTTATTCTACCGTAGATGTAATTAATAAGGGAACTGAAGCTAACATGTTTACCAAACGAAGCATTTATGTTGGCGCTAAGGCCCCATGAATAGGCTTTGTTCTTGTTGACTACGGTAATTATATCGCTTGTGCTTCCATTGTAAATAATCGTGGGCGATCCGTTGAGCGTGCTGAAATCGGTGCTAAGTGCATCTTTGAGGTTGCTGTACCAGGCAGTGGCTCCTGCACTGAATTTTTTAGCTATCGTTTTAGATACGCTTATTTCATAGCTGATGGTCTTTTCAGGTTTCAGGTTGGGGTTGGGGACAATGAGGGTGCCATTTCCGCTTTCAAAAACCTTGCTCAGGTCATCAACGTTTGGCGTGCGGAAACCCGTTCCTGCCAGCGCAGATAATTTCCAACCTTGGCCAGGTAATGCAACTATGCCTAAGTTGCCAGAAACTGCATTTGACCCTTGTTCTATGTCATCATAAGGAAACGGGAAAAATGTTTTGTCAATAAAGTTTGCATACAACCTGTTGTGGGTAAAACGCAGCCCGCCATTCAGGGTAAATTTTTGAGATATTTTATACAACCCTGTTGTGTAAACAGCATATGATTGTGTGTTACTACCGCCATCAGGATAACGGGTGTCAAGCGATGAAAGTACCCCGGTACTGATGTTCTCCGCATAAGCAGTTGAATTCACTTTGTTGTAGGTGATTTCCCCGCCGTAGCTCCACTCAACCTTACCTATTTTTTTAAAAAAGTCGGCGTTGATACTACCGATCCTTACCCGTTCTTCCCGGTGGTTTAGATTAGTGCTCCTGTAGTTCCTGTTATGGCGGCTTTCTTCCACATCCTGGTAAGCGGTTACCACCTGACCTTTGTCATACAAGCTGCTGGAAGGGAGACTAATGTTCCATGCTGCCAGCAATCTTTTTTGTGGTCCGTAATACCATTCAGCGCTCCTGGCAATACCGGCTGCGTTAACATCGGTCAATCGGTCGTAACGATTGATATCGGAAGTAGTGGAGAACTGAAAATTTAGCGTATGCTGAAGCTTACCGGTTTTGAAAAGTAATTTCTGCAAAAAATCATATTGCGTATAACCACTTTCAATTTGCTTGTCAGGGTTTTTGTTGGCAACCATAGAATCAATTCCGTTGATCCTTTCAACATAAAAATTGCGCTTACCCCAGTTCGGAAATTTGTCATAATAATTTGAGCCCTGTTCAAGGCTGCCAAAATCTGAAACAGTAACACTTGTGAGCGAAGCAATTTTTTTACCGCCAATACTAAGGTCGAAATGACCTGTCTTTTCACTATAAGCAGAAGCGTAACGCACAAATGCGTTCCCCGAAATTGCAGTTTTGCCGGGAGTGTTGCTGAATGCCGGATCTTTAGTGTAGAAGCTTAGCACGCCACCCAGCGCATCGCTGCCGTAGATAACAGAGGAAGGACCGAACAATATCTCTGTTTTCTCTAACATAGCATTGTCTACTGTAATTGCATTTTGCAGGTGACCGCCTCTGAAAATGGCGTTGTTCATTCTAACGCCATCCACTACTATCAAAATCTTATTGGCTTCAAAGCCACGTATAACAGGGCTTCCGCCACCCAGCTGGCTTTTCTGTACAAGCACTTCACCCGATTGGCTAAGTAGCTCTGCGGTGGTTTGCTGGTTGTAAGCAGCAATTTTTCCGGCATTGATGGAAACAATTTTTTGAGGTAAAAAAATACTGTTTTCTTTAAACCTTGTGGCAGAAACCGTTATTTCATTTAGGTTGATCTCATTGGCCGTATCCCTTGGTAAAGGAGTTTTTTCCTGTGCTGTTACAACAAAGGAAAACAGCAGCAGTCCAAAAGATAAAAATATATTTTTCATGTTCATTTAATTTTTGGCACATGGTTGAACGCAAGGTTGCATACAAGACCTTGCCTTTGTCCATGTATGCGGCTACAGCAGAAGCATTATTTATTTGTAAAATAAAATGTGACCGGTGGATAAATTAAGTACCGGTATAAAATGGGCTAACCCAAAATAGGTTAAGTAAAGCGTGGAGGCGGTGCGGTTATCAGGCTGTAATCATTTTGCCTGAACAGTTCTTTATAACAAACGTAGTGTTCTTTTTTATTCAAGCTTGAAAATAATCTGGGAAAATGCACAGCTGATGCCGGCATAAATAAAAACAATGGTCTGGTAATTTTTACCTGGCTGTTTTGCTGCCTATCATCGCTATTCAATTTCCCTAATTTTTCTTTCAGTTCCTTTTCTTTGTGATCGTATAAACCAGTAATAATAGTTTTATCACCAAAGTGCTGTGCCTTCTTTACATCAAATGGTTGATTGGCTAAAAGAATTTCCTTGCCGGGTTTCAACCAAATTAGATCAACCGTTTTTAGGGTAATGGTTTCTAAAAGTTCCTGCTCCAGGGCTGTTTCCATTTGATGGTAAATGATGGCCTTGCTGGTACAATACCATACTGCAACCAGCACGGGCATTAACGAAACGCCTGCCAAAAAAGCGCCCACCAGGTATGTTCTTAACAGCTTTGCCATTAGCAGTATTGATGCATTTATTTTTTCTTACTCACGAGGCTGTCTGCCGGGTATTTTTGCGCCATCATGGTGCGGATATTTTCCGACCATGAAGTCAACACTTGCCTTTGTTCTGTATTGAAGTCGGCATCGCTGTGAATAACAGTATAAGATTCCAGAGGCATTTCGCCAGCTTTAACCTCTGAAGTAACCTCCTCTAATTTATGGTATTGCTTGGCCAATGAGTAACTTGCAAACTCAGAAAAGTTAAGGTGCTTTTTAGCGTCTTTAATATGATCGCCCAACCACCAGGCTACCGGCTGAATATTCGAATACCAGGGATAATCAGTAGTGTTGCTGTGGCAATCGTAACAACTACTTTTCAGCAATACATCTACATCGGGTGGTATGGGATACAAATTGCTGATATGATTGGGTTCAGGACCATCTGCATTATTTTTTTCAGGTCTAGGGTAGAACTGAACAAGGAGTAATAACACAATCACCCCAATGCCTATCCGCTTTAGTATTTTTTTCATATTCATTTGCTTTTTTAAAAAAGTACGTTACCCGTCATTGCAGGCGGAATGGGTAAGCCCATCATTTGTAAAATACTTGGTGCAATATCACCCAATTTTCCTTTATGTAGCGTTCCCTTCCAATTGTTATCTATAATAAACAGCGGAACAGGGTTTAACGTATGTGCGGTATTTGGTGTGCCATCATCATTTATTACGTAGTCTGCATTTCCATGATCGGCAGTTAGGAAAATGCAATAATCTTTCTCAAGTGCTGCTGTAACAAGTCTCTCCACGCATGCATCCACAGTTTCAACAGCCTTTATAACCGCTTCCCATATACCGGTATGTCCAACCATATCAGCGTTTGCAAAGTTCAGGCAAATAAAATCCGGCTCTTTTTCGTTGATGTCCTTTAAAGCAGCTTCTGTTACAGCTAGTGCACTCATCTCTGGCTGCAAATCGTAAGTGGCAACTTTTGGCGAAGGGATCATGATGCGGTTTTCATTGTTGAAAGGTTTTTCTCTTCCACCACTAAAGAAAAAACTAACATGGGGATACTTTTCGGTTTCGGCTATCCTTAATTGTGATTTGCCATTGGCTGCCAATATCTCTCCCAAGGTTTCTTCAAGGTTGTCCTTTTCAAAGATCACATCCACGTTTTTAAAATTATAATCATACATCGTCATGGTAATATAGTACAGGTCCAACTTATACATGCCCATGTCAGGCATATCATGTTGGGTGAGCACCTCCGTTATTTCGCGGCAGCGGTCTGTTCTGAAATTAAAACTGAGGACTGCATCACCGGGATGTATACGGGTATCCGCCAGCGCATTGTTGATGATTGGCAACAAAAATTCGTCTGTCACATTGTTCTCGTAAGATTGTTTGATAGATGCCACGAGGTCGCCAGATCTTTCGCCAACTGCATTTACCAAGGCATCGTAAGCCAATTTAATGCGTTCCCATCTTCTATCCCGGTCCATAGCATAATACCTGCCGGTAATAGTAGCAATATGGCCCGTTGATTTTGCAGCATGATCTTGAAGCGTTTGTATAAACCCGGCACCACTCTTGGGGTCTGTATCCCTTCCATCAGTAAAAGCATGCATTAATACATTGTGAAAATCCTGTTCTACGCAAATGTCAAGCAGGGCCATTACATGATTAATATGAGAGTGAACGCCACCATCACTCACAAGTCCCATCAGGTGCAGCGTTTTACCATGTTTTTTGCAGTAGTCAATTGTTTTTAACAGCGCTTCGTTCTTGTTGAAAGTTTTGTCCCGGATTGCGACATTAATTCTTTCTAATTCCTGGTAAACGATACGGCCTGCTCCCAGGTTAAGATGGCCCACTTCACTATTGCCCATCTGTCCCTCTGGCAGGCCAACTTCTAAGCCACAGGTGGTGAGGGTAGTATTGGAATAGCGGTTGTACAATGAACTGACAAACGGTACGTTGGCATGTTGTATCGCATCACTGCTTTTTACATTTCCAAGACCCCAACCATCCATTATTACCAGTAAAACTTTCTTATTTTCCATTTTACAAAGCTAATAATTTGATATTTTATATTCAGTTTCTATACGGCGTAAGTTAAAGAAGGATCAACACAGCACAATATTACTTTTAATTGGCACGTTTTTAGCCAATAAGTGGCTGTTTAAAAGCTGGAAAAAAGCAGTTATCTTTCTAAAATTAAATCGTGTACCACCGGTAAGCTTACCAGATAAATTCATTCATTTTAAATGCTACGATATGAAAAAGATATTTACACTATTAATGGTTTCTGTTGCACTAATTTCCTTTAAATCTGTTAATGGAATTGAGGAAGTGGTGGCCGCATTGCGGTCTGGTAATGCTGCACAGGTTGCTAAATTTTTTGATAATACGGTAGACATCACCTTACCTGAAAAAAGCAGCACTTACAGCAGGGCGCAGGCTGAGGTTATCCTGCGTGATTTCTTTAACAGCAATCCCGTAAAAGGTTTCGAAGTGGTTCATAAAGGCGATAACTCCGGCTCCCAGTATTGTATTGGAAAGCTGGTAACCAAGGGCCGCACTTTCAGAACAACTGTTTATATGAAACAAAAAGGTGACCGCCAGTTCTTGCAGGAGATAAGGTTTGAGAACGAATAGCAACTACATCAAAAAGATTACTAAGCTCCTTTTTCAGGAGCTTTTTTAATGCCTGTAAGCTTTGCTTACTTAGCTTTGCAGGCATGACCAGAGACGAACAGGTAACATTGCTCATTAAAAACGCATTGGCAGAAGATATTGGTGATGGAGATCATTCCACCCTTTCAACCATTGATGCAAATGCATCAGGCAAAGCAGTATTAAAAATTAAACAAGAAGGAAAACTGGCAGGTATGGAAGTAGCTGAAAAAGTTTTTGCAATGATGGATCCTGCCATGGAATTTATTGCATACAAAAAGGATGGAGATGACATGCAGGCCGGGGAGCAAGCTTTTGAAGTGAACGCAAAAGTGCACACTATACTGCAATGTGAAAGGCTTGTTTTGAACTGCATGCAACGTATGAGCGGCATTGCCACACTTACCAATCAATATGTGCGCAAGCTTTCAGGATTTAAAACAAAACTGCTGGATACAAGAAAGACCACACCCAATTTCCGTGTGCTGGAAAAAGCGGCTGTCCGCATTGGTGGTGCCGTTAATCACCGCTTCGGATTGTACGATATGATCATGCTAAAAGATAACCATATTGACTATTGCGGAGGCATAAAAAATGCCATAGAAAAAGCCTGTAACTATGTGCAAACAACAAAGCCAGGATTGAAGATTGAAGTGGAAACCCGAAACCTGGAAGACGTGAAAATTGTGATGGAAACGGGAAAAGTAGATCGCATTATGCTGGATAATTTTACACCGGAACAAATCACTATCGCTTTATCAATCATAAATGGCCAATACGAAACAGAGGCCAGCGGGGGAATTAATTTTGATAACCTGGAAGCGTATGCAGCCACCGGCGTTGATTTTATTTCCAGCGGTGCCATCATTCACCAGGCAAAAAGCCTTGATTTAAGTTTAAAAGCAGTAATAATTTAAAAACAAACGCAATGGCAAACAACAAACCAACAGGTTCAGGTATTGTGTATTCAACTGATCCCTCCTTCAGGACAGCCGAAGAGGCGCAGGCCGAAAACACCTTACCAGCACCAGAACAACTGTTAAAAATAAAGCTGGAAACAAAACAAAGAGCAGGAAAAGCCGTTACTATAATAGACGGTTTTGTAGGTACTGCTGCCGATGCAGAGACTTTGGGTAAAAAGCTGAAAGCCTACTGCGGCACAGGTGGATCAGTAAAGGACAACCAATTGCTGGTGCAGGGCGATAACCGGGATAAAATATTCCAATGGCTTTTGAAAAATGGCTATTCAAAATCAAAGAGATCGGGATAGATTTTTTTGAAAAGGAGTTAAATAGTTTATAGTAACTTAGACCAAACCAAGGTATGATCAACAAAATTTCAGGCGGCGTAAAAATAAGCGTAGAAACTTTCTACCAGCCCGAGTTCAGCAACCCGCTGAACAGCGAATTTATGTTTGCATACCGCATCACGATAGAGAATAATAATGTATTCTCAGTAAAGCTTATAAGTCGCCACTGGCACATCTTTGACAGCAACGGCAGCAACCGTGAGGTTGAAGGTGAAGGTGTTGTGGGGGTGCAGCCTGTAATTGAACCCGGTGCCACATACCAGTATATGAGTGGTTGCAATCTTCGCTCAGAGATTGGAAAGATGCATGGCACCTACCTCATGGAAAATGTTCAAACCCACGCCAGCTTCCAGGTGGGTATTCCCAGCTTTGAAATGCAGGTTCCATTTAAAATGAATTAACGAACACTTAGCCATTTCACGTGTTATAGTTTGGCAGTTATCTGCTTTTTCCGTCATATTATCCTTATATTGCCAAATTAATTATGGGGATTAAAAAATAATTTTAAAATCTGCAAATATTCCACATGTCAAAGATCATATTCAACAACCGCAATAATGAGTTTTTCCAAAGCGTTAAGGCAGGTGTTGACAATTATTTTACCGAGAACAATATTAAGAAAACCGGCGACTGGCGTCTTTTCACAAAATCAATCATATTAATCGGAACTACTATTGCCATTTATACATGCTTAATGCTGGTAAATATGAGCGTTTTGCCTGCGCTTCTTTTAGCAGGGCTGTTAGGTTTTTTTGCAGCATGCATCGGGTTTAGCGTCATGCACGATGCCAACCATGGCAGTTATAGTCCAAATGCAAAACTGAACGATTTACTGGGGCTTTCTGCAAATGCTCTTGGCGCTAGTGCATATTTCTGGAAACAAAAACACAATATCATTCACCATACTTATACCAATGTTGATGGCATAGATGATGACATTGCAAAAAGTCCTATCATTCGCCATTGTGAATCACAGAAATGGGTACCCGCTCACAAAGTGCAACACCTGTACCTTGTTCCGGTATATTCCCTTTCTTCAATCTTCTGGATATTCTTCATGGATTTTACAAAATATTTTACCCGTAGAATTTATACAACAGAAGCATGGAAACTTACCCCAAAAAACCATATCATTTTTTGGGTAACAAAAATTTATTATGCCATTGTATTTATTACTATTCCCATCATTGTTTGGGGATGGCTGGCATGGCTGGTTGGTTTCCTTGTAATGAATGCTGCCATGGGACTCACGCTTTCCTTAGTATTCCAATTGGCTCATGTGGTAGAGAATACCGAGTTTGAACATATTCCGCTGGATACCACCAAGCACGTAGAAACCGCATGGGCAGAACACCAGTTGAAAACTACTTCTAATTTTGCCATGAATAATAAACTGATCTCCTGGTTTGTTGGTGGACTTAATTACCAGATTGAGCACCATCTTTTTCCAAAAGTTAGCCATGTACACTATCCGGCTATCAGTAAAATTATTCAGGAAAAATGTGCGGAGTATAATCTTCCATATAATTATTACCCAACTATGGGTCAAGCGCTTGCTTCTCATTTTAAAGTGATGAAACAATTGGGGCAGAAACCCAATGGAGAAGTGCTGGCACAGCAAACTTCTATTGCAGCCTAAGGTTTATATTTAGCTTCCTGGAAAATCACTTCAGCATCCGTTGCCATTAATGTGGCCGGGCTCATGTCGGCATGTTTACTCATGTATTTTTTTACGATTTGCCAGCCGCTGAATGATCCTATATTACCGGGCGAGGCTTCGCCCAGTTCCTGTGTTTTAGGACTGTCTCCAATGTAATTTTTTATCATGTTGAAATCAAGCGTACGTAACAAATTGTTTTGTACAAACAGGTCCCAGATGATAGCTTCCCTTTCAAGACTTTCTTTCAATTGTTTTTCGGTGAAACCAATCAGCTGGTAATCGGCTGCCGATGGTACGAGCTTCTGCAGCAAGTACAATCGCTTGCCTTTTTCCACCATTTGTATTACGAGGCTTTTGTCTTCCGATCTTTCAGGATACATATCTGCAATAATGTTTTTCATGCTATTGATAGGGATATAATCAGGTGTAAAGCGATTGCTGATGTATTCAGGATAAGTCTCCCTAAGCCATGCGGTTTTATACATTGAAAAATTAGCACCCATATGCTGATGCAAGCCTATTATCAAAGCATCAGGAGCCAGTATATCGCCATATCCATCCAACGGGCCTATGTAGGTAATAATTTGATGAGGTATGGGATATTTGGGAAAATAATAATGCACGTACTGCAGGCTTTTCTTTATCTCTTTTTCATAAGGAGAAAAATCGGTAAATAATTTACGAGAAGAATCATAAAGGCTCCGGTAGGAATTCATAAATCCCTGTATGTAGGCATGCGCTGAATCATCCGGCCATGTGGGATCGGTATTCAATATATTACCTATAAAGTTGGGTGCAAAAAAAGGATATTTAGCCGTGAGTTTTGCAAGGCCTTCTGTCATGTGCAGGGTGTCAAGATTAAAAAAATCTTCTTCAAGCCGCTGCAACTGCAAGTCTACTTTTACACCGGAAACATCGGGGTTGTTCCCATTATTATTGCATGCTGCAAATAAGATAATTTGTAAGAGAAATATTGGTATTAAACGCCTCATTGATTTGTATTTTTATAAAGTAACTTTGGGCTCCTGTCAGGCGATAAAGTTAAGCGCCTTTACAGTAATGAAGAAGTTATTATTAAAATTCAGGGGGCAACCACAAATTTTTAATCACTTAATAAATAATGACTTCATCTTTCATAATTTTAATTGTAACAGCATAAGATGAAAATATACCTGGCACAGCAGAACTACCACATTGGCAATTTTGAATACAATACGGCCAGGATGATCGCCGCCATTCAGGCAGCAAAAAAAGAGGCAGCCGACCTAGTGGTCTTTAGCGAACTCTCGGTGTGTGGCTATCCGCCCAGGGATTTTCTTTATTTCAACGATTTTATTAACCGTTGCTACAATGCAGTAGATACCATAGCACAATATGCTGATCGCATTGCCGTAATAGTGGGTGCACCGTACAAGAACCCGGTTGTAGCGGGAAAAGATCTTTACAACGCAGCCTGGTTCCTGGAAGATAAAAAGGTAAAGCAGGTGATATTCAAAACCTGCCTCCCCACTTACGATGTGTTTGACGAGGATCGGTATTTTGAACCGGCAACAGCATGGAACGTTGTTGAATTTAAAGGAAAAAAACTGGCGATCACCATTTGCGAAGATATGTGGAACCTTGGCAGCAATCCCTTATACCGTCATTGTCCCATGGATAAGCTGATGCCACAGCAGCCAGACCTGATGATCAATATTTCAGCATCGCCTTTCGACTATACGCATAATGCCGACCGCCAGGTGGCAGTAAAAGCCAATGTGCTGAAATATGGTATTCCTATGTTTTATTGCAATGCGGTGGGCAGCCAAACAGAAATTGTATTCGATGGAACCTCTCTTGTTTTTGATAAGCACGCCAACCTCGTAGCTTCTATGGCCAGCTTCAAGGAAGATGCCCGCTGCTTTAACCTGCAGGATGATGGTAGTATTGATGGGAGTTTCATTAAGCCTATTCATTTATTGCCAGATGAGGAATTGAATCCCGCAGACCTGGAACCGACGCTTAACATCAACGAAGTGTATGATGCTTTGGTACTGGGCATCCGGGATTATTTTTCAAAAATGGGTTTTACAAAAGCCATCCTTGGTAGTAGTGGTGGCATAGATAGTGCGGTTACACTGGCGCTGGCATGTGAGGCGCTGGGAAGTGAAAATGTAAGAGCGGTATTAATGCCGTCAGAATTCTCTTCAGATCATTCCGTGGCAGATGCAGTACAATTGAGTAAGAACCTGGGTAATCCATACGATACCATCCCGATCAAAAATATTTATGACAGCTTTTTAAACGAACTCTCGCCCGTGTTTAAGGATCTTCCCTTTGGCCTTGCGGAAGAGAATATACAAAGTCGCAGCCGCGGTAACCTGCTGATGGCTATTGCCAACAAATTTGGCTACATCCTGTTAAATACTTCAAACAAAAGTGAATTGGCAACTGGCTATGGAACTTTGTACGGCGATATGGCAGGGGGCCTGGGTGTGCTCGGCGATTGCTATAAACTGCAGGTGTACGAACTGGCAAAATATATCAATAGACAAACCGAAGTAATTCCACAAAACATTATTACAAAGCCCCCAAGTGCCGAGTTGCGGCCTGGCCAAAAAGACAGCGATAGCCTGCCGGATTACGAAGTGCTCGATAAGATATTGTATAAATACATTGAACAAAGTAAAGGACCGGATGAAATTAAGAAGGCCGGTTATGATGCCGTACTAGTAGACCGGGTGCTGAAAATGGTAAATGTGAATGAATACAAGCGAAACCAGTTTTGTCCCATCATCCGGATATCGCCCAAGGCTTTTGGTGTGGGAAGAAGGGTACCCATCGTTGGCAAGTATTTAGCATAGTGGCGGGCAGAAGTTTAATGGAGAATTGTATTACTATGTTTGGCCTGTGCAGTAGTGTACGCAGCATCAGCAATCGAAAATTAACATAGTTTTCGTTGCAGTTGATTGATGGCAGCATTTTTGTTTATCTTCAATTCGTATTTTGCATCGCACATAAAATTATCCTATAAAATATGCTACAAACAGCAGAGGACATTCGCTTATTGAATGAAAAGATCAGCCATTCCGCTGGTTTTGTTACCAGAATAAATGATGAATTGAGTAAAGTGATCGTGGGGCAACATACCATGATTGAAAGGCTGCTGATCGGGCTATTGAGCAATGGCCATGTTTTGCTGGAAGGTGTTCCCGGTCTTGCAAAGACTTTGGCTATTAAATCACTTGCAGAATCTATCCATGCCGTATTCAGCCGCATACAATTTACGCCCGACCTTTTGCCGGCGGATGTGGTAGGTACCATGATCTACAACCAATCGAAGAATGAGTTTTACGTTCGCAAAGGTCCCGTTTTTGCCAACTTTATTTTGGCAGATGAAATAAACAGGGCCCCGGCCAAAGTGCAAAGTGCATTGCTGGAAGCCATGCAGGAACGCCAGGTTACCATTGGCGATACAAGCTACAAACTACCTGAACCTTTTTTGGTGCTTGCCACACAGAACCCCATTGAGCAGGAGGGTACCTATCCATTGCCCGAAGCGCAGGTAGACAGGTTTATGTTAAAGGTGGTGGTGAGTTATCCTACAAAAACGGAAGAGCAAATGATCATTCGCCAGAACACCCTTGGCCTGGTAGCACCAACAATTAATCCGGTTGCATCTACTGCGGAGATCTTAACAGCAAAGGAATTGGTAAGGCAAGTATATATTGATGAAAAGGTAGAGAACTATATCCTCGACATTGTTTTCGCTACCCGCTATCCCGATAAATACAACCTTTCAAAATTAAAGCCGCTGATTGGTTTTGGTGGTTCACCAAGGGCAAGTATTAATCTGGCACTTGCAGCTAAGTCCCATGCTTTTTTAAATAAGCGTGGTTACGTGGTGCCAGAAGATATCAGGGAGATCTGCAAAGATGTGTTGCGTCATCGTATTGGTTTAACCTACGAAGCAGAAGCAGAAAATGTTAGTGTGCTGGATATTATTGATGAGATTTTAAAAACGGTGAATGTACCGTAGAGCAGATGTTAGATGATAGTTGGCAGATGGCGGGTGGGGTTTTAAATTTTTAGCGTAACCTATCTATTTGTTATGACTGGCTATAAAAATTTAGAGGCGTGGAAGAAGGCAATGTTGTTGGTTAAAGAAGTGTATGCACTAATAAAATCGTATCCAACACATGAATTGTATGGTCTTTCATCGCAAACTAAACGTGCAGCCGTTTCCATACCGTCTAATATTGCAGAAGGAATAGGGCGGAAGTAAAAAAAGGATACAGTTCAATTCTTACACGTTGCAAGAGGCGCTGCATACGAATTGGAAACATTGATGATATTGCGCTAATGGTGGAGATAATAACAGAAGAACAGTATTCACTTGTAAGTAATCAAATTGAAGAGTGTACCAAAATATTAAATGGCTTAATCACTTACTTTGAAAAAGCCGATTTAAAATAGGAGTTTAACCTGACATCTAACAACTAACATCTGTTAACTAACAACTGAGACCTGTCAACTAAATACAAGGTCCTGACAAAAAGTAAAAAGTAAAAACAATTGCTAACAACCGCCGACATACTGAAAAAAGTAAAAGAGCTGGAGATCAAAAGTAAAAAGATCACCACGCAGCTTTTTACGGGCGAATACCATTCTGCCTTTAAGGGGAAAGGTATGAGTTTCAGAGAGGTGAGGGAATATAGTGCCGGTGATGATGTAAGGTTTATTGACTGGAATGTGAGTGCCCGTTATGCACATCCGTTTTCTAAAGTTTTTGAAGAGGAAAGAGAACTTGTGATGATGTTACTGATTGATACCAGCACCAGCAATTTATTTGGAACCGTGGGGAGGCGTAAGAAAGACCTGATAATAGAAATGGCGGCCGTGCTGGCTTTTAGCGCCATTAACAACAATGACAAAGTAGGCGTTATCTTTTTCAGCAATAAGGTAGAGAAATATATTCCACCAAAGAAAGGCCGGCAGCATGCATTGTATATCGTGCGGGAATTGCTGACGGTAGAACCACAGGTGCGGGGAACTAATATTGATGAGGCCATCAAGTATTTTAATAACACCACCCGCCAGAAAAGCATTGCTTTTTTGTTAAGCGATTTTTTAGATACCGGTTACGAAAACGATCTTAAGGTAATTGGCAAGCGCCACGATGTAATTGGTGTGAAGGTGTATGATAAGATGGATATGAAGCTGCCAGACGTTGGCCTGCTGCAAATGGAAGATGCGGAGACCGGCATCACGCAGTGGGTAGATACACATAGCGAACTCGTGAGGCATAATTATCAGCAACATTTCCTAAAGCAAACTGAATACAGCAAAAGAAATTTCAGAAAAGCAGGAGCGGAACTCCTGCATATACGCACCGATGAAGACTACATTAAGATCCTTCAGCAGTTTTTTTTAAGGCGAAATTAAACCACATCGTTGCACCCCTGATGAACATGAAACAATTTTTATATCGTGGCCTTTTAGTTGCTGTTTTTTTTCTTAGCTGCATGATGCATGCAGGTGCGCAGGCGGTAGTAACCAAAATCGATCGCAATGATATACTTATTGGTGAACGTATACAATACGAAGTAAAAGTAAACCTTGCTAATGCCTCCTATAGAGTAGACTTTGGTTTACCCGATTCTATTCCTCACCTGGAGATCATGCAGCAGGAAAAATATGATACGATTGATGCACAGGGTTTATATTCTTTAAAACTAAAGATCGTTTTCACCAGCTTTGATTCCGGCGTTTGGAAGATCCCTTCTTTTCCTGTTACTATTTCTTTCCCCAACAAAACACCGCAGAGGTTCAGCAGCGATTCATTACTGGTAAGGGTAGGCTATTCGCCCGCCGACAGCAGCGGCCAGTTGAGGGATATAAAACCTGTGATGGAAGTTTTTGTAGTAGACAGGCAATGGATATTTATTTTAGCCGGTGTGATACTGGCAATTATATTGGCGATACTGTTATACCGTTATTTCAAGAAAAGAAAAAAGAAGCCGGTGCCGGTGTTCAACACTTCCCTTACTGCTTATGATGAAGCAATGAAGTCTATAAAGGAATTGCAGCAATCCACCCCGGCTGATACCGCCTCGCTAAAGATGTACTATGGCTCGCTAAGCGATATCCTAAAAAAATACCTTAGCCGTAAGCAAAATAAAAACCTGATGAGCGAAACAACCGGCGACCTGCTGCTAGTGTTGCGTACACAAGTGAACAGCCCAGAACTATTGGCAGAAACTGCAGCAGCACTTCGCATGGCAGATGCGGTTAAATTTGCGAAGTTCAACGCCGGCAATGTAGAAAATAGCAATAGTGTGCAGCAGGTGATGGCCACCATACAGCACCTCGAAAAACGATCAACCTGATAAATAAACCATACTTTGATTTTTGACTATTTCCATAATATTGAATTTACACAGCCCTACTTTTTTGTGTTGCTGCTGCTCATTCCGGTGTTAATCATCTGGTACAAGCGCAGCAACAACAGGAGGAGTGCATCCGTGGTTGTATCTGATACCGGAGCCTATGGACTTCAAAGCTGGCGTTCCGCCATGCGCCACCTGCCATTTATAATCAGGCTGCTTATAATTGCTTTTATTATTACTGCCCTGGCAAAACCGCAAACAAAAAATGAAAGTCAGCGCAGCGAAGGAGAGGGTGTGGATATCATTTTATGCATTGATGTGAGCGGTAGTATGACTGCCCAGGATTTTAGCCCCAACCGCCTTGAAGCGGCCAAGAATGTTGCTATCAATTTTGTTCAGAAAAGAGTTACCGATCGAATTGGTGTTGTTATTTTTTCCGGAGAAAGTTTTACACAATGTCCTTTAACAACAGATTACTCCGTGGTGATTACTGCCATTCAAAATATCAGGAATGGTTTATTGGAAGATGGCACCGCCATTGGTTCAGGCCTTGCAACGAGTGTAGATCGTCTTCGTAACAGCAAATCAAAATCTAAGATTGTAGTGCTGCTTACTGATGGTGAAAATAACGGCGGTTTGATTGATCCTAAAACTGCCAAGGAAATAGCTAAAGCATTTGGCGTGCGGGTGTACACCATCGGCGTAGGTTCCGAAGGTTACGCCAAGCAACCGGTAAATACGCCATTGGGCGTGGTGATGGAAAGAGAAAAAGTGTCCATCGATGAAACCCTGCTTACAGAAATAGCCCGTGAAACTGGGGGACGATATTTCCGTGCAAAGGACAATGAATCGCTTTCAGAAATTTATAAAGAAATTGATGGATTGGAAAAATCGAAAGTAGAAGTGATCAATACTATTCGCTACAGCGATAAATTTCTGCCATTTGTGGCGGCGGCAGTTTTGCTGTTGTTGATAGAAATACTGCTACGCTACCTCGTACTTCGCAAATTCCCCTAATCAATCCTCTGCCTTTCTTATTATCTTGCAGCAATGCGTGCACTCGTTTATAAATCTACCGGAAGTTGGTACCAGGTTAAAACACCCGGTGGCAGCCTGCATAATGCCCGCATTGTGGGAAAACTTAAAATTGATGGCATCACTTCTACCAATCCTATTGCCGTGGGCGATTGGGTAGAAATAGAAGATGAAACGGTGGAAGAGAATACCATCATCACTACCATCCACCAGCGCAGTAACTACATCAACCGTACCTCGCCGCACAATAAGAACATGCATCATATTGTGGCCGCCAACCTGGATCAGAGCCTGCTGTTTGCTACCTTAAAAGATCCGAAAACATCATTGGGATTTATTGACAGGTTCCTCGTAACATCTGAAGCCTACCAGGTACCGGCCATCATTGTGTTCAATAAATCTGATGTGTATCGCAAAAAAGAATTGGAGAAGTTTGAGCGCATCCGGGAAATATATGAACCGATAGGATACAAGCTGCAATTGATGAGTTTAGAAAAAAAGGAAGGGCTTGATGAAATTGAAGCGATACTAAAAGATAAAATCACTTTACTAAGCGGGCATTCAGGCGTAGGCAAATCTACCTTTATCAATTACCTTTTTCCAGCTTTGAACCTGCGAACAAAAGAGGTAAGCGATTGGAGTGGCAAAGGAATGCATACTACCACTTTTGCCGAAATGTTTGACCTGCCTTTTGGCGGCAAGATCATCGACACCCCGGGCATAAGAGAAATGGGTTTGGTTGATATAGGTAAAGATGAATTATCGCATTACTTCCCCGAAATGCGGGCCCTCGTTGGCCAATGCCAGTTCAACGATTGCATACACCTTGATGAGCCCGGCTGTGCAGTTAAAGATGCCGTTAACAGCGGTCTCGTTTCAGAAGAACGTTATGTCAGCTACCTCACCATTCGGGATACGATTAATGAAAAACAGTATTGAAATTATGAGTTATGAGTTATGAATTATGAGTTATGAATTATAAATCTGTTATTTAAGCTTATTACTTTTAATCGAATTAAAAGTTGTAATGCATTCAACATTCAACATTCAACATTCAACATTCATAATTCAGCATTCATAATTCAGCATTCATAATTCAGCAACCATAATTCAACATTTAAAATTCAACATTCAACATTTCTAATACGCTTTCTGCTGCAGGAAATTCGCCACTTCCATTACTGCTTTGTTGTCTTTCTTTTTGGCATGTTTAAGCTGAGGATAAATACTAACTCCGTTAAAAATATTGTAGTGAAGCGTAAGAAACTGGTCTTTGTATTTAAAGTCCCAGTCAAGGGTATCGGCATCATCCACCTGGTTCATGAATTGAATTTGCAGGTGTTCAGCCAGGGTATCTGCAATAGCATAAAATTTAGAGATACCGCAGTTGTCGTCAATTACAGCTTCGGTGCCGCCATCAGGAGTTTTTAATTTGTAACACATAGGTTTGGTTTTATTGGATATAGAATATTGAGTGTTCGTTGGAATTTAATTGCCGCCCCGGAATTTAGCCTTGTTGCTTGCTCTTACTGCTTTTGGATCACCGGAGGCAATCTTCTCAGCACCCACATTACGGCCGTTGGTAGGGCAACCATACTTTTCTTTCTTCTTAAAAATAAAACAGCCGCTTAAAAGCATAACGCTCAGCAGGCCTAACAGTATTCTTTTCATTGTATTAAAATATGGTTGTTTGTTGTTTGCAAAAAATGGTAACAATAATTAAAACTACATGAATAACTATATCCCCGGTTTAAACCAATTGCTATATTTTATATAATTTTCTGCTATCCTGTTTATTTCCCCGCTTATAAGCTCGGCGCTTATATCTTTTACCTTGCGGGCCGGCACACCTGCGTAAATAGAACCCGGTTCTACTACTGTATTTTCCAGTACTACAGCACCTGCAGCAATAATACTATTGCTGCCAATCCTGGCATTATCCATCACAATCGACCCCATACCTATCAGTACGTTGTCATCTATAACGCATCCATGTACGATTGCATTGTGCCCAATGCTCACATTATTTCCAATGATAGCCTTGGTTTTCTCAAAAGTGCAGTGTATTACCGCCCCATCCTGCACATTTACCTTGTTTCCCATGCGGATGCTGTTAACATCGCCTCTAACCACTGCACTAAACCACACACTGCATTGGTCGCCCATTACCACATCGCCTACGATAGTTGCGTTGGGCGCAATAAAGCAATCATGGCCCCATCGTGGCATTATTCCGTTTACTAGTAGAATTGTACTCATAAAAATAAAGCCCTTGACCCCTGAAGGAAAAACCCCTGTCCCCTAAAGGGGAACCAAGACGGATACTTACTTACTTCAAAAGTTGTTTTTAATATTAGAAATTTTGTTTTTTGTTTGCCAGCATCAGAGCATTAGTCAACATTGTTGTGTCACTCACTTGTACGGCATTCCTTTTTTGATCATAAGAACACCGCTAAATTAACCTATTTCAGAAACTAATGACCTTACAAAAATCGAATGATTACCTGTATGCAGCAAGGCAACTTATTAATATTTTCTTCCCGACCTTTGCCCCATCATGCAATTAGAAAATAATACCAACAAAAATAAAACCAGCAATCTAAGTTCCCTCTTTAGGGGGGCAGGGGGCCGCAATTTATTCCTATCTCATGTTGGCCAAACTTCCGCAGCGCCGCTTTGCCTTAATATAGTAAAAGCCGAAGGCAGCAATCTCTGGGATGCAGATGGAAAAAAGTATATTGATCTCATAGGTGGCATCAGCGTATGCAATGTTGGGCACCGGCATCCCGCCGTAGTTGAAGCAATTAAAAAACAGGCTGATGAATACCTGCACATAATGGTATACGGCGAGTTGGTAGAAAATCCGCAAGTGGCTTATGCAAAGGCACTAACGGATCATTTGCCCACATCACTCAATTCGGTATTTTATACAGCAAGTGGCAGCGAAGCCACCGAAGGTGCCATGAAACTGGCAAAAAGAGCTACCGGCCGTTCGCAGATTGTTTCTTTTAAAAACTCCTACCATGGCAGCACGCAGGGAGCGCTAAGTATTATGGGAAGTGAATATTGGCAGCAGGCTTTTCGCCCATTGCTGCCCGGTATTGTACAATTAACCTATAATAATTTTGATGACCTGCAACAGATTACTGATAAAACAGCCTGCGTGGTGGCGGAAACCATACAGGCCGAAGCAGGTGTAAAACCGCCGTTGGATGGCTGGTTAAATGCATTGAGAAAGCGCTGCACCCAAACCGGCTCATTGCTGGTGCTGGATGAGATTCAGTGTGGATTCGGTCGTAACGGAACGCTCTGGGCTTTCGAACAGTTTGATGTGGTGCCCGATATTTTATTGCTGGGCAAAGCCCTTGGTGGCGGCATGCCCATCGGTGCATTTGTGGCAGATAAAAACCTGATGGATAATTTAACCCACAACCCCGTACTGGGTCATATCAATACATTTGGTGGCCACCCGGTGAGCTGTGCTGCAGGCCTTGCTGCATTTGAAGCATTGTTGGAGGAAGATATGATTGCGGGCGTAAAAGCAAAGGAACAATTGTTCCGGGAACTGCTGCAGCATAAGCTCATTAAAAACGTAAATAGTGCGGGGTTGATGATTGCGGTTGAGTTTGATAGTTTCGAGACCAATAAAAAGGTAATTGATGCGTTGATATTGAAAGGAGTTTTTACCGACTGGTTTCTTTTTGCAGCACACGCATTAAGGATCGCCCCGCCACTCAATATTAGTGAAGCAAATATTCGCTCGGCGTGTAAAACTATTTTAGCCGTACTTAGCGCTATCTGATTGAAACATCTATCCCGTAACAACAGCTATGCAAAAAATTAAGAAGCGATTATTTTACCTGCTTGCTGCGTTAGTAGTTATTTATCTCGTCTTACTTATTCCTAATGCAAACAAACGTAGTGGAGACACTGGGGCTAAAGGCCAGGCCTTTGCCTGGCAGCAGGACAGTATTTGGTATAAACTGGAACAGGATTTTCGTAATGCTATAACGATGGATAAAAGCACACTCGATTCCAGCCTTGCCAGTTTAAAAATGAAGACTACTGCAACCTTGCTTTCCCTGGAAAATAAACAAAGTGAATATGCTGACAGTAACCTGTATGTGTTGCAGCAGCAATTCTTTCAATTGGCGCCGTTGGTGGCTGTGCAGCAGCAGGAACTGAACTGGTACCTGGCATTTTACAATCGTTTCAGGAATTATATAAAACAGCAGAGCCAGCATTGGAATATGCAACAGGCGGGTAGCAGGAATGCAGTTTACCGTTTGTTATACGGGCTTAGAGCTGCAACAGAAGAAGTAGTGCTGCATAGTAATGATGCAAAATTATCTGCTGCCATGGTTGAAAATGACGTGCCCACTCAAACACCAGCTGCCAGCGTGTTTGGCATGAAAGTGCATAGCGGCGATATCCTGGTGTCCCGTGGAGGTGCGGAAGTTTCTGCACTAATTTCCAGGGGCAACGATTACCCCGGAAATTTTAGTCATGTGGCGTTGCTATATGTTGATGAAATAACAAAACAACCTTATGTAGTGGAGGCTCATATTGAAAAAGGAGTGGCAGTTTCAAGGATCGATCAATATGAAAAAGAAAAGAAATTAAGGGTGATGGTATTGCGGCCAAGGCCGGATCTGCCCGCAATAGTAGCGGACCCAATGCTGGCACATAAAGCTGCAAAGCGCATGTATGAAGCGGCTTTCCACCGGCATATTCCCTACGATTTTAAAATGAATTTTAGTGATACCTCAGCGATGTTTTGCTCCGAAGTGGCATCCTTTGCTTACCAAAGCCAGGGTGTAAATATCTGGCAAAGCAGTTCTACTATTTCTGGTGCCGGCGTTGTTCAATGGCTGCACGATTTTGGCGTAGAAAATTTTGTTACGCAAATGCCATCTGACCTGGAATATGATGCACAACTTTCTGTCGTAACAGAGTGGCGTGATCCTGCAACATTGTTTAAAGACCACCTGGATAATGCAGTAATGGATGCCTTGTTAGAGCAGGCAAACAATGGGGAGAAAGTAGGTTACAACACCTGGGCCCTGCCTGGTGCAAGAATAATAAAAGGCTATTGCGCCATTAAGAATTATTTTGGTGGCATCGGTATGATACCGGAAGGTATGAATGCAACTACCGCCTTGAGAAATCAATATTTCGTGGCCCGGTATAGCGAACTTAAAGAAAAAACAACCTTGTTAGCAAATGCATTTCAGCAGCAACAACATTACCGCCCGCCTTACTGGCAATTGGTAAAGATGGCTGAGCAGGCAGCAGCAACATCAAAGGATTGATATAGTTATTAAATAAATTGTTTCGGCTCTGCGTAAGCGTTGTATCCTGTTTTAATTTCCCGGGTGATATACCTTTTCTGCGCTAGCATACACTTCTTGTTTATTCAGCGTCATTGGTTTCAACTGCTGGGCTATAAACATTTCCATCTGGTCGTTATAATGCGGGTGCCCTGGTTTTTTACTGGCACCGTAACTATGGATGCTTTCTATTACAGGTCCACTCTTGGTAAATTTTACCAGCTGTATAAAACTCTCGCCCGTCCGCCCTTTCACCATACCATTTTTGTAAGGCTCACTTTCCATACTTGCAATAACGTCTGGCAAACCAGGTAATGGCAGCACTTTGTCGCCCCTTACAAGTTTCTGGTATTCGCCTAATTGTACATTAGTTTTTCCAAAATTATCAAGCAGGTATTTCTTCGCAAAGCTGATGATATCTACAGCTTTTTCTGTGGTTAAATTCCTGTAGCTGTTATCTCCTGCAGCCAGTTTAGAAGTGATATAGTAATACATAATGGTAAACGCAGCGGCACCGGTACTTTCAACAGAGGCTTTCTTATCCCATTGTTTCAGGATTGTGATGAGGTCGGCAATATCGGGGTGCTTGTTTTCATCCAGCATAAACAATGTATCGGTATTGCTGCCAATATAGCGCAATGGTGTCGGCAGTTGCCGATCGAATTTCACTTTCTTAAACTCAACATAGTTTAGTTTATTCAATGGTTTCATCATATCCATAAAACGTACGCTGCGGTTGTTCTCCCATGTTTCAAATCCCATGGTCGCATCAAAATTTCGTACATTAAGGTTGTCTGCTTTGCTGCTGGCATTAAAGGGCGAATGGTTGCTGTTGAACAAATAGCCGGAAGCAGGATTCAGGTAATGAGGCAGGTCTTCTATCGGGTGGTAAGTATTCCACAAAGTTGCAGAAGTATTGCCGGGCAACGTTCCTCGCCAGTTGAAACCTTTATTACGAAGCGGAATTTTTCCATTGCTCATGTAAAAGATCGTATCATATCGGTCGGCATACATCACATTATATCCAGGTAAGGCTTCCATTTTTAATGCTTTGTAAAACTCCGTAAAGTTACGGGCCTTGTTCATGCGGTACCACTGCTCCAGGCCACGGATGTCAAAAAGTGGAGCAGTGCGTATAGAAAAAGTTCCTCTATCAGTAATTACAGTTGGACCATATTTACTCCAATACATTTTTCGCTTTGCGCCAACAGTAAAACCAAAAACTTTAATGCGGAGCTTAACCGTTTCTTCTTCCAGTGTTTCCCAATTGCCATCCAGCTTGTATTGTTTTTTATTATCAGGGTTTATTTCAAGTTGGTATGTGTCCAGTTTATCAGGATAATTTACGGTGTGTGCCCAGCCAAGGTATTCGTTGTTGCCAAGCAGTATTGAAGGTGTGGCGGCAAATAGTGCTCCCGTAATATTCCAGCCTTCTTCGCTGCAAAGATGAGCTTCATACCAGCTCACCGGTCCTTCTAAAGGCTGGTGGGCATTGATGTTGAGGTAAGCATTTCCATCAGAAGTTTTATTTGAGTTGAACGCATAAGCATTACTGCCACCTGCATTGTAATTTTCCAATACCGCAATCTTGCCATTGTAAATTTGATTCAGTGCTTTATCAACACCGCTGGATACACATAACTGCAACACTGAGTACGCCAGCATATCCTGCGGTGTTAGCGGGAATAGTTTTTTTACCAACACTTCCCTCGGGTTATTTTTTGCATAGGCATTGAACCCCTGGCAATAGCCTTCCAATACTTTTTTATAATCAGCAGAAATATCGCTATCATATTTTTCCTTCACAATTTGCTGGCAACGCAGCAGGCGGGCAATATAATCTATCTGTGCACCTGCTTTGCCTTTATACAAGCCGAGCATTGATTTGCCGGAAAGAAAGCCAACCTGCATGGTTTCAAAATCATCTTCGGCGTTGGCGTATGCAAGGCCATAAGCTACCGCCGCATCTGTTTTTGCAAAAATATGTGGCACGCCAAAACTGTCTCTTACGATATCAATTTTCAATGGATCGATGTTTTGCGCAATTACAGCAAAACTGCAAATGGCTGATATGGCAAGTATTGTTATTTTTTTCATCTTAAATATTCTAATTTAAAAATAAGCTAAAACCGACCGCATTACGGAAAATTTATTTTGACAATACCATTCAATAACCTTTACTTTGTAATTCAAAGTACTTTTTATGATTGAGCAACAACAGTCTTACCAGGACCTTCAGCATATTAAAAGAATGATGGAACGTAGCAGCCGTTTCATTAGTTTAAGTGGATTGAGTGGCATCAGCGCAGGTATTTGTGCGCTTGTGGGAGCTTTTATAGCCTATCCATATGTTGTGGGTACAAAAAATTACATCATTGATAATGCTGCAGCCATGGAGCAGGCGAGGGCTGGCAGCTACATGATCATCATTAACACATGGTTATTCTGGATTGCTGCAGCCACTTTTATGGCAGCTTTACTAAGTGCATTTATTTTTACTTACATCAAAAGCAGCAGGGAAGGCATACCCGTTTGGGGAAGTGCCGCACGGCGGCTGTTGGTAAGTGTTAGTATCCCCCTGATGGTAGGTGGTATTTTTCTTTTTAAGATGATGCAGTTTGGCACATTTGGACTGGTAGCCCCGGGTTGCCTGTTGTTTTATGGCTTAGCCCTTATTAACGCCAGCAAGTATACGTTGAGTGAAATAAAGTACCTGGGCTTTGCAGAAATTCTGTTGGGTATCATTAGTATCAACTTTGTTGGATATGGAATTTATTTCTGGGCAGCGGGTTTTGGGCTGCTGCATATCATTTATGGAATTTATATGTGGCTGAGATACGAAAGAGCTACACCTGTGCAGCAAGCAAGGCTGTAGGTAAAGTGAATTTGATTTATTAAGATTAGTAATGAGCAACCCAATAGAAAATTTAAATAAACTCTTTGACAGCCGGGTACGACTGGGTATCATGAGTGCCCTTATGGTAAACGACGAGGTGAATTTTAATGACCTGAAAGAACTACTTGATATAACCGATGGTAACCTGGCAAGCCACATAAAAGCCCTGGAGGAGAACAGTATTTTAAAAGTAGAGAAGGGATTCATCGGCCGGAAAACCAATACAACTTATAAGATCACAAAAGCAGGCGAAAAAGCTTTTAAAGAACACATAGAAGCCCTGGAAAAAATGATAAAAGGCACTAAATAAATTTTTTTTGTATCAAAGCTTTGAAAAACAAAGCACTTTTAAAATGAATAAAGAATTTACAGCAGCGGGTATCGCTTTAAGAATATGGTTTGTAACGGCATTGCTGGCCGGCGCATTGTTGGGGCTGTTTATTTTAATTAATGATCGCTCACCGGAGTGGTTTATTGTTTTCCTGGCAATGCTGGGCTCACTAATTGCAAGCCTACCGGCTTTTATTGGTTTGTTAGTCGCCATATATCCAATAAAGCAATTTGGCCAAAACCTGCAACGACGTTTCCTCGTTTTATGTTTGTTTCAATTACTTCTTTGCCTGGCGTATGGGGTGGCAGCTACGTTCCTGAACTTTTTTGCCGGAGTAGTTCCCTGGGTTTCAAAAGACCAGTTCATAATAATCGGAATAGCTATCACGGCATTATTGTTTGCCTGCAGCATGATAGCTACCTGGTATCACCTCAAAGCATTGGTCAGTTATTTCGGGCCTTACTACAATGCTGATACTTCCGGTTCAACTATTTATCATCAAATATTATCGCACACAATTAAACACAACCACATCATGGAACCATCTCAACCAACGCTGCCGGCAAAGGCATCATCCAACAGAATTTTATACAAGGGACTTATTACTGCAGGGTTAATCTTGCTTATGCTCGTGCCCACTTTATTTATCAGTAACCTTATTGAAGAAAGGGAAGCCCGGCAAAAAGAAGTGGTTAAGGAAGTAAGCAGTAAATGGGCAACCGAACAAACACTTGCTGGTCCGTTTTTAACCGTACCCTACAAAACTACTTCGGTAAACTCCGATGGTAAAACAGTGCAGCACGTAAACAACCTTGTATTGCTGGCAAATAACCTTGTGGTTAACGCCGCTGTGGAGCATGAGGAAAGACCCCGTTCTATTTACAAAGTGCTGTTGTATAAAACTGCCGCTGAATTTTCAGGAGCTTTTAAAATCAAGTTCCCTACCGATTTTGATATAGCAAATGCAGACTTCAGCAATGCGAGGCTTTGTTTTGCATTAACTGATTACAAGGGAATAGAGGAGGAGATATATGTAAATTTTAATGGGGAGAAATTATTACTTAGTCCGGGTCTTCCCGTGTCGGGATTTGGTCGCTCAGGTTTATCCGTACCTGTCAATTTAACTGCGGTAAACATTGCCGAAAGTATTCCCTTTAGTATGCAGTTAAAAATAAAGGGAAGCGAACAATTACATTTTATGCCGTTGAGTGCCAACAGTAAATTTATCGTGCAATCTGCCTGGCCAAGTCCATCGTTTGATGGCAATTCGTTGCCGGGTAAAAGAACAATAAACGATAAAGGGTTTACTGCAGAATGGAGTTACAACCAGGCAAACCTGCCATTTGGTACCGTGGCGCTGGAAAATGCATTCGCCGATAAAGACATCGCTTTTGGAGTAAGCTTCGTGCAGCCTTCAGACCAGTACAACAAAACCATGCGGAGTGTGAAATATGGCATCCTTTTCATCGGGCTAACTTTTGCTTTTTTCTTTATTATCGAGCTCATGCAAAACAGGCCTTTCCACCCCGTGCAATATGTGTTGGTGGGTTTGGCACTGGTAATATTTTATACGTTGCTGCTTTCAATAAGTGAATACATACTTTTTGATTATGCCTATGGCATAGCTGCTGTAGCTACCATCTTTCTTATTTCATTGTATGCAAAAGGTCACTTTAAAAGTTGGTCTACCGCTGCCATCTTTTTCGGGTTACTCAGTTGCCTGTACACTTTCATCTTTATTCTTATCAGGCTGGAAGATACCGCACTATTGGTAGGTAGCATTGGTTTGTTTGCAGTACTGTCAATGGTAATGTATGCCAGCCGGAAAATCAACTGGTATGGTAATTCAGCGGAACAGTTGACGCCGGCTCCGGTTAGCTGAGTGGCATGAAAAAAATGATAACGATTCAATAATAAGTATGTACAAAACGCTAATAAAATACAGGAGTGCATTGCTGGTGTTTTTAACACACAAAATGGCCTTGCCTGTTTTAAAGATCATTCGCAGGCCAGAGCAATTTCCTTACACAATGAATCAGCTCATGCAAATGGAAGAGGGTTCACTTGGTAAGGCACTTGGAGCCTTTATTAAGGAAAAGGACCTTGCATTATTGCCGCATTATGCCCGCCACGACTTGAAGCACATCCTGCTGCAATACGATACTACCGATGAAGGAGAGGTTTGCCTGCAATGTTTTATGCTGGGCAACGGGCACCTTTCCTTTCCAGTAATAGCAACGGTGTTGTTTGGTGTGTTTACCATGCCGGAACATTGGAAAGCAGCATGGCATGCATTTAAACGAGGCCGCTCTGCAGTATCTATTGCTGATTGGAATTGGTTTGAGATAATACCCAGCCAAGTACAACAGTTGAGAGCGAACATTATTACATCTTCAAACATGCAGCAATGAAAAAGATACAGATGATAGGGTGGATTTCAGCAGCGGCAATTGCAACAATAATAGTACTGTTTGTACAATTATTACGTCACCACTTTTGTACCCAAGGTTCAATAAAAACACTTTAAATATTCATATGAAAAAACTGTTCAAATCTTTCGGTAATGCCATTAATGGTATTAAAGCCTGCGGCAGAAAAGAAACCAACTTTAAAATTCACCTGGTAAGCCTGCTTCTTGTAACGGCTGCCGCGGTGTTTTGGAAGTTGAACAGTATGGAATGGATAATCCTGCTGCTGTGCGCAGGTTTCGTGCTGGCAGCAGAATTATTGAATACCTGTATAGAGCAGGTATGCAACCTGGTTAGTGCCAATATTCATCCCGGCATAAAGAACATTAAGGATATGGCGGCGGGTGCCGTGCTGGTGGCCGCTTTAACAGCGGTAGTATGCGGCTGCATCATTTTTTTACCTAAAATATTTTCAATTTAAATTGTATGAGAACTCCTATTTCACCTGCGCTGTCTTTTAATAAGTTGCTCGGTTTATTTTTACTTTTCATTGCCGGGCTCATTATTTTCAGGATGTTGTATTCAGGTACAATTCACTATGTATTTATGGCCTGGAATATTTTCCTGGCCTGGATACCATTTGTTATCAGCCAGCAGTTTCATCATTATCGAAAAAAACAATTATGGAAACAATTGCTCTTGCTGGCAAGCTGGCTATTATTTTTTCCCAATGCCTTGTACATTGTAACAGATCTTGTGCACTTGCAATTTGAAAGTAATATGCCGTGGTGGTACGACCTTACCATCATCTTTACATCTGCTTTTGTTGGCCTGTTAATGGCTTTTGTTTCGCTGCGAAATGCTGAATTAATGTTGCGCCGTTTAATTGATCCCAAACTGGTGATGTTTTGCACGCCATGTTTTTTATTTCTTGGTGCCTTCGGCGTTTACCTCGGCCGGTTTCAGCGGTGGAATAGTTGGGATGTGGTGAGCGATCCTGGTGCCCTGGCATACCAACTGCTGTTAATAGCGGCGAATCCGCTGGATAATTACCGGGTATGGGGAATTACCCTGTTGTTTTTTGTGCTGTATTCTATGCTCTATTATACATTGGTAAAACTGCCACAAATATTAGCGGGTACCATCAATAAAACAGCCGGCAGTTGAAGCCGGCTGTTTATATAATTATTTTAAAATGCTTAAGTCTTATTGGGCAAAAGTAGTTCTTCCGCCACCAGACACAAATGTAGCATTCATACGTGTACCCTGGCCTGCACTAAACATATACATACATGCATCATAGGTATAATCCATATAGTTCATCGTCATCATAGGAATGGAAGATGAACAACTGCCATATCTTGGAAACGTTGGACAACCGCCGTTTGAAGTCTGGTGCACAGGAGTATCGCTTACAAAATCATTACCGCAGGTAGCATCGCCCCAGATATGGCGCAGGTTAAGCCAATGGCCCACTTCATGGGTAGCTGTTCTTCCTTCGCCATAAGGCGCTGCTGCAGTCCCGGTATTTCCCATTGCATTGTTATCTATTACAATCCCATCAGTAGCGCTGCTGCCACCAGGAAACTGGGCATAACCCAATATGCCACCACCCATATTACATACCCAAAGGTTCATTTTAGTAGAAGGGCTTGTTGGATCTATGCCACCGAGGGAAGTTTTTTTCATGGCATTGTTTGTCGACCAGCTTTTTTTGTTGGTTGATTTGCGAATAACCTGGTCGAGTACAAAGCGGATCTTTGTATCGCCGGAGCGTACTGACTGGAAGTAAGTTGGTGTAGTGTTATAATCGTTGTTTAAAGCCGAAAAGTCTTCGTTTAGTACGTCTATTTGTGATTGAATTTGAGCATCAGAAATATTCTCTGCAGAAGTTTTGTACAAAACGTTTACAACAACTGGTATTACTACATTGCCACCAGCAAGGAAATAGTTATCGGGATTTTTCATTACCCGTGAGGTCACTTCTTCAATAGATTCCATCCGGGCTGCTAAACCAGGGTCCTCTTGAAGTTGCGCAGCCAATACTTCCTGCGAAGCGCATCTGCCGCTAATGGAAATATTCTCAGCACCTGGGTCCAGGCTTTCATCCTGCAGGGCTTCCTTGTTACAACCCCAACTAAACAGCACACAGGCCGTTATAGCAGCAACAACTGATCTTTTCATAAATAAAGATTTATAAGTTAAATAATGAAACAGGAAATTAGGATTTCTTTAACGTATTGGCTCAAATGTGGATAAATATTATTGCCATTCAGCGTTGGAGAAAAAGGCGGTAGGGTACTACTGGGCATAAAAAAACCCTCGCTTTTAAAAGCAAGGGCTACAATTTGTTTTGGTAAACAGGTTTTGTCGCCTCGTGGCAACGATAAAATTTCAAACAAACAATCAAAAATTCCCTTTCGGGTATTCTTTTTTAAGCAATCATTACAAATCAAAGACAACAGCATATTGCAAATTGCTGCTTGTCTCAGTAAAAAAATATAGCCTTGGGCCTGTGGCGTGTTCTTTTAGCCTGTTTAATAGTAAATTGCAACAATTTTAAAATTCATGTGGAGCATTTGCAAAAAAGAGATCAACCAGTTTTTCAGCAGCCTTACAGGCTATATTGCCATTGTTTTGTTCCTCCTTATAAATGGCATTTTCCTTTTTATGCTGCAGGAAAGCAGCATTTTTGAATACGGGTACGCTTCACTTGATAAGTTTTTTGAACTGGCACCATGGGTGTTGCTGTTCCTGGTGCCTGCCATCAGTATGCGCTCCTTCAGCGATGAATTTAAGACAGGTACTTTTGAAATATTGAAAACCAAACCCATAAGTGCCTGGCAGATAACTTTGGGTAAGTACCTGGCCATTTTGCTGGTCATCATTATTGTAATAGTGCCCACTCTTATATATGTTATCACAATAAAAACGCTGAGTGCTTCGGGCAGTATAGATGGCGGTGGCATTGCCGGTAGTTATCTTGGGCTGTTCCTGTTGTCGTCGGTTTTTGCTGCTATCAGTTTATGTTGTAGCAGCTTTACTTCCAATGCCGTGGTATCTTTCCTTGTAAGCGCATTTACTTGTCTAATACTGTATTTTGGTTTCAATGCGGTCAGTAAATTACCAGCGTTGCAGGGCTCTGCCGACTATTATATTGAAATGTTGGGCATTGATTTTCATTACCGCAGCATTAGCCGGGGCGTAGTGGATAGCAGGGATATTGTGTATTTTGCTAGTGTAATCCTGTTATCGCTGATGGTGGTGGTAAAAAATCTTGCAAAAAAATAATTGTTTCCCCCATTAAAATTTTGATGGCAATAGCTAAATCAGCATGAAAAATTTATTACAAAAAATATGGAACAGCAGAGCCTGGTTGCCCCTCGTACTGGTAATACTGTTGGCTATTAATTGGGCCGCATCAGTATGGCATACAAGGATAGATTTTACCAACGAAAAAAGATTTACCCTTAGCCAGGCCACAAAAAAATTGCTGAAAAGCATTGATGGGCCGGTTACTGTAGATGTTTTTTTAAAAGGTAATTATCCCAGTGGGTTCAGGAAATTGTCTTCTGGTACCGAAGAATTGTTGCAGGAGTTTAAAGAAATAGCAGGAAGCAAATTTCAATACCGTTTTATTTCGCCAGAAGAAAATGTGGAAGGCACTGAAGTTAAATACGGCGACAGTCTTGCGGCAATGGGGCTGCTACCAATCAACCTTACTTCGCAGGTAAAAGAAGGCCAGCAGCAACAGTTTGTTTACCCCGTGGCACTGGTACATTACAGGGACAGGATAATGCCCGTGTTGCTTTACCAGGGAAAAACACCGCTCATTAATTTCCAGGAGCTTAATAGTGCGGAGGCGTTGCTGGAATACAAGGTGGCCAATGCTATAGCAAAGATCAGCACCGAGAACAAAGCAATGATAGGCTATGCTACCGGTAACGGGGAGCCGATGGATTACAGTATTTACGACCTGGTGGAAAATTACCTCAATGTTGAATACCAGTTGTCTCTCATCAATATCGATAAGCAACCTTTTATACCTGCTGAATTTAAAGTGCTGTTTGTGGTAAAACCAACCCAGCCATTTTCAGATGCACAAAAACTGAAACTTGACCAATATGTTATGAATGGCGGCAAGATCATCCTATTTATGGACCGCCTGAATGCGGAAATGGACAGCCTCCAGATAAAAAATGAAGTGGTAGCATACGACCGGGATTTAAGGTTGAATGATCTTTTATTCCGCTACGGTGCACGGGTTAATGCAGATCTTGTGATGGACCTTCAATGCGATTACCTTCCTTTTGATGTTAATGGTGACGGGCAATTTGAATTGCTGCCCTGGAACTATTTTCCTGTGCTGGAGTCAAGATCAAATCACCCGATAAACAAAAATCTTGGTTTCGTAGTCGGGCGTTTTGTAAACTCGATAGATACGGTAGAGGCTACAGGTATTAAAAAAACAATTCTTTTAAATTCTTCTGCAAATGCAAGGAAGATCGCATCGCCCGCATTGATAAGTGGTAAGGAAAACGTTGCCGCACCGGAAGCGGAGAAATTCAAAACTGCCTATATTCCGGTAGCAGTTTTGCTGGAGGGTAAGTTTAGTTCGCTCTATGCCAATAGGGCATCTCAGGAAATGCTTGATTCCATTAGTGCTTATGGTGGCATCTTCAGTCCGCAAACGGTTACAGACAATAAGATGATCATTGTGGCTGATGGAGATATTGTATTAAATGCTGTTGTAAAAGGCGGTCAACCAATTCCTATGGGTATGAATCCTTATACTTATGGTACCCAAAGAGAATTTCCATTTGCCAATAAAGATTTTGTACAGAACTGCGTGGAGTACCTGATAAATGAATATGGGCTTAGCGATGCCAAAGCAAAAGATTATGTGGTTCGGCTGTTAGACACCAGTAAGGTGAATGAACAAAAAACCTTCTGGCAAGCCGCGAATATCCTGGTGCCGGTATTAATTGTAATTTTGTTTGCTGCACTGTTCCAATGGTTCAGAAAAAGAAAATACACTAAAGCCTGATCATGAATAAAACAGAACTCGTTTACCTGGTTTTTGGAATCGTCATTGTGCTTTCGCTCATTTTCGACCTTGGGTTAATGAGCAAGAAGAATAAGAAGGTCACTATCCGCCAGGCACTAAATCAAACATTTTTTTGGGTAGGCCTGGCTTTGGCCTTTGGTGTTTTTATATGGATAGAGAATGGTCAGAAAACTTACCTGGAATACCTGAGTGCCTACCTCATGGAGTGGAGTTTAAGCATAGATAATATTTTTGTATTCATATTGATCTTTACCTCTTTTGGTGTAAAGGAAAAAAATTACGGAAGGGTATTGCTTATAGGTATTTTAATGGCGATAGTGTTCCGCATTATTTTCATATCAGTAGGTGTGGCGCTGGTAGAAAGATTCCATTGGGTACTGTATTTATTCGGAGTTTTTCTTGTATACACAGGTTATAAAATGTTTAATTCCAATGAAGATAATGAGGAGTTTGACCCACATAAAAGTAAAATATATAAATTCCTGCGGCGTTTCCTTCCGCTTACCGGCCACGATGGTAACGGACGTTTTGTAGTGGTGGAAAAAGGCAAAAGAATGTATACTACGCTTTTTGTTGTCGTAATCATGCTGGCAGCTATCGACCTGGTTTTCGCCCTCGATTCTATCCCGGCAGTAATGGGTATTGTAGACACCAAAACAATTGAATACAGGGAAACTGCAAGACTGGTTATTTATACATCAAACATTTTTGCAGTGCTCGGCCTCCGGAGCCTCTTTTTTCTTTTGAGAGGTGCCGTAAGTAAGTTTGATTACCTGCCCCAGGGTATTGCTATCGTACTAATATTTATAGGGGTTAAAATGTTGGGCGAGCATTGGATCAATATGTGGATCGACAAAACAACACAGGTATTTATCTCGCTTGGAATCATCGTACTCTGCCTGTCGGGATCAGTAATTTATTCCATTTTTATTGATAGGGCCAATACAGCAAAAGATAAAACAAGATACCCTTTGGATGATGACCAGGCACACTAGTCACTGTTAAATGGCTTATTCACCAGTAAAAACAAATTAGTAACATGCAGCAATCAGTGTTGGAAGTAGACCTTGGAGCTATGCGTCATAACCTTGATGTTTACCGGGAATTTCTTTCACCCGAAACAGCGCTGATGTGTATGGTAAAAGCATTCAGCTACGGCAGCGGCAGTGTAGAAGTGAGCAACATGCTGGAGGCCGCCGGGGTGCAATACCTTGGAGTGGCATATTGCAGCGAAGGCATAACATTGCGTAAGGCTGGTATTCGTTTACGCATTATGGTGATGGTAACAGAAGTTTCCACATTTGATGATATGGTGGCCCATTGCCTGGAACCGGAAATCTATTCGTTTAAAATACTGAAGGCATTCAATACTTATCTCAAACAAAAAAAAATAGCAGATTACCCTGTTCATATTAAAATTGAAACCGGGATGAACAGGCTTGGCTTTGAGCCTGCTGAAGTGGATGAACTGTGCAGCATATTAAAGCAATCAACGGCCATAAAAGTACAGGCGGCAATGTCTCATTTGGCGGCTTCGGGAATGCCTTCCGAGGATGCATTTACCTTGCAGCAATCAACGCTTTTTAGTAAGGCGGCAAACCAGGTAGAAGCTGCCGTGGGATACAAGTTTATCCGGCACATCAATAATACTTTTGCTATTCATCGCCATCCAACTTTACAAATGAATATGGTGCGTTTGGGTATTGGGATGTACGGCGCAGACAGTGGTTTGCAAAACCGGTTAAAAAATGTTTCAACCCTAAAAACAACCATTGCCCAAATAAGAAATATAAAAAAAGGAGAAACGGTGGGGTATAGCCGCAGCCAGGTTGCCAACGAAGATATGACGATGGCCGTGGTTAGAATTGGCTATGCAGATGGCTACCCAAGACTGTTAAGCAATGGAAAAGGGTACATGCTGGTAAATGGTGAAAAAGCTCCGGTGTTAGGTAATGTTTGCATGGATATGACCATGATAAACATTACAGGAATTGATGCCAAAGAAGATGATGAGGTAATTGTTTTTGGAAAAGAGTTGCCTGCCTCACTCCTTGCCGGATGGGCTGAAACCATTGAATATGAAATATTCACTAATATTTCACAACGAGTAAAAAGGGAATACGTTAATTTGTAGATTACCTGGAAACATGAGAATAAATTGCCGGGGTAGCAATTGTAAACCGGCAGATGCGATAAAACCGGCATGATTAAAAATCTGCCTGGATTACATCCGGCTAAAACCAATAACTTTGTCACCAAATATATGAAATCAAAATATTTAGTTTTAATAATTGCAGCAGTTGTTATTGCTGATCAGGCGCTCAAATACTATATAAAAACAAATTTCCTGTTGAACACATCGGTGCCGGTTGCCGGTAACTGGTTCCAGCTTTATTTTGTTGAAAATCCAGGCATGGCCTATGGCTGGAAGTTTGGTGGCGATTGGGGTAAAATGGCGCTCACCATTTTCAGGATCGCAGCCGTGGTATTCGGAACATGGTATCTATCAAGCATAATTAAAAAAGGGTATAGCAGGGGCTTTATCATTTGTGCTTCTTTAATCTATGCCGGCGCTTTGGGCAATGTAATTGATTCCTGTTTTTATGGGATGATTTTTGATAAAGGGATGCTTTTCGATCCGCAGCTCGGTGAATATATTTCTTACGACGGGCTGGCAACATTGTCAGGTAACGGATATTCATCTTTCCTGCATGGTAATGTAGTTGATATGTTATATTTCCCTGTTATCAGGGGCCATTTTCCATCCTGGTTTCCGTTTTGGGGAGGAGAAAGTTTTGAATTTTTCAGACCGATATTCAATATAGCCGATGCATCTATTACTACAGGCGTGCTAAGTATATTGGTTTTTCAGAAAAGGTTTTTCGGCCATAAAAAAGCTGAAGAATTTAATACGGTTGAAACCCAATCCCTGGCTGACGACACATCGCATGTATCTTGAAAATTAAATACGAATTATGAAACATCTCAGGCTTTTTACATTATTCGCTGTTACGATGATCTTTGCACTATCGTGCCAGAAAGAGTATAGTTTAGAAGACGGCAGCACGCCGGCATCGGGAACTTTAAAGGCCGATGCCTTTTCTAATTGTTTGCCAAGCCAGGTATTTGGTACTTACAAAGTAGACACTATTTTAAATGCCACTAACTTTATTGAAGTACAGGTAAATTTCACAGTGCCCGGCTCATATACCATTGCATCAGATACCATCAATGGATATTATTTTATTGGCAGCGGGCAGGTACCCGTTCCCGGTTTGCAAACAGTAAAATTGCTGGGAGCAGGTAAACCTATAGCTTCCGGATTAAACTATTTTGCTGTTAAGTACGATACTAGTATTTGCTATATCGAGGTGGCAGTAACAGGGTCATTGATTCCTGCCGGGTACACGCTGGGCCTTTCTGCCGGCAATTGTACCGGTGTGGTGCTTAACGGAACTTACCAGGCACTGGTGCCAACCAACAGCACCAATACCGCACAGATTAACGTGAATGTAACCAGCATTGGTTCTTATTTTATAGGTACTAACCAGGTGAACGGCGTTTCTTTTACAAAATTTGGAACCTTTACAACTACCGGTCCTCAAACGGTTATACTTACTGCAAACGGAACCCCTGCTGCACCTGGTAACAGCGTGTACACTATAACGGGGCAAACCAATAATTGCAACTTTTCAGTTACCTATGGCGCAGCGCCACCACCGGCCGCTTATAGTTTGCAGGGTAGTCCAGGTGCCTGTACAGCAGCTGTAGTTAACGGAACCTATGCTGCCGGTAGTGCGATGGGTTCTAATAACACCGTAACCATCCAGGCAAATGTTACTTCACCCGGCTTGTATTCAATAACAACCACGGCCGTTAATGGAATGACGTTTTCTGCTACGGGTGCTTTCTCTGGAACAGGTATACAGTCAATCGTGCTGAGAGGAACGGGAACACCGGTTGCATCAGGCAGCTTTACATTTACACCAACGGGTACCGGCGTTGGTTGCACGTTCAGCGTTACCGTGGCTGCCGCCAACAACGATTTTATTACCTGTAAAATTGATGGCGTTTTTTCAACCTTTAATGTAAATACTAACGCAACTATTGACCAGACTGGCGGCTTCCCAACCTTATTAATTGATGGAAGCGCTACCACCAGTTTTATGCCCGGCGTCAGCCTGATTCTCGCCAAAGCAGTAGGAGGGCCAATTACTGCAGCAACCTACACCGTTAACCAGGCGCTTGCCGGCATTGGGCTTACGTTTAATTACAGGGATGCTGCTGGTGTAGATTATATGGCTATCACCAATCCGGCTACAACCCAGAACCCTGCTTTTACGGTTGTTATTACAAGTATTACAGCCACCAAAGTGGTGGGAACATTCACCGGCCCGCTAAAAAATAACAATGGTGCAGGTCCGGGTGTAAAGAATATAACAGAGGGTAAATTTGATCTTACTTTCTAAAGAGCTATAAACTTAAATAAATAAAAAAAACCGGACCAGTCCGGTTTTTTTTATGCGAAGCAGCGCATAAACTGCTTCTTTCGTTATGGAAACTATTGTTTAACGAGTTTTCTTTTATAAGTCTCACTCCTGTAAGAAACGGAGATAAAATACATGCCAGCCGGCAAATTATTTAATTCGGGAATGTTAAGTTCATTGCTTCCTTTATTCATCCTTTTCATAAATTGTTTTACCTGCTGCCCCTTATCGTTATGCAGGGCTACCTGCACATAGCCAGAATCCGGTAACTCTATATCGGCAGCTATTTTATTAGTAAACGGATTTTGCAGGTTTCTTACTTCGAAACTTGTATTAGTACTCAGGTGAATGGAGTGGCTATATTTTATAGGATTGTCTACTGAGATCATTTTAAGGCGATAGAAAACTTTTCCAATGATGTTTTCGGGGTCGGTGAAATTATAAAAGGCCTCCGCCAAATTATTAGCGGTAACAGTGCCGATGTACTGGAAGTTTATGCCATCAATACTTTTTTCTATTTCATATTTTTTAATACTTTTTTCCCCTTTCGTAATCCAGCTCAGGTAAGTTTTTTTACCTGTTACAACCCCTTTAAACTGCGTAAAACCTCCGTTTAGAATGGTACCACAGGTTATTGCCCTTATCATTGTGCTGCTTTGATCTTTATATGCACAACCATTGGTTAGGTTAGCGGCTGTTGTAGCTACCACAACCCGGTAGTACGTACCGCTGTCTGCCGCAGATGCCAGAAATGCCGGTAAATTGGTTACATATTGGTACAGTCCATTTACCAGTACGGGGCTTCCTATTCCTGATGTGCCCGGCCCGGTCAGGTCGGTCCAGATAGTTCCGCCTACATTACTTTTCTGCCATTTAAAATGTACATAGCTATTGTATATAAACCTGATGGTATCACTAAGATCTACAACAAAGTCATTTTCTTTACAACCAACTACGTAAGGGTTGTAGTTCATATCCAGTGTTGGGCCGCAATGTGAAACTTTAATATCATCAATGGCCCAGTCGTTGCCGCCGCCGCCTGGTGAATTGTTCCTGATGGCAAAACTTGCAGTGGTTTGTCCGGGTTTGGTTAAGAAAGCAAAGCCAAATTTTTTCCATGGCGTTATCCTGTCGTATTTCATATCGCCGGTAGTGTAGTAAGCCAATCCGTCAATTTCAAAATTAAGATTAGGGCGTACTCCTGCTGAATCATTGCCAGGGCCGGGTTTAAATCCGGTAGCGCCGCTGCCCCTACCCGTGCTATCACAACTGCACCTTGGGCAAACATTGCGGTACCATGCGCTGAATTCATAATAGGTATTCGGGCAAAGGTTGGTAAGTGTTTCCTGGTAGGCCACATTGGTATTGTAGCTGGCGTTTATCAACACATAATACCCTGCTGTATCTGTTGAGGATGGTGGTACATTACCCTGCGCCTGGTTGCTGGCATTGGTATGATCCCCACCAATATCCCAAAATCCAAATACCCTGTGCAGGCTTGGGCTCTCGGGCATAGGCGAATTGGGATTGGTCCATGAGTCGGTACTGCTGTTTTTAACTATAGCATAGTTATAGTCTTGTGGCTGCCCGGTAGTGATGTTTTGTTTTATATAGGTTGTTGCAAATGCAAGCGGGGCGGTCCTGTTGGGGCTATTACCAGATCCGAAAGTGCCTCCAAAATCTGAAGCGGCGCTCACATCCGATCCGTTAGGACAATAACCATTGGAGGAAAACAGCAATATTTGATAAGTGGGAAAAACTGTGGTAGTCCAACCGTTATTGGGTGTTACCATTTTGTATTTTACGCTGCCGCCAATCTTGATGGTATCACCGTAATTGGCCGCAGGATTGATCCTTACCCGGTAACATGCCATCATGATGCAATGAGAATTGTAAAATGATGGCCTGCTGGTATCTGAACGTATGCGTCCGCCTTTGGTTCCATTGGCTTTGTTGCCCAGGTTAATCGTGATGCTGCTACCTGATTTGGTACCGGGGTCAGCATCTGCGGCTTCGGTAAACGGGCCTTTGAATGTTAAGCCTTCATTGGTTGCCACCCGCATGCTCCCATTGATATAAGTGGTGTTTGCGGGTACATTGTCAAATACCTGTACACTATCCAGCGCAGTGTAAGTTCCCTGGCGTATAACGGCGATGGTTACCCGTATTTCAATAGTATCTCCCGGATTGAATGAGCCGCCTGTACTTAGTTTACTAAGATTTGCAAAACTTTTGCCAATATCAACCCTGTTGGCACCCTGTGCAAGAACAGGTTGGCTGTTGAACTGTAGAATAAAGGTTAGCGTGGCAAAAAAACAAGTTTGTAAAAGTTTATCCATAAACGTTGGTTTTAGTATTAGTACATTCCATGGATTTGTTTGGTGCTATTATAGAACGAACCAAATAATCTATTATTATATATAAAAGGAAGGCTGGCAACCGCTATTAACAATGTATTTTGTAAGAACATCCTGGTAATAATTACCGGTGAAAATTACTCATACTGCTGGCTGTTTGTATTTGTTTGATATTCAACCTTTGAAGCCATTCCATTAATTGCCAGTATGAAAATCAAAACGCATGAGGCATTTTTTTACTTGGTATAACTACGCTGAAAAAAGGAGACTTTTTCTCAAAATAAAATTAGCATGTAATAATTATTTATGCGTAACGTTCAATATGGAACTTACACTTAGTGGGATTTGCCGGCTTTACGTTTTAAAAATAGAATGGATATATGAAATTCACCCACCTGAAAAAATTGCTGTTAAGCGTAGTAATTTTTATACTTCCATTATCAGCACTGGCACAGGCGGAACAATTTGCCTCAAAGCGTATCGTGAATCAGAATACCGCCGCCGGAAGATTACGCCATCCATTTGCCATGGTAATGGGGCCTGATGATTCTTTATGGATTACTGAACGCCGGGGATATATTGTTAAAATGAATACGCAAAATGGTGGTAAACACCAGTTGCTAAATATTGCAGCACAGGTTCGTTTTACTGTCAGTGGCAGCAGCATTAAGCAAGATGGCATGTTTGGTATTGCATTGCATCCGCAATTGAATACAGGCGCTGGCAACGATTTTGTTTACCTTGCTTTTTGTTACGATTCATCTGGACTTCGCCGGGTAAAAATTGTTCGTTATACATACAACAGAACGGTGCCGTCTTTAACAAGCCCGGTTATACTGGTTAGCGGTATTCATGGCAGCGACGATCACAATGCTGGCCGCCTGGTAATTGGTAATTTTGGCACCACCGTTTCGCCGGATTATAAGCTGATGTATGCGGCTGGAGACAGGGGGGCAAACCAGTTTGGAAATGCATGTGATTCGATAGAATCTCAATACATACCAAGCGCAGCCCAGGTAGCGGCAGGAGATATAAGAAGGTACAATGGAAAAATATTGCGCATCAACCTGGATGGGTCTATACCTTCCGATAACCCCATAATTAATGGCGTGCGATCACATATATATTCATTCGGCCACAGGAACCCACAAGGTTTAACTTTTGAAAAAGATGCAGGGTATCAACTTGTACCCAATGGCAAATTATACAGTTCGGAACAGGGACCTGCAACCGATGACGAAGTAAATATTATTCTACCCGGAAAAAATTATGGCTGGCCAAGGGTTTCAGGAGTATTAGACAACGGTTGGTACAAGTATTATAAATGGGCGGGTACAGGAGGTTGCAGTAGTTACCCTGGCGAATGTTCTTCTACGCAAACCGGATCTGGTATGCCGGAAAGCAGTTTTTCGAGTCCTGTTTACCAGGATCCTGTTTTTGATCTGTATCCTGGTACACCACCCGGCGGAACCAGTTGCAACTGGCTTACCAATCCTACGCTGGCCCCCAGCAGTGTTATTCATTATCCATACAACGACAAGATTCCTGGCTGGCAAAACAGCCTGCTCATCACCACCTTAAAATCAAGTGCCGTTTACCGCCTTAAGTTAAACAGTAGTGGTAATGCAGCCCTTTCCGTAACGGATTCGGTAGTAGAATTCTTTAGGGATGTAAATGCACTTAACCGTTATCGTGATATTGCACTAAGCCAGGATGGACTTACGCTCTATTTGCTAACCGACAGTGTGGGCGCTACTTCCGGCCCTTCCGCCGGGATGAATGGCGGTATTACAGACAGAGGATGCGTGATTGAGTTTACTTATACCGGGCCCGTTTTATCTGCTGATCCTGCCGTGCTTTATAGTATGAACCCCAGGCTCGATATCAAAATGTTTCCTAACCCCGCACAGCAGGTGCTGTATGTTCAGAGTAAAAGAAATGTGGCAAAGCCCATTTCATATTTCCTTTATGACATTACGGGAAGATTGGTGTTGAAGGGGAGGAGCAGTTCTGACAGAATAGAAATGAACATTGAAAAATTAACAGCCGGCATTTATACACTTAAACTGCTAAACGGTCGGGATGTATTGATGACTGCTGAAAAAGTTATCATTCGTTAACATAAAAGAGAGGCATCAACAGGATGCCTCTCTTTTAAAGTTTTTTATTTAATAGTTCCTACCATATTTGCAGGTACCACCCATTCATCAAATTCTTTTGCAGTAACATAGCCCAGCTTAACTGCCATTTCTTTCAGCGTAGTGCCTTCCTTATGTGCTTTCTGTGCTATTTCGGCTGACTTATAATAACCGATCTTAGTGTTTAAGGCAGTTACCAGCATCAAGGAATTATCAAGGTGTTTCTTAATGTTTTCTTTGATGGGTTCTATACCTGCAGCACATTTATCATTAAAGGAAACACATCCGTCACCAATGAGTTTGGCGCTATGCAGGAAATTAGCAATCATCACCGGTTTAAATACATTCAATTCAAAATGGCCATTGCTGCCACCAATGCCGATGGTAACATCGTTACCCATTACCTGCGCAGCAATCATCGTTAAAGCTTCGCATTGTGTGGGATTCACTTTTCCTGGCATGATGGAAGAGCCCGGCTCATTATCTGGTATAAATATTTCCCCGATGCCACTTCTTGGCCCTGATGATAACATGCGTATATCATTTGCAATTTTCATCAGGCTTACTGCTACTACTTTAAGTGCAGCATGCGCTTCCACAATGGCATCATGTGCGGCCAATGCTTCAAATTTATTTTCGGCTGTTTTAAAAGGTAGTTTGGTAAGTTTGGCAATGTGCTTAGCAACATTTACATCATATTTTGGCGGCGTATTAATACCAGTCCCCACAGCGGTGCCGCCCAGTGCCAGCTCACTAAGATGTGCCAGCGTGTTTTTAATGGCTTTCAGTCCATGATCTAACTGAGATACATAGCCGCTGAATTCCTGGCCAAGGGTGAGTGGAGTAGCATCCATAAAATGGGTGCGGCCAATCTTTACTACTTTCTTAAAAGCCTTTGCCTTTTTATCAAGTGTATTGCGGAGTTTGGTAATGCCGGGAATAGTTGTTTCCATCAATATTTTGTAGGCTGCAATATGCATGGCAGTTGGAAAAGTATCGTTACTGCTCTGGCTTTTATTTACATCATCGTTGGGATGCAGGTATTTTTCTTTGTCGCTCAGCTTACCGCCATTCAATACATGTCCTCGGTAGGCAACCACCTCGTTTACATTCATATTGCTTTGTGTGCCGCTACCCGTTTGCCATACCACTAATGGGAAGTAAGCATCAAGGGATCCATCCAATATTTCTTTGCAAACCTTGCCGATGAGGGTAGCTTTTTTCTTTGTAAGTACGCCAGCTTCGGCATTGGTAATGGCTGCAGCATGTTTCAGGTAGGCAAATGCCCTGATAATTTCAATGGGCATTTTATCAGTATCCCTCGCTATTTTAAAATTATCGATGCTGCGTTGTGTCTGTGCACCATAATAAGCATCAACAGGCACTTTTACTTCGCCCATTGTATCTTTCTCTATTCTATACTCCATAATTGAACAGTTTTTTATTTGCCTCAAAGATAAATAAAACAACACCTGCCTGCATTCATAATTGGTATGATTATGTATAGATGAGGGTATGATATTAAGAAAGCAATTCTATGAGCTGATATTTCTCGCCTGCTTGATGGTAGCTTGCAGCAACAATAGCGTGCAGGATACAGTTACATTGCCAGAAAAAGGGAATGATACCGTAGCAGTGCCAGTAGTGGTTCAAACTGGAGAGGACAATAGGCAAAAAACCGTTAACATGCAACAGATTCAACCACAGGAGTTGGTAGATTTTGCCGAAAGCCTGGTTGGTGTACCATACAAATATGCTACTTCCGATCCCAATGTGGGCTTCGATTGTTCAGGCTTTATCTCCTACGTTTACAATCATTTTAATATTGATGTGCCAAGATCCTCTGTTGATTTTACCAACCTTGGTACAGAAATACCATTGAGTGAGGCAAAACGAGGGGATCTTATTTTATTTACCGGCACTGATAGTACCATCAGCGTGGTTGGTCATATGGGAATAGTAACGGACAATTGGGACAGCCTGCATTTCATACATGCCACTTCTGGCAAACAATACGCAGTTACTGTTACGCCCTTGAATGATTATTACATGAAACGATTTGTAAAAATCACCAGGTTGTAGGCATCGAACTTATTCTCCCAAAAAAACAGCTTTTCTTTTTTCCAGGAATGCCGTAGCACCTTCTTTCATATCCCTGGTGCCAAAACATTCACCAAAAGCATCAATTTCAATTTGAAATCCATCTTGCTCTTCATTAAAAACTGCATTTACCGCCCTAATGCAAGCACTTACTGCCAGGGGTGCCTTGCTGTTTATCAGTTGAAGAATCTCGGTTGTTTTTTCAAGCAGTTCTTCCGGGAAGGTTACATAATTTACCAGGCCATATTCAAGCGCCTTGTTAGCATCTATCATGTGGGCACTCACCAACATTTCCATAGCACGACCCTTTCCAACTAACTGGGTAAGACGTTGTGTTCCACCATAACCCGGTATTAAACCCAGGTTAACTTCCGGTTGACCGAATTTTGCATTTTGTGATGCCAGCCTGAAATGACAGGCCATGGCCAGTTCGCAACCACCACCTAATGCGAAACCATTTACTGCTGCCACAATGGGCTTAGTGCAACTTTCAATTTTATCGAACACCATTTCCTGGCCTCTTGCTGCCAGGGCTTTTCCGCCCTCCGCATCCAGCGTTAAGAACTCTGATATATCTGCTCCCGCCACGAAAGCTTTGGGGCCACTCCCAGTGATGATAGCCGATTTTATTTCGTTGTTGTTCATCACTTCATCAAGGGCCGCCGATAATTCTTCTATCACTTTTGTATTAAGCGCATTTAATTTATCTGGCCTGTTGATGGTGATGGTGCAGATGTTGTCTTTAATATTTACCAGTAATGTTTCGTAGTTCATAATATCTATTTTTACTGCTTCGAAGATAATACATTTGATACCTTTATCCCATGACTGTATTAGCCATCATTTCTTATACGGGCGTTTTTGTTTTTGCGCTAACAGGTGCACTAAAAGCCAGGTCATTTAAAATGGATATTCTTGGCGGCCTTGTAGTGTCTTTTGCAACTGCATATGGCGGTGGTACCTTGCGGGACCTGCTGATTGGCATCAGGCCAGTAAACTGGATCAATGATAACATTGCATTGGGCCTGGTATTTGCCGCCACGGCTTTTACATTTTTGTTGAAGTCGAATGTAAATAAGTTTCGTCGCACCATTTTTTTTACTGATGCCGTGGGTTTGGGCTTGTTTACTGCTGCCGGAATAGAAGTGGCACTACGCAATGGTTTGAATGCTCCTTATGCGGTTATCATGGGTGTTATAACTGCTACATTTGGTGGGCTTATTGCTGATATCTTCTGTAATGATGTGCCCAACCTTTTTAAGAAAGGAGAATTGTATGCAACTGTGTGTGCATTGGGAGGAATCGTTTACCTGGGTTTAAAAGCTTCCGAACTGGGCACCCGCTACAGCTTACCCATTTGTGTATTATTTGTAATTGCTGCAAGGATATATTCAAAAAGGAAAAGATTATCCCTGCCGCAGATCTAAAAGTTTCGGTGTTCCTTCACCCAATCTTTAATGTAGCTGGCAATTTCGGTAGTAGTGGCGCCTGGAGAAAAAAGTTTGCCAACACCCATGTTGTTCAAGGTTTCCATATCTGTTTCCGGAATGATGCCACCACCGGTGAGCAACACATCATTCATTTCTTTTTCCTTCATCAGGTTAATTATTTTGGGGAACACGGTATTGTGTGCACCGCTAAGTATACTAACGCCGATGGCATCCACATCTTCCTGTAATGCAGCATTTACAACCATTTCCGGCGTTTGCCTCAAACCCGTATAAATTACTTCCATACCCGCATCCCGCAGGGCAGTAGCAATTACTTTTGCACCGCGGTCGTGGCCATCCAGGCCAACTTTTGCCACTAATACTCTAATGGGTCTGTTCATATTACATTACTTGTGTTGCTAAAAATAAACAATTGAAAGGAAAGCTATTTTGTTCCAACATTATCCAAAATGGTCAATTGCTTTTTCAATCCTTGCCAGCGTTGCCTCCTTACCGATAGTTTCTGCAATTATAAACACGCCGGGACCAATTTTTGTGCCTACCAGCATTACCCGGAATATCATTTGCAGTTCTCCCATCTTGATATTTCTTTCTGCTGCAAGCTGCTTGAACTGTTGCTCCATGTTGGCCGAATTGAACAATTCTATACTGGTAATTGTTTTGCTGAGCTGTTGGAAATACTCCTTCTTGGCAGCATCCCATTTTGGTTGTACGGATGCTTCGTCCCAGGTGGTGGGTGCATTAAAAAAGAAATCGGCTTGTGTGCAAAAATCAGTTAATAGCGTACAGCGGTCTTTTACCAGGTCAATCACTTTTAGTAGGTAAATGGGGTCTGTTGCTATGATGCCGCAGCCAGCTAATACAGCTGCTACGTCAGTTTTCAATCTATCGGTCGAAGAATGTTTTATCCACTCGTGGTTGAACCATTTTGCTTTTTCAAAATCGAATTTGGCGCCTGCTTTATGCACCCTGTCCATAGAAAAACTTTCTTCCATTTCCTGCAAAGAATACAATTCTTTTTCAGTTCCATCATTCCAGCCCAGCACGGCCAGGAGGTTTATAAATGCTTCTGGTAAAAAGCCCTTTTCTTTAAAGCCTTCTACCATTTCGTTATTGCGTGGGTTCGTCCAGTTCATAGCAAAAACGGGGAAGCCGTATTTGGCACCGTCTCTCTTGCTGAGTTTTCCGCTGGGCCCCATAATAAGTGGCAAGTGCGCCCATTGGGGCATTCTATCCAGGCCAAATAAATATTTCCAGAGCATTATATGCACCGGTGCACTACTCAGCCATTCTTCTCCACGAAAAGCATGCGTTATCTCCATTAAATGATCGTCTACCACAACAGCAAGGTGGTAAGTAGGCATGCCATCGGCCTTTAGTAATACCTTGTCATCTACTACCGCCGATTCAAAACTTACCTCACCATGTATCATGTCATTAAAAGAAATGGTTTCTTCTTTAGGCATTTTAATTCTAATTACATGCGGGGTACCGGTGCTTAACAGGTCCGCTACTTCCAAAGCAGGTAGCGCAAGAGAGTTCTTCATCCTCATTCGCATTAATGCATCATACTGTGGTGCAGGGTTATCAGCCGTTTTAAGTTTTGCTCTCATGGCTTCCAGTTCTTCGGGTGTGTCAAATGCGTAATAGGCATTCCCTTTTGCAACGAGGTCTTCTGCATATTTTCTATAAGTTGCTTTTCGCTCGCTTTGGCGGTAAGGGCCATAAGCGCCGCCATGTAACGGGCTCTCATCGGGTACCAGTCCGCACCATTCAAGGCAGTCAAAAATATATTGTTCTGCTCCTTCTACAAACCTCGTCTGATCGGTATCTTCTATTCTGCAGATAAATTTGCCGCCATGCTGGCGGGCAAAAAGGTAATTGTATAACACGGTACGAACACCGCCCAGATGAAGCCCTCCGGTTGGGCTGGGTGCAAATCGTACCCTTACTGTTGAATTTGTCATAATAATCGCTGTTTCCGCCAGCAAAGATATGTTTGCATTGTCGTAATAAAAAAGCCGCTGCATTATGCAGCGGCTTACTAAAAGAAATGAGAAAACTATGGTAGGGTAATCTGCCTTGGTGTACGGCCATTGATAGAGATCATCGCAATATTATCACAGATCCCGTTTCCATAATCCAATACAGCATAATGATTAGGTCCCTGGAATTTAACCCGGCCCTTGTCTATCCAGCGGCATGCATATTTTTTCTGTAATGGCTCAATGATGGTGGCAGTTCTTCTTGCACCATTTGCATTGGTAACACTGGCGTTGCCGGTTATTGAGAATGCATCATCAAAAAAGTTAAGCGGAGTGCTAACACCAGCGGTTTGAACAACGTCTTTTACAGACTCATGCAGCCAGTAGCGTCCACCTGGTGCGGTAACTTTACCACCTTCCACTTTACGCTGCCAGCTCTTTACAGTGCTGTTGCTGGTATTGGTCCAGGTATGGGTTCCTTCCCTATGGAAATTATTTACAAAGTATCTTTCAAAGGTCATAACGGCAGTAGCTCCGGGGTTACGTAGGAAATCAGACACTACAATGCGTATAGCACCTTTTCTTACGATACCTCTTGGGTTGGTACAGGTAGAATCGAATTTGATAAGGATAGTTTTAGGAAAGCCGGTTTGAGGTGTAACCGTTACAGTTGCGCATGCAAGAAAATTGTTACTTTCAATAACTACCGGTACAAAGTTTCCCAGGAAATTATTATCCTGTGCGGCTTCCATTAATACGTCGTTATCGTCTTCGTTAAAAAATTCTACAGTGGAGTTGTCAGCGGCTGCTTCAAATGTGGTTTCTACAACAGCGTCAGAATCCTGAACGCTTTCTTCTTTTTTACAAGAAGTAAATAGGGTGGTAACACCCAATGTGATTGCTAATAAAAGTTTTGTGGGTTTCATAATTTTAATGTTTTGTTTTGTTAATATATGACCAGCGGCTGATAAGTTCGTTTAATGGGTTTTAAAATTTATTTTTGAAAAATGTTCTACTTCGTAAAAACGCCCGGTTGGCTTCAGAATTTATATAAAGACAGGGTATGGGAAATAAATACTGATCAAGATGATATATACCTCAGTTTTGACGACGGTCCACACCCGGAACATACCCCCTACGTATTAGATGAACTTAAGAAATACAACGCCAGGGCTACGTTTTTTTGTATTGGTAAAAATGTGCAGGCATTTCCTGAAGTATACCGGAGAATAATAGAAGAAGGCCATGCCGTGGGCAACCATACCTTCAATCATTTAAATGGTTGGAAAACCAAGGATGATTCCTACCTGCAGGATATAAAAGATGCTGCCAGGTTGATCGACAGTAAAATGTTCAGACCTCCTTATGGTAAAGCAACAGGTTTCCAGGTGAAGCAGTTACAAAAACCCGCATTTGGCTTAAAAACAATTATGTGGACGGTACTTAGCGGCGATTTTGATACTTCCATTACCAGAGAAGCATGCCTTCAGAATGTATTATTAAATGCAGCAGCAGGAAGCATTGTGGTATTTCATGACAGCGACAAGGCAAGTGAGAAAATGCGTTATGCGCTACCAGCCGTGTTATCCTTTTATGCTGATAAGAATTTTGGGTTTAAAAAGTTGTCGGTTTAGGGCAAAAAAAATGGGCCTGGGTAGAAACCCTGGCCCGTTTTTAATCCGTACCCTATGAAAACTATCGCCAAGGTACGGTTAAGAATTTTATTCAGCAAAATTTTTTTTCATTTTTTTTCTTCAAAAAATGTCAGCTCAATTAAAATAAATTATGATAGACAGTCATTGCCATTTATATGTTGAAGATTTTCAACAAGATATTAAAGAAGTTATTCTACGTGCCGGGGAAAAAGGGGTGAAAAAATTTTTTATGCCGGCCATAGATAGTACAACGCACAATGCAATGATTTCGCTGGAAGAGCAGTTTAAAGGCACCTGCTATGCCATGATAGGATTGCATCCCTGTTCAGTAAAAGAAAACTACCTGCAGGAACTTGCGGAGGTAGAAGGCTGGTTGAAAAAAAGACCATTTGCAGCGATAGGGGAGGCCGGCCTTGATTTTTACTGGGACACTAGTTTTAAAAAAGAACAGTACCTGGCGCTGGAACGCCAGGCAGCACTTGCCTTGCAATATGATCTGCCATTGATTTTGCATACACGTAATGCGATGCAGGAAACCATCGATGTTATCAAGAACTACCATGGCAGGGGGCTTCGGGGAATTTTTCACTGTTTCGGTGGAAGCTTAACGGAAGCCGAGCAAATTGTGGAGATTAATTTCCTGCTTGGCATTGGCGGAGTAGTTACCTATAAGAAAGCTGGTTTGGATTTGGTATTGCCATCCATTGGCCTGCAGCACCTTGTGCTGGAAACAGATGCACCGTACCTTTCACCCGTTCCTTATCGGGGAAAGAGAAATGAGAGCGCATACCTTATGGAAATAGCTAATAAAATTGCCTCTGTAATGAATATACCACGAGAAGAAGTAATGAAGATTACTACAGCCAATGCAGAGCGGTTGTTTTATAAAAGCCTCTAAGGGTACTTTTGAAAAATTAGCGGAGACGAAGGGATTCGAACCCTTGATACAGTTGCCCGTATACACACTTTCCAGGCGTGCTCCTTCAACCACTCGGACACGTCTCCATTTTATTTGTGGGATGCAAATGTAAGGTCTATTCCCTTCTTATTAAAATCATTCTATTACCTTTTCCATTTGCATGCTGCGGGAGCCTTTCACCAGTATGCTCGTATCTTTAAAATGCTGACTATCGAACCATTCTTTTGCCCGCATGGAGTCATCAAAATACAGGTAGTCTTTTGAAACGGGATAATCTCCGCCAACGAGTACTACCCTATGCCAGTTATAATGGTCAATAAGCCTAACAATAGCGGCATGCTCTTCGGCTGTGCAATCACCTAATTCCTTCATAGCTCCCAATATGAGCACTTTATTGCTACCATTCATACCAGCAAAATTTTCAATGGCAGCTTTCATACTTGTAGGATTTGCATTATATGCATCCAGTATAATTTCATTGGTGCCTATGTTGATAAGCTGGGAGCGACTGTTAGTAGGTTCGTAATTTTCCAGCGCTTTTTTAATATCCGTGGCAGCTACTTTAAAATGCTGGCCTACACATACTGCGGCCAGTATGTTCGGTACATTGTATAACCCTACCAAATGTGTGTGTAAAGATGATAATGCAGGAATATTGTTTATGCTAACGGCTAAATAATTATCGCCGTTAACTGCCTGGCCGGTTATATCCGCATTGTTGGTGCCATAGCTTATCCTGTTGTTAATACCCGCACTCATTTCCTGTAGATAGTCGAAATCATTATTTATAAAGATGGTGCCGTTGTTGTTCCTGATAAAATCATACAACTCACCCTTACCTTTCTTAACGCCTTCTACACCGCCAAATCCTTCCAGGTGTGCTTTACCGCAGTTATTGATGAGGCCATGGGTAGGCAGCGCAATCTTGCAATAGCCTTCAATTTCTCTCTGGTGATTGGCACCCATTTCAATTACAGCAATTTCAGCATTTTTTTTAATGCTTAAAATAGTGAGCGGAATACCAATATGGTTATTAAGATTGCCTACGGTGGTATAGGTTTTAAGAGTTGTGGACAACACGGCATAGATCAACTCTTTGGTAGTTGTTTTGCCGTTGCTGCCGGTAATGGCAAGAAACGGAATATTAAACTGCCGACGGTGGTGCAGTGCCAGTTGCTGCAGGCATTGCAGTACATCAGCCACCAGAATGATCTGCTGGTGTGGCGGATGAACATCCTCATCGCAAATGCAGTAGGCTGCCCCTTTTTTCAGGGCCTGCAGGGCATATTGGTTGCCATTAAAATTGGGACCTTTTAATGCAAAAAATATATCGCCCTGGTTAAGTTTCCTGGTATCAGTTACCACAGAGGCATTTTGTAAAAATAGCTCGTAAATGGCTGAAATGTTCATGGCTCAAATGTAAGTAGTTGCATAAAAAAACCTCCTTAAGTAAGGAGGTTTTTTTTATAATTTTTTGCTTTATCTCTTTTTCCTGGAGTTCTGTTTACGTTTGCCGAAGATATTACCTTCCTTAAATCCGGGCCCTTCGGGGGGGCCTAGATAAGTTTGTGCACAACGGAAACCAACGGTGCTTGCGCCTTGGTCTTGTTCCATAAACCTGCGGGTTCCGGGAGATAACCAGTAAGCCCTGTCGTTCCAGCTACCACCTTTAATAACCCTTGATCCATCGCTAATTAAAGAGGTTACGCCGTAACCATAGTAAACCTGGCTGGCAGAATCACCATCTAGATAATTGATGACATCATTCTTCTGGTAGTTAGTACGGTTCTTCACCTCTTCATCCGAGATATCTGTTTTCTTCAAGCGACCCATGCTGTCTCTTTCGTATTCGCCCGCACTATTCTTATAATATTTCTGGAATTTATTACCACGGAAATAGTTAAAGTCCTGGGCATCAGCAGATGTCATTGGCCTGTAAACGTCCATAACCCACTCACTTACGTTACCACTCATATTATATAAGCCAAACGCATTGGGGTAAAATGATTTTACATTACCTGGAATCGCAGCACGATCATTCAAACCACCGGCAATACCCATATTATCACCACTACCACGCTTAAAGTTAGCCAGGAACTTACCCTGCCAGCTTCCGCGGCGGTTATCTCTTAATCCATTAGGATTTTGACTCCATGAATATATTTGTTGGTTAGAACGTAATTCCTCACCACTTCCTTTTTCCTTCTTACGAGGGTTAGGGTTCTGGTCTAATAAACCATAAGCAGCATATTCCCACTCAGCTTCAGTAGGCAGGCGGTAACCCATATTCAGGATACCATCTTCCATTCTTACAATTGAACGAGGTTTACCATTTACGTCCTTCAGGTCAGATTTTTTAGGCTTGCCCCTTCCCTGGATCATATCCGGGTTCATCAGGTATGTTTCCGTATTGAATGATCCATCTGCACCACCACCTTTCATTTCACGCTTAGCAGCATCTTTTTTAAGGTAGCCGGTTTGTATCAGTTTCAATTCATTTACCCTATCTGTTCTCCAGATACAGAAATCGTGCGCCTGCTGCCAGGTTACACCTACCACGGGGTAATAATTATAAGAAGGATACCTGAAGTAGTATTCTACATACGGCTCATTGTATGCAAGTTCTTCCCTCCAAACCAGTGTATCTGGCAGGGCCTTGTAAATAATAGCAGTATCACCACTAAAGGTATTATCTAACCAGTAAAGGTATTCACGATAATGAACGTTGGCTACTTCGGTTTCATCAATAAAAAATGAAGGGACTGTAACACGACGTGGTACATTATTCCAATCACCCATTACATCTTCATCCTTGGCACCCATTACAAATGAACCACCCTGTACAAATACAAGACCTGGCCCAGCCTTTGGGTACTTAACCTTGGCAACATGGAAGTTACCCATGTTCTTATCATCGTAGTTCCAGCCTGTTACATCAGACTTTGATTTTTTCTTTCCAAAAAGACCACCGTTTTTACAAGCGCTTAGGGAAAGTGTAGCAGCAATGGCTGCCAGCATCAGATTTCTACCTGAAATTAGTTGTTGCATGTGCATTCGTTTAGCAAATTATTTAACGAAAGGTTTTCTTTAATATTGTATTGGGGTTATACTACGATGCGAATATAAATACTTTCTGCTGAAATGAATCTTTGCAAAAATTATTATAGCAACTTTATAACAAAACCACGGAAAATGACGTTAACCTCCCATGTTGGTTTATTCAACTGCAAAGAAAAGTATATAGAAAATATTTTTTTTGTTTAAACATTTCTCACATATTTGCAGTTGATTAAATGGTGAAGCAAAATAATTTTGTCTGATCATATAAATCAATATATTTGACGACTTAAAAATTTGTTTTTAACAAAATTTTATTAAATTTTCCTAATTTAGCCATAATCAGCTATTTTTACGAATTATACCCAAACATTAAATAAACGCTTATAGAGGTAAGTCTACCTAACCAAGACAAACAAAACGCATGAAAAAAGCAACTTTGAAACTAACTGCCTTAGTTATGTTATTGGCAGGTGCCGTTACAGAATCACAAGCCCAATCTGGAAGCAATGATGTAAGTGTAGTTACTACTGCTGTTCCATTTTTAAGAATTTCTCCTGATGCCCGCAGTGGCGGTATGGGCGATGTTGGTATTGCCACAGCAGGTGATGCCTATTCAGGTTTTTGGAACCTGGGTAAAATACCTTTTGCTAAAGCTAAAACAAGTATTGGTGCAACATATACTCCATGGTTAACAGATCTAGGATTGAATGATGTTTACCTTGCTTCATTGGGAGCTTATCACCAATTAGACGAGAACCAGGCTCTTTCTTTTGGAGTTAGGTATTTCAGCCTTGGCAGCATCCAGTTTACTGATGCAAATGGTAACCAATTAAATAATTTCCGTCCGAGAGAATTCTCAATAGATGCGGGTTACTCAAGAAAGTTAGGCGCTAAGTCGGGTCTTGGTATTGGCTTGCGTTATATCAGTTCAGACCTTGCCGGCGGAACTGTAAACGGTGTTACTTATAAGAAAGGAAGTACCGTAGCAGGCGACCTGCATTATTTCCACAATGGCTTGAAAGATGATGGTAGTGGTTTCAACTGGGGTGTTACTTTAAGCAACCTTGGTGGTAAAATCTCTTATACTGATGACAACAGCCAGAAAGATTTCATTCCTGCAAACTTAGGTTTGGGTGGTGCATACACCAAGGTATTTGACGCAGATAGCAAAATCACTTTTGCTGCTGATCTGAATAAATTACTTGTACCAACTCCTCCAAGTGTAACTGATAGCGCAGGTTTGGCTGACTACCGCACTAAAGGTGTTGTTAGCAGCTGGTTCAGCTCTTTCAATGATGGAACAGATGGCGGAGAAGAAATACGTGAAGTAACTGCAGCCATAGGTGCTGAGTACTGGTACAAAGAGCAGTTTGCAGTAAGGGCCGGATATTTCTACGAGAATCCTGAAAAAGGAAATCGTAAATATTTTACCCTGGGTGCTGGATTGAAATATAACATGTTTGGCATTAACTTCTCTTACCTGTTGCCTTCTGGTACTGGTATTAACCGTAACCCGCTTTCTAACACATTGCGTTTTACACTTGCTTATAACTTAGATCAACAATAATTTTAAAGCATATTTAAAAAAAGCGTCTCTGCACAGGAGACGCTTTTTTTATTGCAAAGGTTTTTTCAGACATTTGCGCAAAACTACAATATGAATTACAGAATAGGCTCGGGGGTTGATTTTCACCAGTTGGAAACGGGCAGAGCGTTTTGGGTGGGAGGCGTTGCAATTCCGCACACAAAAGGTGCCACGGGGCACAGCGATGCCGATGTGCTGTTACATGCAATATGCGATGCATTGTTGGGGGCGCTGGCGCTTGGGGATATAGGTACACATTTTCCTAATACTGATGCAGCCTATCTTGGTATAGACAGCAAGATACTGCTGCAAAAAAGTTTTGAACTTGTAGCTGAACGAGGTTATAGTGTAGTAAATATCGACAGTACAATATGTCTTGAAAATCCTAAAATTATGAAGTTTGTACCGGCCATGCAGGAAGCGATAGCAGCTATATTGAAAATCTCTACAAACGATATTTCTATTAAAGCTACTACAACAGAAAAAATGGGATTTGCCGGAAGAGAAGAAGGGTTGGTGGCCTATGCCACGGTGTTGTTACATAAGGCATCATAGTATTCCACTCTAAATACAAAACAACTAAATCATTTTTATTAAATGGATATGTTAAATATAAAAGTCATTAATAAATCGGCCAACCCATTACCGGAGTACGCAACAGAAGGTGCTTCGGGTATGGATCTTCGGGCCGATATCTCCGCATCAATAGTTTTGAAACCACAGGAGCGCATGCTGATCCCTACTGGTATTTTCCTGGAAATTCCGATGGGATTTGAAGCACAGGTGCGACCAAGGAGTGGACTTGCTGTTAATAAAGGGATTACCTGCTTAAACAGCCCCGGCACTATTGACAGCGATTATAGGGGAGAACTAAAGGTATTGTTGATAAACCTGAGTGGTGAAGAACAGGTGCTGCAACCTGCTGACCGGATAGCACAGATGGTTTTCGTTAAAATTGAAATAGCAGCCCTTACACTGGTACAACAATTGAACGATACCGTTAGAGCAGCGGGTGGCTTTGGCCACACTGGCATACACTAAACCAATTTATTTTTTTCATGAAGTTATTTTACCTGTCCCTGTTTGTAGCTTTGCAATTGATAAATTCCAGTTGCAAATCAACGAAGCAAATTTATAAAGTTATTGAGCCAAAGGATAACGCTGTATTAATTGTACCGGTAGCTCAGGCCGATAGCTTAGATTCATCATTGGCTGCAAACAACATCTCGCAGATTCATGGCTACCTCGATAAAAATCATATTGACTTCAAAACATTTTCAGCAAAGATCAAGGTTGATGTAGAGGACTCAAAGGGCAAACAGCCTGATATAACAGCTACCCTTAGGATGATAAAAGATAGTGCCATATGGATGTCTTTGAGCGCTACTTTTCTTAACATTGAAGTGTACCGGGTTTATATAACAATGGACAGCGTGGTGTTAATGAATAAACAGGAAAAGGAAGTACAATACAGGTCACTAGATTATTTACAGGAAGTAACCCGCATTCCCTTCGACTTTAAAACACTACAGGATCTGCTTGTAGGCAACCCTGTTTTTTTTAACCCTGATAATGCCGCCGTAAAAAAAACGGACAACCTGATATTGCTTTCATCAGTTAACGAGTTCTTTAAAACATTGATTACGCTCTCGGCAGAAACAAATTTGATGCGCCATAGTAAGCTGGATGATGTGGATGTATTTCGCAACAGAACCGCCAACATTACTTATGAAGATTATTTGCCTACACCTGACTTTCCTTTTGCCACGAAAAGACATATCAGCATTTCTGAAAAGAATAAAATTGACATTAAACTAAATTTTAAACAGTTTGAGTTTAACAAAGAATTATCAGTAGCATTTTCTGTTCCTAAAAATTATAAGGAAAAATAATCGTTATTTTTATTCAACTGGTATTTTAAAAATATTTTATCTTTCTAAATCAGGATTTCGTTTTCCCCATTAAAAGTCATTATGATAAAGTATCTTTTTATTGTTGTTTTTTTGTCGTCCCTTTCAATAACTGGTTTTGCTCAAAGTCGGGAGGAACTTGACCGGCAGCTTACACAACTACGTAAAGAAATTGAAGAAACTGAGAAGCAACTTAAAAATAACAAGGTGCAGACCAAAGAAGGTTTACTGCAATGGAGACTGATAAATAATAAAACAAATCTCCAGAGCCGCGTGGTAGAAAACATCAACAAAGACCTGCGTATTCTAAGCAATAACATTTACACCATACAGAAAGACATAAACAGGTACGATCGTATTTTGGATACTTTGAAGAAGGAATATGCCAAGAGCATGGTATATGCTTATAAAAACAGGGGCAACTACCAGTTCCTGAATTTTATTTTTTCTGCCTCCAACTTTAATGATGCCATCAAGCGAATTTCATATTTAAAGAGTTACCGCAACTACCAGGAAATTCAAGGTGAAAATATTTTGCGCACACAGGAACTACGCCGCCGGAGAATTGCAGAATTAGGTGGGAGTAAGAAAGAAAAAAGTACCACATTACAAACGCAGAGCAAGGAATTGAGCGTGTTGGAACAACAGGAAAAGGAAAAGGACAGGATTGTGGCAGAATTGAAAAAGCAAGGTAAGACATTAAATAACCAGATTGCTTCTAAGAAACAACAACAGCAAAAAGTAAAAAACGCTATTGTTGCTGCCATTAAAAAGGCACAGGAACAGGCAAGAAAAGAAGCATTGGCAAAAGCGGCTGAAGCGGAGCGTAAAAGGAAGGAACAGGAAAAAGCAGATGCGTTAGCCGCCGCGGCAAAGAATGCAACCAAGGATAACAATAGTTCAGCCGCTGCAGAAAAGCCAGATGTTACCCCGGCAAAACCAACACCTGCGCCGGTAAAAGTAGCGGCTGTTAGTAATGCTAGTGTTCTATTAAATGCTGGCAATACTAAACTTAACAGCGATTTTGAAAAGAACCGTGGTATTCTGCCATGGCCGGTGGATAAAGGTCTTGTGCTGATGCATTTTGGCCTTAATAAATTGCCAAGCGGCGGTGATATTAATAGTTCAAGTCTCACCATTTCCACCGATATTGGTACTGGGGTAAAATCTGTTTTTGATGGTACGGTATCTGCAGTATTGCCAATTGATGGAATGGATGTGGTGATCATCCAGCACGGAAAATATTTTACTACTTACAGCAACCTTTCTGGTGTAAATATAAAAGCGGGGCAAGATGTAAAGACAGGGCAAACCATCGGCAGGGTAGCTGCCGACCTGCAGGGTAATGGTTCCATAGACTTTTTTATGAGTAATGAGAACAGCACCTTTGATCCGGAACGCTGGTTAAAAAACAAATAATATTCCGCAGTTACATCAATCGCTTATACAATTGCTCGTATATAGGAACAATGTTAGTGATGTCGAATTTTTTAGCTTGAGCCAGGGCATTTTCTTTAAACCTTCTATGTGTTTCCTCATCTTTTAAAATGGCAATGGCGTTTTTTGCCATATCTTCTACATCACCGATATCGCTCATGTAGCCACAATAGCCGTTGATATTAATTTCCGGTAAACCTCCTGCATTGGTAGATATCACCGGAACTTCAGCCGCCATGGCTTCCAGTGCCGCAAGTCCGAAACTCTCGTATTCACTCGTTAAAATGAACAGGTCTGCGATAGGAAGAATGTCTTCCATCTGCTCCTGTTTTCCAAGGAATTTCACTTCCGCACAATCGTCGCAATCCCTTGCCCTGCGTTCTATGCTGTTTCGTTCGGGTCCGTCGCCAAGGAAAAGTAATTTCGATGGTATTTCTTTATTCAGTAAAAGGAAGGTGTCGAGTACGTCTTCTACTCTCTTCACCTTTCTAAAGTTGGATGCATGCACAATGATCTTTTCGCCGTTTGGGGCAATTAGTTTTTTAAATGCATCTACTGGTTTCTTATTAAAACGCTGCACATCCACAAAATTGTGGATCACCTCAATGGGTTTTGTAATATCAAAATTCTTGTAGGTTTCTTCTTTCAGGTTATTTGATACAGCGGTAAGTACATCACTTTCTACCATAGAGAAAGTTACCACGGGGCTGTAAGTTTTGTCGCGGCCTACCAAAGTAATATCAGTACCATGCAGCGTTGTTATTACTGGTATTACTTTGTTTTGTTTTGCCAATATCTGTTTGGCCATATAAGCTGCAGCAGCATGCGGTATGGCGTAATGCACGTGCAGGATATCAATATCGTGGTTATTCACCACATCCACCATGGTACTGGCCAATGCCGTTTCATAAGGCGGATAATCAAACAGCGGGTAGGTAGGAACCCTCACTTCGTGGTAAATTATATTGGCATGAAACCCCGCAAGGCGAACCGGTTGCTGGTAAGTAATAAAATGGATATTGTGTCCTTTGTCTGCCAGGGCTTTTCCCAGTTCCGTTGCCAAAACACCGCTTCCTCCAAAAGTGGGATAACACACGATGGCTATATTCATTATGTACGATTTGGTCAGTTAAATAATTGATTTGCAATTTACCGATATTAGCCGGAGTTATTTTTAATTAATATGATTGATGGTAAATCGTTAAGTTTGTTTCCTATTAAATGCACATGAAAAAACTGATCTTACTGGCAGGCTTCAGCATTGCCTTTGCAACTACCAATGCCCAACAAAATAATGCTGCCGCAATTAAGCAAATAGCAGATGAAGTGCTCACCAATAGCACGGCTTACGAGAACCTGCGTTATCTCACCAAAAAAATTGGTCCACGGCTTAGTGGTTCTGCAAATGCTCAAAAGGCAGTAGAGGCTACGGCAAGGATGCTGAAGGAAGCCGGTGCCGATACGGTTTACCTGCAGCCTTGCATGGTGCCACATTGGGTAAGAGGCAATAAAGAAACAGGCTTTGTGCAAACAGCTAACGGTAACCGGCATGAGCTGCACTTAACAGCGCTTGGCAACTCGGTAGGTACGGTGCCTGCAGGCGTAAAAGCTGCAGTAGTGGAAGTAAAAAGCATGGAGGAATTGCAAAGCCTTGGTGAAAAGGGTGTAAAAGGCAAGATCGTTTTCTTCAACATACCAATGAATCCTACTTACGTTCGTACTTTCCGTGCCTATGGCGAATCCGGCATTGGGCGCAGGTCTGGTCCATCTCAGGCAGCCAAGTATGGCGCCATTGGGGTAATGGTCCGTTCCCTGGCCAGCAATATCGATGACTATCCCCACACAGGAGCCACACAGTACAATGATTCATTTCCAAAGATACCTGCGGTAGCCATCAGCACCAGGGATGCAGAGTGGTTGAGTGCAGAGTTAGTGAAGGAAAAAAACATCGAGGGATATTTTAAAACCAATTGCCAGATGCTGGCAGATGTGCCGTCCTTTAATGTAATCGGCGAATTGAGGGGTTCCAGTCATCCTGAACAGATCATTACTGTAGGCGGTCACCTGGACAGCTGGGACCTGGCAGAAGGTGCACAGGATGATGGTGCAGGATGTGTGCAAAGCATTGAAGTTATCCGGGCGTTAAAAGCTTTAAACATCCAACCCAAAAGAACGGTAAGAGCTGTGATGTTTATGAACGAAGAAAATGGTGGCCGTGGTGGTGATGCCTATTTGCAAAATGCAATTGATAAAAAAGAACAACATCTATTTGCGCTTGAAAGTGATGCCGGTGGATTTACACCCCGCGGTTTCAGCCTTGATATGAGTGCAGAAAAAACGGAAAAGATGAAAGCCTGGGAACCGCTGTTTAAGGATTATGGCGTTTATGAATTTACCGCAGGCGGCGGCGGATCAGATATTGGCCCATTGAAAAAAGTAGGGGCTGCGCTTGCCGGGCTTGTACCAGATAGCCAACGTTATTTCGATCTGCACCATGCTGCTACAGATACTTTTGAGGCAGTAAGCAAACGGGAATTAGACCTGGGAGCCGCAAATATGGCAGCCCTCATCTGGCTGGTAAGTGAATATGGTTTGTAATCATTAAATCAATTTAAAATGGAAGATATATCTGCTATAAAAACTCAAAACTCTACAAAAAGTACGTTTAAAAAAATTATGCGCTATCTATTTTTTATTGTAATAATAGTGGCCGGCATTATGTTATGGTGGAACTATTTTTATGTATTTGGGGAAGGCGTAAAATCCGGAGAGTTAAACTATGTTGTTAAGAAAGGCAACATCTTTAAAACGTATGAAGGCAAACTCATTCAGTCAGGGATTCGTTCCAAATCTCCCGGTAGTATTCAATCTTACGAGTTTGAATTTTCGGTGGTGAACGATAGTATTGCCAATTTGCTGATGCAAAACAGCGGCAATTATTTTGATCTTCACTATAAAGAATATAAGGGAACACTACCATGGCGTGGCTTCAGCCCTTTTGTTGTAGATAAAATAATAAAAATGGAAAAGGTAGCCAGGTAAAAGCTACCTGCCTGCATCAAGCAGGAAAATAACCGGTTGTTTGTGCAATTCCGGAACCTGCTTTTTCCAGTCGTTCACAGTTTTGGTTATTACTTTTTCATGTTCGCTGGTAATGTTAGCACCGATGCAGAGCCTGGTGCTGCCATTGCAGTTTTTAAGAATGGCTTCCAGCATTTGGTTGTTGCGGTAAGGCGTTTCAATAAATATTTTGGTGCTGTTATTTTTCTGCGAAGCTGCTTCCAGTTCTTTCAGGCGTTTTATTCTTTCAATATTATCAATGGGAAGGTAACCGCAAAACTCAAATTGCTGTCCGTTCATGCCACTAGCCATCAGCGCCAGCAAAATAGAGTTAGGCCCCACCAATGGCCTTACGGTACATTTTAATTGTTGTGCTGCTGCAATCAAAACTTGCCCCGGATCTGCAATGCCAGGGCAGCCGGCTTCGCTTATTATTGCGATATTCTTTTGTTCTCCGATTATTTGTTTAAACTGGTTCAGTTGTTCTTCTTCTGCTTTATGAATGGTGAACCATTCAAAGTCATCAATCACGATCGACCTGTCCATGCTCTTTAAAAACCTCCTGGCAGTTCTTTCATTTTCTGCAAAAATTACGGTGCATTTTTTTACCGCATCCAGTACGTATGCAGGAATGGTATGGTTGGCGTTCTCTGCCAATGTGCAGGGAATAAGATAAACTTCGGGCATGAGCTAAGAAATTATTACGTGTTGTTTGCGTGCACTTACCAAACTGATGGTAGCAGCTATTACGGCATAACTGGGTGCCAGCACCCAGCCTACAAATGGCATCAGGTGCATCAGGTAAAAAACTATCCCGTTGCCAATGGCCAGCCCCTTATGGTTGCCAATAAAAGCAATGCTCTGCGTGGCACCCAGGTTATTTCTTTCGCTGCTGTAGTCCAGCATCGAAAACCCGAAATAATAACATTCTATCATTAATGCCATCAGCGGTGCTATCCAGCCTACTAACGGTATAAAAGAAAGGATCAAGATAGCTAATACATATACGGTTTGCCATAACAGGTTTCGCAGGGCTATACTGATGCCTCTTACGATATCTTTTAAAAGTTGCGAAAAACTAAATGGAAAATCTTTCCCTTGTATGATACTTTCTGTTTTTTCGCTCAGGTAGGCAAACAGCGGCGAGCCTATAATGAGAAACAAGAATTTAAAAAGAGAAAAATAGAATAACAGCAACACCAGCCGCATAATTATTTGTCCCACAATAAACAGAAAACTTATCCAACTGTCCTGCTTACTTTCTAACCAGCTCTTGGCGCCGGTTTTAAGCATCACGAATTCTATTGCTGCATTACTGCTGATCCAGAAAAGGTAAATACCTCCAATGAATAGTAAAGTATAAATAAGGCCAGGTATTAATATCCATTTCCACAGCCTATGTTCTTTTATGAACCGGTGGGCGTGCATATAGGATTGAATGGATATTATAATTTCTTTAAGCATCTTTAAAATATATAAATGCGTAAGCTTGCAGGCAAACAGGTGAACACATAGAATATTGGCTTAAAGATATTAAAACAATCACAACAATTTGGATAATTAAAGAGGCCACAAACATTTCAGTAATTTTATGAAGCATTCATATAAAGTATGAAAACAAAACTTAACCAGGCATTTTACAATAATAATAATGTAGTAGATACGGCCCGGCAACTCATCGGGAAAATTCTCGTAACTAAATTCAATGACGAACTTACTACAGGCATCATCGTGGAAACGGAGGCATACCAGGCATTTACAGATAAGGCGTCGCATGCCTATAAGGGAAAACGAACGCCACGAAATGAACATATGTACGCAGCAGCAGGCACAGCTTACGTATATATATGCTATGGTATGCACCAGATGTTGAACATTGTCACCAATAAAAAAGAAGTGCCGGATGCGATCTTGATAAGAGCAGTTGCTCCGTTACAGGGTTTAAATATCATGCAACAACGTACAGGAAAATTGCCTGGCGATTTTACCATCACCCGCGGGCCGGGCAATGTTGCGAAGGCATTTGGTATTTCAAAAATACATTCAGGCATTAACCTAACCGGCAAACAGGTTTATTTGCTGCATGATCCGAAGTGTACTGTCCCGGATGAAACAATAGGAGTGAGTGCAAGGATCGGTGTTGATTATGCAGGCGCTGATGCAGCCTTACCGTATCGATTTTTTCTAAAGGGAAATAAATATGTTAGCGGCGGAAGGAAACACAACGGAACATAAAACTATTATTATCACCATAATGATGTTGCAAAGAAATTCAGCTCAACCTGCAAAGAATGCTGTTAAAATCTCGGACAAGGAATGCCCTTCGATTCGTTTGGACGCATAATGTAAATAAGAGAGAACTCAGAACCACCCCTGCTGCCCGTGCCTGCCTTTAAACTACTTACGTTTACATCGTAAGAAGCACCTATTCTTAAACCATTAACTTCAAGTCCCACGTAGGGAATGATTGCATCGTTAAAGCGTATCCAGGAACCAATATAAACATTGGTGGGGTTATCAATATCATTATTTGCATTTAGGCCTAATGCAGCGCCTAGTGTTGTTTCACTTGCTTTGTTCTGTATCTGGTGAATGGCAGAAGTGCTAAGCGATACAACGTCTGACAGGTAAAAGGTTCCGCCTGCATGTACCGTTACACGGCCACTCAGGTACCAGTTTTTATCTTTAAAACTTACCTGCGGGCGATTGATATGGTACATGGAAGCGCCTAGGTAGTAGTTGTTTTCGCCATTGGTAGAACCAGAAAACAAAATACCGGCATTTACATCCAGGTAGCTTTGGTTATTGCCGTTGGTTAAAATATCTGAGGTTGTTCCGGTAAAACCATTTTGGGTAAGCATGTCTTCAAAAGTAAGCTTGCTAACATCTAGGTTCATACTGCTGTAGGTGCCCTGGAAACCGGCACCAATGGTATTGTATCCGTTTTCATCTAGTGCTTTATGGTAAGAAAGAGAAAGCGAACCATAATTTAGTTTAAGCTGGCTATTGGCACTTGCGTCTGAAACGCCGGAAATACCCACGCCGAAAACATCTGTGTCAGGAATTTTAGTCTTAAGAATCGGAAAATCAAAAGAGGCGCTGGTAGTAACATACGCTTTTGGTATAGATGGCCACTGATCACGGTGATTAGCCGCTAAACGCCAGGAACCATCAAACTTGCCCGTAAATGCCGGGTTCAGGGTAAGGGGCGAAGCAAAAAATTGGGAAAAATGCGGATCCTGAGCTTTTAGTGCTACGGCAAAAAAGGTACAAATAAGTAACAAAAAGTATTTTCTCATTATAAAGCGTTCTATTAATAAAGATAAGGAATTGGTCTAAAAAGCTGCACCAAATGTTGGGATTGGTTAAAATTATCAACAAATAACAATTCAGTCACAAGTGAGCCAGCAGCAAGCAACGTTTTTTATAGTTATGTTTTTATTATGTGCAGCCTTCTTTCAGAGGCCACCAGGTTTACTTTAGTTCTGCATCTTGGTGCCATAGGCAAGATCACCTGCATCTCCCAAACCAGGAACTATGTAACCTTTTGCAGTAAGTTCTTCATCAATATCGCCACACCAAATGGTAGCTTTAGGGTCGGCCCGCAGCACATATTCTATGCCTATGCTGCAGGCGATAGCGCATACAATATGAATAGATTTAATATTTCCTTCGTCTTTTAAGTACTGAATGGACTTCACCAGCGAGGATCCCGTGGCCAACATAGGGTCGCTGATGATAACCACCCTTCCATCGAGTTCCGGGCAGCTCATATATTCCATACTGATCTCGAAGCTGCCATCGGCATGATGTTTACGGTAGGCACTTAAAAAAGCATTGTCTGCATGGTCAAAGAAATTCAATAGCCCGTTATGCATCGCAAGACCCGCTCTTAAAATAGTAGCCAACACAGGCTGCTCCTTTAAAACTTTGCAGGTAGCAATTCCCATGGGAGTAGTGAAGTCTTTGTCTTCTGTCTCCAACTCCTTGCTTATTTCGTATCCTATCACTTCTGCAATACGTTCCAGGTTGCGGCGAAAACGCATACGATCATTTTGAACCGTCACGTCTCTCAATTCACTAACCCAATTACTTACCAGGGAGTGCTGTTTGCTAAAGTTGTGTACCATAAAGCTGATAATTGAGCCGAACTATTGAACCGGCGCTGTTTAGTTAATTTTAATACCGAAATGGCACAAATCTATAATAAAATAAGCGGCAACCCTTATTTTTGAATACGCTTTATTAAAAAAAATCTCTTTAAGTCATGAAATCAATCTTCATCATCCTTTTAATCGCAGGCATCTTACAAACCGGCTGCACTAGTGGCGGCAACGAAACGGTACAGAAAGATAAGTATGAAGCGGGCAAATTATCTCTGGAAGAAGTGGAGAAAAAATCACCTGCAGACTTTTTGAAAGTAGCGGGTTCTGATAAGAAAAACCTGTTGGGGCAAACGGTAGTGAAAGGTAAAGTGCATAACATGGCTAAAATTGTTACCTACAAAGACGTTGATATAAAACTCTCTTTCTACAGCAAAACCGGCACTTTGCTGATGGAGGACAATGAAGTGTTGTACGACAAATTCGAACCGGGTGCCATCGTTCCCTTCAAGTCTAAATATTTTGCGCCCAAAGGAACAGATAGTATTGCAATGAAGGTAATAGCTGCCAAATTCTGATTAGTTTACAAAACTAAAACTATCTCCGTCAAACAGGCCCTTGTCACTCAGCTTCAGGTGTGGTATTACCAGCAGCGCCATAAAGGAAAGTGTCATGAATGGGGCCGATAGCGGGCTGCCCAGTTGTTCTTTTGCAAAGCGATCGATGTTGGTATATTGGGATGCCACCACATAAGCATCTTCATTACTCATGAGCCCGGCCACAGGCAGGGGCAGCAGCATGGATTCATTTTTTGATACGGCACTAACGCCCCCTCGTTCTTCAATTATAAGATTTACAGCTTTTGCCATGCTCTCATCATCTACCCCTACCACCACTATATTATGACTGTCGTGTGCAACGGATGAAGCGAGGGCTCCTTCTTTAATGCCTATGTTCTTGATAAAAGCTTTTGTAACCGGAGCGTCTTTGTAGCGGTTTACCACGGCAATTTTTACAATATCTTCGGCTACATCACTAACCATGTGGCCTGCTTTTACAAGAGGTGCAGCCATTAGTTTTGGCGTGATCAATTGGCCATCCAACGCTTCAATTACTGCAATCTCTTTTATTTCGTTATCATATGGCATGCTGAAATCATCAGCAGATTTATTAGTACAATTAAATTCGTTTATAATTTCGGACGGAACAGTTTCAATCAACGATTTGCCTTCTTCAGCTACCAGCACCCCATCTATATAAGTTTGCTGTACGTTGAAATCAACAAGGTTATCTACAACAATAAAATCTGCCGCATCACCAATGCGTAAAATACCATTGCTCATTTTATAATGCAACACCGGGTTAATACACGCTACCTGCAACACTTTAAATACATTTACGCCGGCTGCAACCGCTCTTGCACATAAATTATTGATGTGTCCGGCAACAAGGCTGTCTGGGTGTTTATCATCGCTGCAGAACATCATTTGCTCATGATGCTGATGCAGGAGGTTAACAAGAGCATCAAAATTTTTGGCAGCACTTCCTTCCCTCACAAGTATTTTCATACCATATTGTAGTTTATCCAATGCTTCTGCTTCGGTAAAACATTCATGGTCGGTGCTGATGCCTGCTTCAATATATTTTTTTGCAGCTTCGCCCATTAATCCCGGGGCATGCCCATCTACGGGTTTATTATATTTTACGGCTGCGGCTAACTTATCCAGCACTTCCTTGTCTCCGTTTAAAACACCGGGAAAATTCATCATCTCGCTGAGGTAGTGGATATCATTATTTGCAAGCAATTTTTCTACTGCTGCTGCATTCAATGATGCACCGGCTGTTTCAAAAATAGTTGCTGGTACACAGCTCGGTGCACCAAAATGAAATTTGAAAGGGACAGTTTTGCCATTTTCTATCATGAACATTACGCCGTCAATACCGCAAACATTTGCAATTTCATGTGGGTCGCTGATGGTGCCTGTGGTACCATGCACAACCGCCAGCTTTGCAAACTCTGAGGGAACGAGCATACTGCTTTCTACATGCACATGACTGTCAATAAAACCAGGTAGTAGAAAAGGGGCGTTTACATCAGGTTGTTGGTTCAGTAAATTGATAGATGCAATCTTACCCTCAGCCACCGCTAACTCGCCGTAAAATATCTCCCGGGCAGGAATAATGACAATATTGGCAGAAATGGTAAAAGAAGGCATTTGTGAAGGGATTTTTTGTTGAAAAATTATGTTTTACTTAATGTGTATTTCTTCGGCAAAAATATGTGCAACAATTTATTTATACTATATTGCCTGCGGATGAAGATAATTTTAAAACAACCAAAATAAAATAATATTAGCATGAAAGCATTTAAAAAACTCGTTTTTATGGCCCTATGTTTTGCCAGTATTTCGGCATTTGGCCAAACGGCAGATGAAATAGTAGCCGGGAATGTAGCCGCCATGGGTGGAGCAGAAAAACTGTCTTCACTTAAAACTATAAAAATGGAAGGCAGTATGGCAACCCAAGGTGTTGATGTGGGTATTGTAATGACCAAAAAACATATGGCAGGTTTGCGCCTGGATTTGGATATTATGGGCACATCAAATTACCAGTTAGCTAACCCAACCAAAGGTTGGGTATTTATGCCCATTATGCAGCAAACTGAGCCACTAGAAATGGATGCCGATCAACTCGCATCTGCACAAGGGCAATTGGATGTGCAGGGTGCCTTATTTAATTACAAGGAAAAAGGCACTACCGTAGAATTCCTGGGAATGGATAAAGTGGATGGCAAAGATGCTTATAAATTAAAGGTTATAAAAAACGGTAAAACTTCTACTTATTTTGTAGATAAAGCCAGCAACTTTCTTGTAAAAACAGTAAGTACTGCCAATGTACAAGGACAGGAGATGGAAATGGAAACGACTTTTTCTGATTATAAGCAGAATGCAGATGGATATTGGTTTCCGTATGCACAAACCAATATGCAAGGTGCAATTGTGTACGATAAAATATCTACCAACATACCAGTTGACGATAAATTATTCACTAATTAATTTTCGAAATAGTTTCATAAAAAAAGCTCCGGTTAACGGGGCTTTTTTTATTCGCTATTATCCAACAGATCGGGGCGTCGGTTACTAGTATGCAGTAAGGACTGCTCGTGGCGCCACTCCTCAATGAGCTTGTGGTTTCCGCTCATCAGTACCTCCGGTACTTTCCACCCCCGGAAATCTTCCGGCCTTGTGTATACCGGTGGTGCCAGTAAATTGTCCTGGAACGAATCGCTTAATGCCGAACTTTCGTCATTTAAAACACCGGGGATCAACCTGCCGATGGCATCGGTGAGTACCGCAGCTGCCAGTTCACCGCCGCTTAACACGTAATCACCTATAGAAATTTCTTTGGTAATAAAATGGTCCCTTACCCGCTGGTCTATTCCTTTATAATGTCCGCAAATCATCATTAGGTTATTCTTTAGCGACAAGTGATTTGCCATTCGCTGGCTAAGGGTTTCCCCATCAGGGCTTAAATAAATGACCTCATCGTAAGTAGTTTCTTTCTGTAAAGCTTCAATGGCATTTACCAGCGGTTCTGCCATCATCACCATACCGGCACCGCCACCAAAAGCATAGTCATCTACCTGTGCCCTTACATAATTAGTGTGGTCTCTAAGGTTGATGACCCTAACCTGTAACAAACCTTTATCCTGTGCACGTTTCATGATGGAATGTGCAAAAGGCGACAGCAGCAAATCTGGCACAACGCTGATAATATCTATTTTCAAATTTATTTTTTTAGTGATAAAAAATTTACTGAGCCTGTTCATCTCCATCCATAAAATCGTCCAGGTCACGCTTTTGTTTTTTGGTCGGTCTGCCTACTTTGCTCATTCTTTTTCCCGTGTGAAAAGCCGCTGCCTGAAACTGGATACGTTCTATCTCTTCCTCAGGTGTTATATCCATGTAAAAATTAACAGCCTCGCTGTACTGCACCCGGCTGTGTAATAAACCCGTTACTTTTATCAGCCATTTTTTGGCTTCTGTTTTTACTTCGTATTCATCATTAATATTTACGGTTTTTGAAGCCTTGGCGCCATTGCCCTGGTATTTTACTTTTCCCCGATCGCAGGCATCAGACGCCAGGCTCCTTGTTTTAAACAACCGGATGCTCCATAAATATTTATCTAATCTTAATTTGTCTTGCTTCATTTTATTATCTCGGTTGCAAAAATACTTTCATTTTTTTTAATGATGACCGGTTGCGGAGCCTCATTTAAAATTGCTTATTTTTAACGCTGACTAAATTTCAAAATATGAATTTCAGATTAAGATCTATTATCCTTCTTTGCCTGCTGGTATGGCAGGTGGGTACGGCCCAAAACCGTGGTGTGAACTGGACGCCTGATGGCACCGCATACTATAGTTTCAAGACCGGGAATATTGTACGCAACGATCCCAAAAAAGAAACAGAAACCATTGAAGTATCAAAAGAACAACTTACGGCACAGGGTGCAAATACGCCACTCAAGGTTCAGTCATTTGATTACAGCCCAGATGGAAGCAAGATATTGTTGTTTGCCAATACCGCTAAAGTATGGCGTTACAACACCCGAGGCGATTATTGGATTTTAAATAACAGCAGCAAACAGCTTAAACAATTAGGTAAAGGTTTACCCGCACAATCGCTGATGTTTGCCAAGTTTTCGCCCGATGGCCGATACGTGGCTTATGTAAGTGAGCATAATATTTTTGCTGAGGATGTGAATACTGGCCAGGTAAAAAAGCTTACGCAGGATGGCACCCGTAAACTCATCAATGGTACATTCGATTGGGTGTATGAAGAAGAGTTTAACTGCAGAGATGGTTTCCGTTGGAGCCCCGACAGTAAACAAATTGCTTTCTGGCAGGTAGATGCTACCAAAATAAGAGATTACTATATGCTTAATACTACCGACTCTGTTTACTCGCAGGTGATACCCGTGGAGTATCCAAAAGTGGGAGAGGCACCATCACCTGTGAAAATAGGCGTAGCGTTATTGAACAATGGATTTATTCGTTGGATGAATGTGGAAGGTAATCCGCAGCAACATTATATTCCACGAATGGAATGGAGTGGCGACAACGAACTCATCCTGCAGCAACTGGATCGTAAGCAACAGGAAAGCAGGTTGATGTACTGTAAAGTAAGCGATGGCAGCAGTTACACTTTCTGGGCAGAAAACGATGCTGCCTGGGTTGATCTGAACACAGATAAGCCGGTAGGTTGGAACTGGATAAACAAAGGGCAGGATTTTTTATGGATCAGCGAGAAAGATGGCTGGCGCCATATTTACAAGATTAGCAGGGATGGGAAAAATATAAGCTTACTCACGAAAGGTAATTATGATATTGGTGAATTGCTGGCCATTGATGAAAGCAATAACTATGTTTATTTTAGTGCCTCTCCACAGAATGCTACGCAATTGTACGGTTACAGGGTTCGCATCAACAACCCGAAAGACGATCCTGAATTAATTTCTGATTATGCGCTGAAAGGAACCCACAGTTATGATATATCGCCTACCGGTAAAATGGCTCGTCATTCATTCAGCAATTATAATACAACGCCTGTTGCAGAATGGATAACGCTACCTGATGCAAAACCTGTTAGCGCCGCCAAAAGTATTGCGAGCAACCTTAGGAAAAATACTTCTATTAACGTAGAGTACCTGAAGATAACCACAGAGGATAATGTGATACTGGATGCATGGATACATAAGCCGGATAATTTTGATGCAAGTAAAAAGTACCCGGTGGTATTTTATGTATATGGCGAACCGGCAGCAGCAACTGTGGGTGACCGTTATGGCAGCCACAATAACTTTTTATACAATGGCAATATGCCGGCAGATGGATATGTGCAGGTGGCGGTTGATAACAGGGGTACCCCTTCGCTGAAAGGTGCTGCCTGGCGTAAATCTATTTACCGCAAGATTGGTGATATTAACATCAGGGATATGGCCATGGGTGCAAAAAAAATACTCGAACTTCCATACATGGATAAAAGCCGGGTGGCAGTTTGGGGTTGGAGTGGCGGAGGTTCATCAACCTTGCACCTGCTCTTTAGATACCCTGAAATATTTCAGACCGGTATTGCCATTGCAGCAGTGGGTTACCAGTTAAACTATGATAATATTTATCAGGAACGTTACATGGGCCTGCCGCAGGAGAACCGGGAAGATTTTATTAAAGGCTCGCCTATTACTTATGCAAAGAACCTGAAAGGCAACCTGCTTTATATTCATGGTACGGGAGATGATAATGTGCACTATGATAATGCTGAGATGCTGGTTAACGAATTGATAAAAAACAACAAGCAATTTCGTTTTATGCCTTACCCCAACCGAACCCACAGCATTAGTGAAGGTGCCGGTACAGGTGCCCACCTTTCAACATTATATACAAATTACCTGAAGGAATATTGTCCGCCGGGTGGCAGGTAAACATTTTGGTCTTGACTATTGCCCGTGTGAACTACAATTTAATGAAGAGTTGTGTTTGTTTTTCTTGCGATAAGAAATGTCATGTTGGAATAATGAGATAAAAAAAGAGACCGCCATCAGGCGGTCTCTTTTTTAGTGCTTAAGTGATATCTTATTGTTTGATGAACGAAGCGTTCATGCGTTGTTGTCCTTGAATTACCAATACCTGGTAACTTCCGCTTGTGAGCCTGGCAGAATTTACTGGCATATTAATGCTTCCTCCTGCATCAAGGTTTCCGTTTCCAGTCTGTAGTATCCTGCCATGCATATCAGATAATATCCACCTGTAAACTCCTTTCTGAGTGCTGTTTAACACAAAGTTAGCCGAGCTGGAAACAGGGTTTGGTGTTATTCTTAGCTTAAGTCCTTGTACGAGGTTGCTCGACCTTACTGCCACCACGTTGGAATATACTGGTGCGCTGCTTTTTTCCGTTGCCATAATGCGGTAGTAACCCACCGGAGCAGACAAGAGGTGTTTGAAAGCAGACACTGCTGATCCCACCGTAGCAACATCTGTAAAGCTGGTTCCGTTGATGCTGTACTGGATCGAGTATTTGGTGGCGCTTACTGCACCCACTACAGTCCAGTTTAAGGCTGCATTGCCGGTTGCATCAAGGTTAGCATTCAGTGTAATGTTTCTTACAGGTAATACAACATTGGTATAGCCGGTCCATAAACCACGGCCATGAGTAGCCGCAGCAACCAGATTATCGCTGGCCCTTACCCTTAGCATATCTGTACGTACTGTTGGGAAATCGGCACTTGGTACCCACTGTGTACCACCGCCATTAATATTGAGTGTAATATACACACCGGCTTCCGTTGCAATAATTGCCTTATCGTCGTTAACAGGGTCAAATACTGCCCAGCGCACGGGCATATTCGGCAGGTTACCATCCAAAGCAGTCCAATTGGTACCTCCATCAGTGGTATGCCATACATTGGTTACGCCGTAGTTGGTAAAGATGGCCATCATTACCTGGTCGCTGCTGCCAGTTGCAATACAATTAAGGTAACCTGAAAAGCCGGGACCGGTGATCTCCGTTGTATTGGCTCCAACATCTGCATTTAGAATAGTGTCTGCGTATTCCATACGAAATAATTTTCCCGTACTCGTACCTATAAACACCCGTTTGCTATTATTGGGAGATATAGTAAATGATGATAAATTACCTGAAGATCCGGGAATAGTTAAAATGTCTGTTGAAGAAGTACCAACGCTGGTAGCGGTAGTTGGATTATTCCAACGGAACATGGTAGTACCATAACTGGCATACATCTTTTTATTAATACCGTCATATTCAAAAGGATTAATAAACAAACCAATACTGTTTGAAAAATTAAAGGACGTATAACTATTCCAGTCATTGCTCGTTCTACGGTATTGGTTATACACATAACTTGTAAACTGGAAAGTTGGATCTACCTGGTCAATAGCTACATAAGCACCGTCACCACCGGAAACTTCGAAACTGTAAGAGAGTCCCGGGTTTTTGAATTGATGTGAGCCATTATCCTGTGCCCCGGCCAGGAAATAATCAGTAAGTGTGGGGTGAATAGCGCAGGAGTAAAATTGTTTTAAACCTAAATTCCTGTTCTTATCAACGAAAGTAATTCCGTTGTTTCTTGATAAAAATAAGCCACCGTCAGTTGCCATCAGGATTCTTGTTTCGCCGCCTACCTGCCACCATTTTACGTAATGATGATCAGCATGCACGTATGGTTGTGAACTTACCCAATAAGTAAGCCTTTGGGCAGTTTTACCAGTATCAAGCGAACGGTAAGCATCCAGGCCACCCACAATAAACTGCGTATAATCTGTGGGGTGCATAGTAAGGCTGATATTGTACCATCCCTGTGTATTGGAAATACCTGTTGCATAGGTGCCGGTATTTTTTTGAACAAATGTGGCACCGCCATCAACAGAAAGATAGGCGCCGTTCACATTGTTGCCAGTGCTGGTAGGGCAAATCCAAACAGTATCTCCCCTGGAATCCATTTCGAACCTGTTGGCAGAAGCAGGCAACCCTGTTGATGCAACCCAACCACCACCGTTTTCTGTCCCCGGTGCTGTTGTGAAAAAATGCCTGGTTGATCCACTACTGGTGAAATAGCCCATATTAGCGTGTAATGTCCCTGTAGAACTCAGTTCAAGATCCGGGCAACTCGAACCGGTAAAACCTGTGGGAGCAATATTAATCCAGTTAAGTCCACCGTCTGTCGACCGCCTGATACCACCTGCTCTTAAGCCTGCATAAATATTACCATTGTTGTCACAAAGCAATTTGAAGGTCCTTGTAAAACTGGCTGTGGATGGTAACTGTGCCCATGTTACTCCGTGGTCAGTTGATTTCCAGATTCCCAACCCCTGGATAGCATCAGCGTTAACTGTTGGTTCGCCTGTAGAAAAATACATGATGTTTGAATTGGAAGGATCTATACAAATAGAAGAGATGGCCATGTTATCAAAGAAATCATTCACGTTTTGCCATAGTGGAATACCGTCCAATAGATTAGTTGTTTTCCAAAGGCCACCGCCTACACCGCCTGTAAACACCGTATTGCCTGTAGGATCAATAGGATCTAACAATACGGCCCTGATCCTGCCGGAAGTGTAAGTGCCTGCGGGGTTTCCTGAGCCACCACGTTTATTGCCGTTCCATGGACCAACACTATCGTAAATAGAACCTCTTTCAATCCAGTTTATTCCTAAGGTCCTGGAAGCTTCTGTTTGTTTCAGGCTTTCTGTACGAATCATTGCATCCAGCAGTTTCTCGTAGGGCACTTTTCCTGTTGCCGGGTCTTTGGTCTTTTCAAATTCCAGCAGGTCTCTTTCCTTTGGCCCATCATAGCCTGCTTCGTGCTCTTTTTCAGTTAAGGCATCTTTATCCTGTTTATTAGACTGGTTGCAGGAAAATAAAAAGAAATTGAAAGCGCAAAAGCATAGTAAAAGGGGCGTGTTAAGGTTTCTCATTTTGTAATTGTTAGTGCCGGTAAATATAATTATATTTTCAGTCCGTTAGTCAATACCTCGTAGTTTAATTGCCCACAGTCGGGCTTACTAAATTTATCTAGTTGTTATCTTCAGATACCCATAACAGGTTAAACGGTTTTTCGTTCCTGCTGCCTGTCTGCCGTAAAATTCTCCGGATATTTTGGATGTATAGTCAAGAAAAATTTCATCAATTGCTGCATATCGTTTTTATAATTGGAAGGGTGAATGGGTTTACCGATGCCCGTGATCTTTTTTTCATAATCTACAAAGCCGGGGCATATGGGGACACCTGCAGCTTTGGCAACATAGTAAAAACCGGTTTTCCATTTGTCATTCCGGCTGCGGGTTCCTTCTGGTGTAATTACCAGAATGAGATCATCATGATCGTTAAAAAGTTGCACTATTGCTTCCGTTAGGCTAGGTCTGCCTGCATTCCCAGCCCTGGGGGTTCTGTCAATTGCTATGGCACCTAATGGTTTCATTATTAAACTAAAGGGAAAACGCATCCATTCTTTTTTAATAGTAAACCGTACCGGCATCCTGTGTATGGCAAAAGTGGCCATCGTGTACCAAAAATCCCAGTTGCTGGTATGTGGTGCCGCCACTATGATGTATTTCCGGGGATTTTCGCTGGGTGGCTCCAGCGCTTTCCAGCCCGTAACATCAAATATCCATTTGCATATTTTACTGCGCATATATTGAAATAAATATTCATTTTACAACATAAGAATGTCTAAAAAACGTGTTGTACATGTTGGTGAATTTTAACTTGTAGCCTGGCCGTACTTCTTGTGGGCGGTGTCACCACCGCCCATGGAGTCAATTTGAAATGGATCACCTCACAAATACTTCCGGCTTACAAAAGCCTTTCAGCGTATTCCATTGTGAAATAAATATGTATTTACCTTTACTGTACTCACCTTTCAAAGCAAACATGATCCATAGCAGGGCCGCCGCAAAAGTTTTAGTTATAAATTCCACTCCTTTTTTTATTACAGCAATATTGCCATCCTCCGCCTTCACTCTTTTCTTTTCTTCATTGCCGGTCTTCAGGAAAAGGGTTTTGAAATTTTCTAATTGTAGGCGATGTGCATCAATATGGTGATACAACCACGCATCGGGCACATAAAATACTTGTTGGGAGATTTTTTTTACCTGGTGA
>JBBSKH010000002.1:0-90673 GCA_038256495.1 Chitinophagales bacterium
TGCACCCGCCCTGCATTTACCATGCACTCATGCGCTACAACAGTTTTGATAAAATAAAACAAATAATAGTAACGGAAAATGGTGCAGCATTTACTGACATTAATGAAGCCGGCATCATCAACGACACCGAACGTACTCAATACCTGCAGGAGCACATGGCCCAGGTGCTGCGTGCAAAACAAGATGGCGCAAACGTAAACGGATATTTTGTGTGGACCCTGATGGATAATTTTGAGTGGGGAGAAGGTTATCGCCCAAGATTTGGATTGCTGTACGTTGACTTTGCCACCCAGGAAAGAATCATCAAAAACTCCGGGAAGTGGTACGCAGCGTTTTTAAATTCAGCACCATCACTACCGCCCATGCAGGCAAAAACGGGACTTCACCTGGCAAATGAGTGACTGGTGGTATGCGAATGGTGAATCAATGTCGTTTAGTTAACTTAAACCGCCGTCAGGGTTTGCAACCGCTGACGGGGTTGTGCTAACCCCGACGGCGGCCTACAGCCACGTCGGCGGTTGATTAGGGTTTCTCAAAGCCTAAGTAAACGACATTGGATGGTAATGATGAATGATGAAATGACCATTCACTGTTGCCAATTCACAGCCGGAAGTATTTAGTCTTTTGAGAACATGAAGGGGTTACGGGCAAAAATAATATCGGCGTTACTTTCCTGCAGGCGCCAGCTTCCTTCTTCAATTTCTGCTTCCAGCTCCCCCTTATCCCAGCCACAATAGCCAATGCATAATTTAACCCCTGCTTCATCAAGCGTATGTTGGTTGATGTGGAAAATGGCTTGCTTAAAGTCTCCACCAAAATAAAGTTCGCCGGTAATAGGATCGCCGTTTGGAATAAGATCGGGGCGACGGTGAATGAAAAAAAGATGTTCTTTATCTACTGGACCGCCAGCATATAACGGAAAAGCCCGACAGTGGCTGAACTCAGCCAGAGCATTGAGGGGCTTTTCAAAAAGCCTGTTGATCACAAGGCCCATGGCACCTGCCTCATTGTATTCCGTAATAAAAATAAGGGTACTCCTGAAGTTGGGATCTTTCAGTGAGGCATCACTGATCAAAATTTTTCCGGCGCTGAGATTCATAGAAATAAAATTACAGAAAATAAAGCAGGCAGCTGTGCCCATGCCGAGTGAGCGTTTGCAAAACTTCACTCAATGCAACTGGATGATATTTACCAAACTTGTCATCACCTGCTTACTAAGCCGGCTGCTGCAATGGCGGCAGAAAAAGTTACAGAACAACCCTTGAATTTACTTTGCCAATAAAAAAAGATTGATAGAAGCTAGTGGATGGTAACCGCCGGGCTGATAAGTGAATAGATCGCTGAGTCAATAAACTTACCATCGAAAAAATAATTTTCCCTGAAGTATCTCTCTTACAAACCCGTTTTTCTCTAACAACTTAATGGACGACTCATTGCCCGGGTTCACATTTGCCTCCATAGAATGCAACTCCAATGCTGTGAATCCAAAATGTATGACTGTGCTTAGTGCCTCCTGCATGAAACCTTTGCCATGAAAATCTGTGTGAAGCATATAGCCTATTTCCGCCCTTGCGTGTTCAGGATACATTTTCCAAAAGCCAATTGTTCCCAGCAGCGCATCCTCATCTTTTTTTGTAATCCCCCAGGTGATGCCTGCATTGGTTTCCAAATCAGTTGTAATTTTTTGAATTAAAACCGTGGCCTCCTCTATGTTTTGCATGAGTGGCCGATCCAGGTATTTCATAAAGGTGGGATCTGAGCGAAACTCTAAAATTTGAGCGTCGTCCGAGGCATTAAATTTTCTAAGTCTGAGCCGCTCTGAAAATAGTTCCGGGAAGGGGTCGAAATTATATGCTTTCATTTAAAATAATTTGAACTGATATCTTCAGCGGCATCAAGTTAAAAAAATAATTAGAAAGATTTTCGGGAGAGCTATTTTTAATTATCAAGGAATGCTTTCTGATACTTTTACATTGCATATTGACTTAGCGGAACTGCAGGCAAGTATATTTATTTATCAATAGGGAGGTATTCATACACCACCTGAAAAGCAACATCCTTTAATTCAGGCATCAGTTTGCCAATGGGAAGTTCGAGCCTTTGAGGAGTGGGTTCGCAAAGAGAAAATTTTCTGCCATTGTAAACTACGGGTATTCCGATGGGTTTATGAAGTTCAATTGCCAATGTTATATGAGAAGGGTAAACCAGCACGATCATTGGAAGATCGTATATTTCTTTTACCAGATAATAAAAAAGGGCCACCCTGTCGTCGCAGTCGCTAAAATCATTCATAATGGTTTGTTCAGGGGATAGTCTTTTTTCTACTCCAAAGTTTTCCTGGTCTGATTCATACATAAATGCATGCCGGGTAAAATTCATCAGGTAGTCTATACCTTTCGCCTGCTTCATCCCTCTCAACTTTTTCTTAAGCACCGGAATGAGCGAAATGTAAGTTGTTTTGCTCATAGGGATATTAAAATAAGCTTCAAAGTCAACAGAAGGATAATTGCTGAACATACTTTTTGTCTGCAAATCTAATTTGACGTTGTACCTGTATTCTACATCATCATAAAAAAATGTCAATTGCTTTTCATCAACCCCATCACTTTTAAAATCGGGTATTTGCTTCACCCTGTATGAAAAAGCATTCACCGCTTCGGGTATATTTATATCAACTTTATATAACTGGTCTTTTTCAAAATCAATTTTTCCAAAATCATGAATATTCAGGCAAACAAACTGTTTGCCTTCTTTTTCAAACAAAGGAATGTCATAAATATTATCGTTGCTTTGCACATAAAAAAGCAGCTTATCCCTGGCGAATGCCAGTTGTGCATTGTAACCGCATTTCACCAACAGGAACCATTTATACATTGTATATCTTTCATAATCGGTTGCTTTTGGGCTAAGCTGTTGTGCTGTTCTCCTTATCAGCTGATAAAATAACCAGTCGTCCAGTTGATGTGAATTTTTATAAGCCATAATGCTTTCTACAACTGATTGAAAATCGGTTTTGTTCAGGTGAGTATAAAACTGCTTTACACTTTGTTCTGTTACCGGTTTTTCTAATGCTACCTGGAAATTGCTGTTGGCTACTATATTAAGCGTATCCCCAAAATAACCCACATGAAGCGTTGGCTGAGAAAGCTGAGCGGCTGATTTTATATTGGTAAATAAAAGGAGCCCGATGAAGGATAATATGGTTACGCAGGTATTCAATTGTAAAAAATGACCTTATAAAGTTAATGAATGGTAACAATTACTTAATATTAAATTTTTGGAAGTATTAAAAACAGGTGGTATTACTACCCATTACAGTAATTATTACTCAGTTGATTAATAAAAATTGCCAATTACACATGGCAATTGGAAGCTACATATCTATTCATTAACTAATTCGTCTCCTTTCATCCTTCATTTGGAGATTCTTTTGCCAACCGTTTTAAGTCAGCCAATTTATTGGCCAGGGTCATACTCATATTACTATAATAAAACTGCCCATTTTTAATAATATAAACAAAACTGCATTCCGGGTTATGTGCAGAAAAATAAATGGTTTGAAATACATTGCCTTTTGTAAAGCACCAGATCTTTCCCTCACTCCTGCAGTTTTTTATTTTTTCCAGTCTTTGGGTACTGTCTTTAAGGTTGTCTTGAAGTAAATGAATGATTCCTGTATCTGTGCTGTGAAATTCACCATAATAACGGGTATACCTCAAAGAGTCCTTTCCATGCGGATCTTTATAAAAAACAAATACAAGGCTGTCGGTTTCATTCAGCCGGTCATCTAACTGCATGATAGCAGCGCCCTCTCCCGGTTCGGAAGCAAGTGTTGTTGCGATGGGTGCAACATCTCTTTTCGGCTGGTCGTTGCCGTTATTACAAGCCGTTAACAATAGCAACAATAACGATGTGGTAAAAAATAAAAACTTCATGGCAGTAAATCTATTTTATAATAAAACCGCTTACAAAAGTAAGCGGTTTTATTATTCAGTTTTCGTAGTTATTTATATTAATAAACATTGGTCTTGGGTGTAAAGCTTGTCCATCCCTGTAGCCAGTTGGTAGTACCAACAGCACCGGCATAGGTAGTAGTAGTAAAACCACCCAGGCCAACAAAACTTGCTGCATTTGCAGCAGTAGCAGGGCTACCAGCCTTGGGTGCAAAGTTAGGTGCGCTTAAGCTGAAAGGATTTTCCAACATAATATCTGTAGCGGCTGTGTACGTCTTACAGCTATCTGCTCCTTCGGCTTTTGCTCTTACTCCTGCAGCAGTAATCAGCGAAGTACTGGCAACTTTATAGGGTTCTACTACTGCATGTACCAGGTTATGACGGAAAGCAGAACGTCCATCAATATAGCCCTGTGCGGTTGAATCGCTTTCAAATTCAAAACCACCTTTTTGGTAGCCCATTAAAATAGAGTTACGCAATACAAAATGCGTAGAACGACGAAAGCGTGTATTAAAATTGTGGTTTGCGGCAGTGCCTGTAGCGCCGTTAGGACCAACAAAAGTAAAATTGCTTATTACCGGGCGAGTTCTCGGCGATGCTACTGTTCCTGAACCATCATTGTCACACTCAATACCGTTTCCGGCATCACCACCATCTACAAACAAAGGATCACGCAGGGAAATACCAAATTGCAGACGACCTGTAAATCCAAAATCGAAATCGAAATCATCATCTGCAGTTGCAAATGCAATCAGGTTTTTAGGATTTACGGTTCCACCAAAAAATTCATAAGCATCATCGTTACCGTAACTCACCTGTATATTTTCCAGGGTAGTTCCGCTACCTACACCACCGCAGGTAAGTCCATTGATCTCAGAATTAGGATCGGCAGCAATACCTGCAAATTCAATACGAACATATTTTAAGCTTCCGCTGTTATCTGCAGCTATGCTTCCTCCGTATTTGCTATTGATACCTCCTTCAATGATTGGTTCAGTAGAACGATTGGTAGGCGCATTGCCTAATAATACAATTCCGCCCCAGTCACCAGGGGTACGGGCTCCCGGAGCTTTACCAGATGTAAATACGATTGGTTCTGCGGCTGTACCTTCTGCAAACAATCTTGCATTTCTTTCTACTATAAGCGCACCCTTTTGAATAGTGTCACTTACAATAAGCGAACCAGCAGCAAAACGAAGCGATGCCCTTTCTGTTATAAACACATATCCTTTTAAGATGTATTTACCTTTTGGCAATTCTACTACATCTGTAATGGTACCGGTAATAATTTTTGAAGACACAATTTGATCCTGCTTGGTACCACCACCAGTATTGGTACTTCCTCCGTTAACGGAATCGTCAATATTAACTTTAACACAGCCTGTTACCATAGTTGCAGAAAAGGCTATTAAAGCGAGCATTTTTTTCATATAAAACTTATTTGTGTGTTTACTAATTTTTTTAATTTTTTAATTTTTTACAGACCAAAAGTGTAATTAAACCCAAGGGTGATAGTTGTACCGGGTTTGTAGGTACTAAAGAATTTATCCGTGGAGGCATTGTATGATTTTTTTGAATCCCTGTTTTCGTATGTTGCAAATTGTTGATTAAGGATATCCCCTACTGTTAGCCTTACCTCACCTTTGCTCTTCATTACTTTCTGGCTCACCTGGAAATCTATAAGATCTCTTGGCTTCTCGTAAATATCTCCAAAGTCGTCATTGCCTACCAATGCAAGCCTTTCCCCTATTCTGTTATACAGTAATGAAATATTTGTTCCCTTTTGGCCATCGTACTGAAAACCTGCGTTTATGAGGTACGGCGATTGTCCCTGCAACGGACGGGTGGTAGCAGGTTGTTTATTTCCACTGGCATCTAAGTTGCCCAAGGTTACCTCAGAAAAAATAACCGACACGTTACCATTAAAATATAAGTTGTTCATCCAGCTATCTGCATTTCCTGAAAGGAACGAAAGCTTTTTTCTAAATTCAGCCTCTATACCGTACAGGCTTGCCTTTTCTGCATTCTGAAATTGATACTGCCTGCGGGTGGCAACACTTGCACTATTTAAACGTAGCTCAATAGGATCAGAAAAGTTCTTGTAAAAACCACCAAAAGATAATAACTCACCGGCTTTGGGGTAAAACTCATAACGGATATCTCCATTGATGATACTGCTTCTTTGCAGCGTATCGTTACCGGCAGTAGAGGCAATTTGTTCAAAATCAAAGAAGGTAAAATTCGCAATCTCACGGAACTCTGGCCTTGCAACGGTGCGGGATAACGCAAAGCGGTAGTTTGTCTTTTTGTTGGGGCTGAAAGTAAAATTCAGGGATGGCAAAAAGTCAAATTTATCGGTATCTACCACTTGGGCTTTTTCGGTGCCTTGCTTGTTAGATTTTAAAACCTGTTCAAAATACTCAAATCTTGCACCCCATACCAGGCGTAATTTCTCATTCAGTTTATTGTCCAGCATCACATAGCCAGCACTCAAAGCCGATACGCCATAATACTTATCCTGTGGGTTTTGAAGATCTGTGCTCAATGCATAACCACCGTTTTCATTCAGGTTGCTGCTGTTGAAGATAGTATTAAACGGAAGGGACTGAAGAGAGGTATCTGTAGGCTCTTTAAATCCGAAGATAAAAGCTTTGAAGTCTCTGAGCCTTACGGTAGCAGCGCCACCCACTTTAAGGGTTTGTTTATGCGATCCTAGCTTGAAAGGCATACTTAAAGATGCATTGTATCCAAACGATTTATCCTTTAATTCGCTAAAGAAACGATTAGTGTTGTTACCCCTCAGGTTAATGCGGTAAGGTTCATTTACCCCGATGGATTTACCGTAAGTCTGCACCCGCAAATCTGGTTGAGATTTATCATTCAAAGCGAGGTTGAGGTTCCAGTTGAATTTAATTTTATTAATTGGAAGTTCATGGGATCCTTCTAATTGTGCCGAGTAAAGGCTACGCTGGTTTAATACAGATGATCTTAAGGATACATCCTGCAGGTTTTCTGTATTGATGCCGGTACGTGTATAATAGTTGTCTTCCAACAATTGATTAAACAGATTTTTAAAGGCAATTTTATTGTTTTTATATGTCCATGCAATGTTGGCAATACCACCTGCATTTACACTATACTTGTTTTGTTTATCATCATAATCAAAAAAGAACTGGCTGTTGGCCCCTTTTTCAAACAAGGTTCTTGTGGCATCAAACACCAACTTTGAATTGCGGTAGGTAAGACCAAGTATAGATCCGAATGCACTACCGTTTTTAAAACGTTTAACATTTGACCAGGTAAGATTGTAGGTTTGAATGGGAGTAGCTGTAGAGTTCACTTCGTTGTAGGCCTGGTCGTTAAACGATTTGGCAATGGCTTCTCTTTCTGCAACCGGCAATGCCGCAAAAGCAAGGTATTTTTTTGGGTATGCAGCAGGCAATTGTCTTCCTTCGCTAAAACCCAACCAGTCTGTGTCGCCTCTTTCGTTACTCACAAAATTATCAAAAACAGATTGTGTATTAAAACCCATACTTATCCCAATACTAAGTTCACTTTTTACCGGAATATCTTTTGTTTGAATTTGCACCAGACCACCGGCAAACTCACCAGTAATATCAGGAGTAGCCGTTTTGTTAATGATGATATTATCAATTAAAGAGGATGGAATTACATCAAATGAAAAAGCCTTTTTATCCGGCTCACTACTGGGTAATGCAGCACCATTTATAAAAGCTGCATTGTAGCGATCGCTAAGACCCCTGATAACTACAAATTTATTATCCTGAATAGATGTTCCACTTACCCTGCGCAACACTTCACCTGTATTTTTATCGGGTGTGCGGCGGATGAAATCTGCTGCAAGACCGCTGGATAAAGCAGTATTATTTTTTTGAAAAACAAGCAAAGCATTGGTATTTTCCTGGCGCCTGGAAGTGGCTACCACCGTTACCCCGGCAAGATTGGTTTTAGCATTATCATCCAGCACAATTTCTATGGAGTTGTTATCCAGGTTGTCTGTTACTTCAATATCTGTAATAATTTTATTGGTGTAACCCGCATTGGAAATAGTTAAAGTATATTTTTTTCCTTTCTCCAGGTTTATCACAAACCTGCCTTCTGCATTGCTGGAAATTTGTTTGGATGTTTCGTTTACAAGAATAGTAGCTCCTGATAAAACTTCATTTTTATTATTCAATATTTTACCTGAAAAAGGCAGTTCCTGGGCCAGTGCCGCAAATTGAAATGAAAGAATAAATATAACTAAGAACGCAAGTAACTTTTTCAACATAACTGGTTGTCTTTTGTGGCACAAAGTGACGACTGTTATGTTAAGTCAATGTAACGGTAGTGTTACCCGATTGTTACGGTAATGTTAAGCGAATGTTACCTGCGTTTTAAAAACGGAACTGCAACCTGCAGGTAAGCACACGATCGCTCACATCTGAAGTAAAACCCTCTAATTGCGTTTTCTCATTCACCGGCATGGCGTAGTACAATACTGCCTTTACATTGGGTGTAATGTAATTAATATAACCTATGCCCAGTGTGCTGTATTTGATATCTGCTGCAGTAAAGTTAGCGCCCGCTGCTCCAATCTCTTGGGAGGATACTTTGGTATTAGGATCAAACCAATCATATTTTACCAATAACTGGTGCTTAACGGAGAAAATGTTTTGTAAAAGATAAAAATAGGCTCCATCAAAATGCCGGTTGTAAAAACCTTCGTTGCCCGTAAGTAGTGCCACGGGTGTTTCGGAAGTGTTACGCAGGCCCGGCTGTTGCCCCCTGATGTATTCGCCTCTCAACTCGGTAGATCCTACTTTATTAGCGATTCGAAATTGAAGGTCGCCACCGTAATATTTACGTGGAGACATGGTGCCGATATTGGATAGAGCAGAATCTACCATTTGTGTTTTTATCCCACCATCCAGGCCGGTACTAAAGCGGTACTTTGTATTGTTTTCAAGGCCACCATACAGCATTGAAATGCCACAGGAAAGGGTGAATGTTTTATTTAGTTTCTTTGGCTTTAGCGATACTCTCCCAATGAAGTCTTTTGTATTATCAAAGTCACCGGCGGCATTTATACCCTGCCCGTTAAACATCCCCACATCTACTTTTAAGTATTTTAAGGGATGATTGTCTTTCCTGGCATCAAGAGTCAGCATTGCACCAAGATCCCTTTCACTTTTCATAAGCGTTTGGCTCATGCGCCCACGCTCGGGGCTCTCCCTGTCGCTGCTGCTTAGATTTATTTCGTAGCCAAAAGGCCTTGCAAATATCCCGGTGGTAAATGAAAACAGTTTGTACTTATTTTCGAAGATGCGTCCCCAAACATCCCTTACCGTAAAACTTCTTTCGTTGGCATCAAACTGAAAAACAAACTGAACATCGGGGCCACGATCTTCCCTGGAAAATGAACAAAATCTATACGAACCCTACTGCGGCGCAACATAAAGCGATTGCTTACCTTCGGAGAAAAATCTCCGCCCTCGAAACTTTGAATGCCTTTAGCAGAAGCCACCTGGTATTGCGGTTGTATGTAAGTACTAAAGCGTAGGTGATCTGAATTTTTGTAAACATTCATCAGCCCCTTTCCGGTGGCAGTAGTGGTATCCAGCATGTCCATTAAAAACTGGGAATGACAGTCGATAAAAAACAGTAACATAAAACCCAGGAGTAATGACTTTTTCATGATCGTATTATTTGAGGAACCCGGGGAAGCAAAACGCTTCATAGGGATTCATATTACTAAATTGTTACGTTTACGTAATGCAATTTAGTAAACCAAAAAGTTTTTGGGCAAATGAAAAAGCCGAAAATGAGCTGATATGTATTGGTAGATTATGGTCTTTCTGAAAAATGGTGATCTGAAGTGCTGTCTCCTCCTTTATTGCCATGTTTAAGAACCTCTGCCTCTTTAAAGAAAATAATCTCCTCAGCAATATTGGTCACGTGATCTCCCACCCGCTCCAGCTTACGCACAATAGATAAAAGGTTAATCGCCTGCGGTATGTACTTCGGGTTTAAGCGGCAATATTCAACCACCAGTTGCATGGCATTGTGGTTAATATCATTTACAAGCAAATCTCTTGAAAACACGGAACGAGCCAGGCGGCTGTCGTTTTCTTTATATGCAATGACTACATCTTTCAGCATTGCAAAAACGATCTCAAACATATTGCTTACGTCCAGCGTTTGAATGAGCTGTTGATCATAGGTCATTTTCCCTTCTACCACAATCCTGGATATGCCTTCTGCATAATCCCCGATTCTCTCCAGGTCTGCGTTCATTTTTAAAGTAGCAAATACCAGCCGCATGTCGTGGGCAACCGGGGTTAATAAAGCAAAAATGTTTTCACATTCTTTATCTATTCTCAACTCAAAAGCGTTTACCCTTTTTTCGTGGTGCAACACTTCGTTGGCCAGATCTTCATCCTGTTTTAAAAGTGCCTCAATGCTTTTCTGTAGCTGGCTTTCTACTAATGAAGCCATCTCTGTTAAAGAAGTTTTTAGATAATCGAGTTGTTCCTGTAAATGAGTCATATTAAGTGTATTTATCCAAATCTGCCTGTTACGTAATTTTGTGTGCGTTCCTTTTCCGGGTTGGTAAATATCTGTTTGGTGTCTGAATATTCAATCAATTCTCCAAGGTAGAAAAATGCAGTTTTATCACTTACCCGTGCTGCTTGCTGCATGTTATGCGTAACAATTACGATAGTGAATTTAGATTTTAATTCATAGATAAGGTCTTCTATTTTGGCAGTAGAAATAGGATCCAGGGCGGATGCCGGCTCATCCATTAATACCACGGTTGGTGCTACCGCAAGTGTTCTTGCTATACAAACCCGTTGCTGTTGTCCTCCAGATAAAGAAAGTGCAGATTTATTCAGATCATCTTTTACTTCATCCCACAGCGCAGCATTTTTTAAAGACAACTCAGCCCGTTCGTTCAAAACATCTTTGTCTTTAATACCGTTTATCCGCAGGCCATAAATTACATTTTCAAAAATGCTCTTGGGAAAAGGATTGGGTTTCTGAAAAACCATCCCTACTTTTTTTCTTAAATCGTATACTTCCTCCCTTTCATAAATGTCTTCCCCATCTAATAAGAAAGAACCGTTGATGGTAGTGTTATCTATTAAATCGTTCATGCGATTAAAACATCTCAAAAAAGAAGATTTACCACAACCCGAGGGGCCAATAAAAGCAGTAACGGTATTGGGTTCAATTCCGATAGAAATATCTTTCAACGCTTGTTTCTCACCGTAAAAAAGATTGGCGTTCCTGGTTTCTAGTTTATACATAATTAATACTTCATTTTTTTATACCATTTATTACGAATGTAAATGGCAATTCCATTTAACAAGAAAGTAATGAGCAGTAGAATAATAATTCCCGCAGCAGCATTTACAATAAACCCGGCTTGTGGCCTTGACACCCAGTTGAAAATCTGGATGGGCAAGGTAGTAAACTGGTCGTTTGGTCCCTCAGGTATAAATGGCACGTACACCAGTGCACCGATTACCAGCAGCGGAGCAGTTTCTCCAATAGCTCTTGAAATGGATAATATGATACCGGTTAAAATTCCGCCCAGGGCTGATGGGATAACTACCCTGCTGGTAGTCTGCCATTTTGTGGCGCCCATGCCGTAGGACCCTTCCCGTAAAGACTGGGGCACCGCTTTAAGTGCTTCACGGGTAGATACAATGATGATGGGCATAATAAGCAACGCCAGCGTGAATGCACCAGCCAGCAAGCTATTGCCCATGCCAGCCATCCGAACAAATAATTGTAACCCCAGTATTCCGTAAATAACAGACGGCACTCCGGCAAGGTTGGCAATATTGATTTCTACTATTTTAGCAAACCTGTTTTTTGCCCGGTATTCCTGCAGGTAAACCCCGGCAAGGATACCTATCGGCAAAGCAATAATAACGGTAAACAACAACAAACTTAACATGCCTGCAATTGCTGTAAGTATGCCTGCTTTCTCAGGGTGCCGTGAGGGAAGGTTATTAAAGAAACCCCAGTTTAACCTGCCGAAGCCACGCCAGAATATATCTACCAATAAAACCAATAAAATCAACAACGCAAATACTGTTAGACTTAAAGCGAGTATGCGAAAAAATTTATCTTTCTTTTTTGATATGGCCAAATGTTTATCCATTATTCATACTGATTTTGAAATTTCTTACGCAGCCAGAAACTGACATTGTTCAAAATAAAAGTGAATACAAATAGTGTCATACCCGCTGCAAAAATGGTGCGGTATTCCAGGGAATCCTGGGGCACATCTCCCATACTTACCTGTACAATATAGGTAGTAATGGTTTCTACTGATTCTAACGGATTAAAAGTAAGATTCGGCTCCTGCCCGGCCGCTATGGCAACGATCATGGTTTCTCCCAATGCCCGGCTTACTGCCAATATAATAGACACCAATATGCCTGAAGAAGCGGCAGGTATCATTACCCTCAGCGCTGTCTGTAATTTGGTAGCTCCCATACCATACGAAGCTTCTCTCAAAGATTTTGGCACAGCCCTCAATGCATCCTCACTAAGTGAAGTGATATAAGGAATAATCATGACACCCATTACCAGGCCCGGCGATAATGCATTGAACCCCCTCAGACCCGGAATAATGGATTGCAACATTGGTGTTACAAATTGCAAAGCAAAAAAACCATATACAACGGTTGGAATGGCTGCAAGAATTTCCAATACCGGCTTTACAATTGCAGTAAAACGTGGTGTGGCATATTCATTTAAATAAATAGCAATGATCAATCCAATAGGAACAGCAAATAAAATTGCAATGGCAGTGGTAAGGAGCGTTCCACTCAAAAGGGGAAGAATGCCGAAATGTTTTTCAGCAAATAAAGGCGTCCATTGGGTATCTGTAAGAAAATCGATGATAGAAACTTCCCCAAAAAATTTAAAGGTATCTATTGCCAATATGATTATGATGCTTAGCGTGGTAAGCACAGTAATGAAACTGCAAAGCATCATAATGCCCTCTATTATTTTTTCTTTTGTTCGCCTGTGTAGCATATTTGTTATTGAGGGGCGTTCATTAATTTTTCCAGGTCTGCACCTACGGTACTGGTTTTTTCAAACATAGTTCCTTGTTTATTTTGTAACAACCTGTTATATGCAGCCTGGTACACCGCTGCGGGCAATGGAACATAGCCCACTTCTTTTACCAGTTGCGGTGCATGATCTATGTAGAATTTTATGAACTCCTGTACGATACTATTTTTTGCAGAAGCTGCATTTACATAAATAAATTCGGGCCTTGATAGCGGAGCATATACGCCGGTTCTAACCGTTGAATCGCTCGGGTAAACAGGGCCTGCTCCATTATCGATGCCTACGAGTTTTAATTTGCTTTTATTTTCGATGTAATATGCCAGTCCAAAATAACCAAGGGCACCTTTATCTGAAGCTACGCCTTGCACGAGCACATTATCGTCTTCACTGGCGGTATAATCTCCCCTGGAAGATTTGGCTTTTCCTACGATGGCTTCTGTAAAATAATCGTACGTGCCGGAAGATGTGCCTGCACCATATAGCCTGAGGGGAACATCCGGGAAGCTTTCTCTTACCTGCTTCCAGGAGGTAATTTTATTTTGTGCTGCTGGTTCCCATATTTTTTTAAGTTCTGCCACCGTCAGGTAATCCACAAAATCGTTTGAAGGACTCACTACTACAGCAAGCCCGTCGTACGCAACCGGAATTTCTATAAATGCGATGTTATTTTCTTTGCAAGCGGCAACTTCCTTTGCAGTAATGGGCCTGGAGGCATTGCTGATGTCCGTTTCTCCCCTGGCGAATTTCTTAAAGCCGCCACCCGTGCCAGAAACGCCCACAGTAATACGAATATCTGAATGGTCTACCCGGTATTCTTCTGCTACGGCTTCGGTAATTGGGTATACCGAACTGCTACCATCAATCTGAATTCTTCCTTTGTATTCTTTAAAGCAGGAAACAAGCGTTGTGCAAAACAAGATAGATGCTATAGTTAAGAGGAATTTCATTAACAGGGTTTGTATTCCCCTCAACAAATACATTACCATTTTAATGCCCGAACTGCTTTAAGGGCAATTCGCCAATTAAATCAGTTTACAACTAAAGAGGGAAATATCATAAAGAGTACTAACTTCCCTATAAAACAAGCTGGTTTTTCGCACGGCGGATTGCCTTTGTTAAGAAATCATTACCAATTAACTTTAGGCTGCAAAAAGGAGCCTTACCATCTAATTTCGCACAAAAAATTTAAGTACATGGGAATCTCTTCGTTTTTAAAGTTCTTTTTACCTAAGGATAGGGTGTTTTTTGCGCTTTTTGAAAGTGTTGCTGAAGAACTGGTGAAAATGGGCGAAAAATTAAAAGATGTTGTTAGGGAAACCGACTTTGACAAGAGAGGCAAACTGATAAAGGAACTGGAAGATATGGAACATGTAAACGATGAACTTACGCACCAGATATTTACAGAGCTGGGCAAAAACTTCATTACACCTTTCGACAGGGAAGATATCCACTACCTGGCCAGCGCCCTGGATGATATTGCAGATTATATTTATGCTTCAGCCAAAAAAATAAATTTCTACAGGGTTAACCCGAATGATATCGGCATACAAAAATTTGCCGATCTTATTGCTAACGGATGCATGCACGTGCAGCGGGCCGTAATTGAATTAAGGAGCATGAAAAATATGCGAAAGATAACAGATGCACTCGTGGCCATCAACAGCATTGAAAACCAGGGAGACGATATTTTTGACATGAGTATTGAGCGATTATTCGCTACGGAATCTGATGCTAAGGAAGTGATTAAAAAAAGAGAGATTTACCAGGTAATGGAAATTGTAACCGATAAGTGCGAAGATGCTGCAAATGTGATTGAATCGATCATTATTAAGTATGCCTAAAGCTTTTATTAACTCAGGAAATCATTTAGTATCATTAAAAAATCAGCCAGGTCTTCAATTGGTTGTGTGTTAATTTAAATATAGTATGGCTACAATATTGATCGTTATAATAGTGCTGGCGTTGCTTTTTGACTATATAAACGGCTTTCACGATGCAGCCAATGCCATCGCCACCATTGTAAGTACCAAAGTGCTTACACCCTTTCAGGCGGTTATCTGGGCAGCATTCTTCAACTTCATAGCGTTCTTTGTTTTTAGCGATCATGCAGTAGCCAATACAGTAGCCAAAACGGTAAAAACAGATGTGGTAAATGGCAGCCACGGTATGATTATCGTGCTGGCAGGTTTACTGGCTGCAATTTTCTGGAACCTACTCACCTGGTGGTATGGTATTCCTTCTTCGTCTTCTCATACCCTTATTGGTGGTTTTGCCGGCGCAGCCATTGCAGCAGCCGGTTTCAGCAGTATCGATTTCACTATGATCATGAAGACGGTGATCTTTATCGTACTGGCTCCATTGATTGGTATGATCATTTCGGTTTTCATTACATTGGTCACTATACAAAAAAGTTTCTGGCTCAAACTTGCTATTATCACAACTATTGTAGGCGCATGTGTAATATTCGTGCCGTTTAAAAATAATTTTGAACGATATGCATTGCTTACGTTGGGCGTGGTGTTTATCCTCTCTTATTTTTACAATTACCTTAAAGGTGAAACTGCTTACCGAACGGGAAACATGTATAAGAAACTGCAGTTGGTTTCTTCTGCTGCATTTAGTATAGGCCATGGCGGATCGGATGCACAAAAGGTAATGGGTATTATTACCGTTGCCCTGATAGCCGGTGGGCAAATAGAAACATTTAGCCAGATGCCTAACTGGGTGCCACTGGCTTGTTATACAGCCATTGCCCTGGGTACCATGAGTGGTGGCTGGAAAATCGTAAAAACAATGGGGACCAAAATTACCAAGGTAACGCCATTGGAAGGCGTTTGTGCAGAAACTGCAGGCGCCATCACCTTATTTACGGCCGCTAATCTGGGTGCCCCGGTGAGTACCACACATACCATTACCGGTGCCATTATTGGTTCTGGCGCTACCAAGCGGTTGAGTGCTGTAAGGTGGGGCGTAACGGTAAACCTGATGTGGGCATGGGTACTAACCATACCAGTTAGTGGAGCTTTGGCTGCCCTGTTTTATGTTGTACTCAACTGGCTCATTTAAAAAATTACATTCAACTTACATATATAAAGTCATTCAATCACAATTGGGTGATTTTTTTTGTTTCTTTGCATCATGAAAAAAATTTTGGTTACGGGTGGATGCGGTTATATTGGCTCGCATACCATAGTTGATTTGGCAGCCAACGGCTTTGAAGTAATTTCTGTTGATAACAACAGCAGGAGTAACCCGGCAGTACTGGCAGGTATTGAAAAGATTACCGGTACCAAAATAAAGAACTACCCGGTTGACCTTTGCATCTTTGATGACACCCATGCCATCTTCCAGGAGAATCCTGACATTGCCGGCATCATTCATTTTGCTGCCTACAAAGCCGTGGGCGAATCAGTAGAAAACCCATTATTATATTTTGAAAACAACCTGGGCTCTCTCATCAATATATTGAAATGCGTAGAGGAATTCAACGTTCCCAATTTTGTATTTTCATCTTCCTGCACGGTATATGGTAACCCGGATAGTATCCCAGTTACGGAACTTACTCCACAGAAACCGGCAGAGAGCCCGTACGGCAGTACCAAGCAAATTGGCGAGGCCATCGTACAACAAACCATGAACAGTTTGAATGGCCCCAACGCAATTCTTTTAAGGTACTTCAACCCGGTGGGCGCACATACTTCTGGCTTTATTGGCGAAATTCCTATCGGCCGCCCGGCCAACCTGGTACCAGCCATTACGCAAACTGCCATTGGCAAACTGCCGCAGATGCAGGTTTGGGGCAACGATTATGATACAAGGGATGGCAGTTGTGTAAGAGACTATATACATGTAAGTGATATCGCCCATGCGCACACACTTGCCTTGAATTACCTGATGGATAAAAAGAACGAAACCAACTGCGATATTTTTAACCTGGGCAGCGGTAACGGCAACACGGTGCTGGAAGTAATAAATACTTTCGAAAAAGTGAGCCAGCAAAAACTGAATTACCAGGTGGGCCCACGCCGGGCAGGAGATGTAATAGCTATTTTTGCCAACAACGATAAAGCAGTATCAAAGCTGCAATGGCAGCCCAAATATAACCTAGATGATATGTTACATACTGCGTGGGAGTGGGAGAAGAAATTAAATGCTGGTAACTAATTCGTTTCTCGTTTGTGCGTTTCTCGTTTGGTCGTTTCTCGTTTCTCGTTTCTCGTTTCTCGTTTGCTCGTTTCTCGTTTGCTCGTTTCTCGTTTGCTCGTTTCTCGTTTGCTCGTTTCTCGTTTGCTCGTTTCTCGTTTGCTCGTTTCTCGTTTGCTCGTTTCTCGTTTGGTCGTTTCTCGTTTGGTCGTTTGGTCGTTTCTCGTTTATTAGAGCTAGTAATTGTCTTAATTGCTAATGTTGCATGAGTTAGTAATTAACTGGTCTCGAAAAACTTAGAAACCTTTCTTATCTTGCAGCCCTATAAAAAAATAATTATGCTTAAGAATATAGAAGTAACTGGTAAGAAAGATACCCGCAGTGGTTTTGGTGATGGCCTGTTGGAAGCGGCACGTGCAAACGATAATATCGTTGCCCTTACTGCCGACCTTGCAGGTTCGCTGAAGCTTGCTGGCTTTATAAAAGAATTCCCTGAAAGATACATCCAGTGTGGAATTGCAGAAGCAAATATGATGGGCATTGCTGCCGGCCTTACCATTGGAGGAAAAATTCCTTACACTACAACTTTTGCAAATTTTAGTACCGGCCGTGTATACGACCAGATACGCCAGAGCATTGCCTACAGTGGTAAGAATGTAAAAATTTGTGCATCGCATGCTGGCCTTACTTTAGGTGAAGATGGTGCTACGCACCAGATACTGGAAGATATTGGTTTGATGAAAATGATGCCGGGCATGACAGTTATTGTTCCGGCAGACTACAACCAAACAAAAGCAGCAACCAAGGCCATCGCTAATTATGAAGGCCCGGTTTACCTGAGATTTGGCCGCCCCGTTTGGCCCATTTTTACAAAAGAAGAAGACTTTGTAATTGGCAAAGCACAGAAACTAAATGACGGCAAGGATGTGAGCATTTTTGCCTGTGGCCATATGGTTTGGATAGCGATTGAAGCAGCACGCATCCTGGAAGAAAAAGGCATTTCTGTTGACCTCATCAACATACATACTATTAAGCCGCTGGATACAGAAGCCATCCGTGGATCAATTGAAAAAACCGGTTGTGCGGTAACTGCAGAAGAACACAATATTATTGGTGGCCTTGGTGATAGTGTTGCACAAACAGCCGCCAAAACCTGGCCTGTGCCTATTGAATATGTTGGCACCAACGATACTTTTGGTGAAAGTGGCAAGCCGGAAGAATTATTGGTAAAATATGGCCTTGATGCCGATCATATTGTGGCAGCTGCTGAGAAAGTAATGGCCAGAAAGAAAAAATAATAATGACTTATACAATTAATAGAAAGCCTCCGATAATCGGGGGCTTTCTATTTTTACTAAGGTGAAAAACTATATTTTATCTACCACTACTTTATAATATGGGTCTTCCATCACATTTACTTCAATAATATCTGCAGCGTTCTTTAACAGCACCCGGCAGTCGTCGCTAAGGTGACGCAGGTGTAATTTTTTTCCAGCATTTTTATACCGCTCTGTTAGTTTATTAACTGCTTCAATAGCACTCATATCCGTTACCCTGCTTTCTTTAAAATCTATGATTACTTCCACAGGATCATCTTGCACATCAAACTTTTCATTGAATGCCGCTACAGAACCAAAGAACAAGGGTCCGAATATTTCGTAGTGCTTCGCTCCATTTTCATCAACATATTTTCTTGCACGTATGCGCCGTGCATTTTCCCAGGCAAATACAAGAGCAGATATGATGACACCAATCAACACGGCCAACGCAAGGTTATGCATAAACACCGTAACCAGGGTAACCAAAATCATTACCAGTATATCATGCTTTGGCATTTTGCCAAAGGTTTTTAGGCTTGCCCACTCAAAGGTACCAATGGCCACCATAATCATTACACCTGTTAATGCCGCCATTGGCACTCTTTCTATTAAAGAAGAACCAAACATGATAAACACCAGCAGCATTACAGAAGCAACAATACCGGAAAGTCTTGCCCTTGCACCTGAAGAAATATTGATGAGGCTCTGCCCTATCATGGCACAGCCACCCATACCAGATAAGAAGCCCGTTACAAAATTGGCGGCACCCTGTGCTACGGCTTCTTTATTACCTCGGCCACGGGTTTGCGTTATTTCGTCAATCAGGTTTAGTGTTAGCAGGCTTTCAATTAATCCCACGCCGGCTACAATAAAGGCATAAGGCATTATTACCTGCAGGGTTTGCCAGTTAAAGGGTATTTCTGGGATATGAAAAGGCGGAAAACCACCTTGTATAGAAGCGATATCGCCCACACTCCTGGTATCAATATTAAAACCAATAACCAACGCTGAAATAACGAGTATAGCAGCCAACGAAGAAGGCACTACTTTGCTGATCTTTGGTAAGCCCCAAATAATAAGCATAGTAATAAAAACAAGGCCCAGCATGGTTAACAACGGGGAGCCCGTCATCCAATGAAGTAGGCCATCAGCGTCGGTTGTTTTAAACTGCACCAACTGGCTCATAAATATCACAATGGCTAGCCCGTTTACAAAACCAAACATAACGGGGTGCGGTACCAGCCTTATAAATTTTCCTAAGCGTAAGAATCCGGCCAGCATCTGGATGATGCCCGCCAGGATAACTGTTGCAAAAATATATTCTACGCCATGTGTTTTGGCAAGTGCCACTATAACTACCGCTACTGCACCGGTAGCGCCTGAGATCATACCTGGCCTGCCACCAAAAATGGAAGTAACCAGGCCCATAGTAAATGCAGCATATAAACCCGTGAGTGGAGAAAGGCCTGCAATCAGCGCAAATGCTACCGCTTCGGGTATCAGCGCAAGGGCAACGGTAAGCCCACTTAAGATCTCGTTCTTATAATTTACTTTTTGTTTAAAATCAAACAGATTAAGGAATCCCGTCATGAAGTATTTTTTGCAGGATGCAGGAAAATTAGGTAACCCTTACAGCCTTTTTTGTGTATAATGCCTTGCAACGAAATTGCCGGCGAGGCGCAAAAGTAGGATTTTAAAATTTGTTGTTTTCGTTCTTAACAGCCTTGATTAATACCGATCTAAGATGTCTTCGTAAAATATACAACCAAGAAAGTTTACGTTATCACACTGGGTGTGAGTTTAAGCAGCGGTAAACTTTAGCCAACGGCAGCAGATAAATAGCAGCATCTCAAATCCAATTATGTAATTATTTGGAAAACTTGCGCAAGCTTAGACATATAAGAGCAGCTTCAGAGAAGAAGCAATAAGCTATGGATACCTTTCATTCATTTCTCTAAAGATTACCCCCGTACATTTTTCACTGAGGATTTCATCTTTTACTAATTGCGAAACATAAAAACCAAAGCCGCCATATGTTACATCAAACACTGAACACATTCCTAAATCGATATTATTCTTAAATGCTAATTTTGAGATAGAAATGTACTTATGAAAGCTAATATCTTCATGTCGTTTACTTTGATCAATAATTGCTCCTTTCTTTACGATAAATTCATCAAATGAATCAAATTTCAATAATTCATAAATAATATCTCCCATCACATTTGATACTCGAAATTCACATTTTGTTATATCTAGAAATAAGTGATCTGTACAAAAAGGGTGCATAATATTTGCCTTTAAATACTCTCCATTTTTTGTGATTATTTCTGAATTTGCAAATTGAACACCCACATTTTTATATGCGCCAATAATTGTTTTTAATTTATCAGATGCAAATAAATCACCAGATCCAAAGCCGACAGACATTAAGTCAGTCGGCTTTGCTCTTTTATGTAAGTGGCCCTTTGGGATTATTGTGGCATTGTCAATTTTTTTTAAATAATTATTCCATATTTGGTTTTTATCAGTGTAAGATCCTTCAAACACTGGTTCAACAATTTGTGGAACAAAACCTACTTCTTTCTCGGAACTGCTATATAATCTCCAATATTTCATTTAAAGTATAATTATGTTATTGATTGATTCGTTAGGATGTGCTAATATCCAGCTCCTGATATCATTTGCAAGATTACGAACAGCGATTGCACATTGTGTATTGCTCCAATTTAAGGCTGTTGATTGATTTAATAAACTTCAGTAGAATTATCTGTTCTGTTGGTATTAAAAAATTTTTCTTCCAAAGAGTTTGTTTTGGCCCCTTCAAAAGGAACAACATCTGTTTTTTTGCAAGAAGTGTAAATCAGGATTGAAAGGATTAAAGTTACTCCCAGTGAAACATTTTTTCTCATAACGTAGGATTATAAAGTTAGTTACTACCTTCACAATAGGCGCTGTGTCGTATTTTTCCGCCATTTATTTTGTTAATTCTTATTTCATATAACCTTTAATTTTCATCTCATGACGAAAGGATATTTTTATTGCAACAAAAAGAACAATATTTAATCAACTTGCTTAGCGCTCTCTGTTTTCTTTATCACAGGTTCAAATTACTGTGGCACAATTATGTTGGCCAATATAACAACAATTCCCAATTGCAAAAATTTTTTTTATAAAAAAAATGTGCAGTTATGCAGATCAAAATTTTTATAAGTTGCCATACCACCTGCTCTGAATTTCTTCTGCATATCGGGACTGAGTAAATCATAACGTAGTGCTAAAGTATCTGTAAAAATTGATTTTGGTATGCTTCAGTTAGAAAAAGAATGCAGGTGTAGATGTATTTTAAAATTTATTTGTTTCCGGGATCACTTATTAAAAAGGAGGTAGTGGCGCATTAAAGAAACGCCTTGAAGGCCAACTTTTGATTCCTGATTTGATACCTTTGCGCCAGCATTTTATAAAAGCATTACAGACTATGGTTACAGCGCTCATTATAACGGTTTTCGTACTTGGATATACAGCAATAGCATTAGAACATCCGCTTAAATTAAATAAAGCAGCATCGGCACTTATTACAGGTGTGCTTTGCTGGACTATCTATATTGTTCAGAGTGATCATGCTGAAATAGTTTCGGAAGAATTGATTGTGCATCTCGGGGATATATCCTCCATCTTGTTTTTCCTGCTGGGTGCCATGACCATTGTAGAACTCATCGATTCTCATAACGGTTTTGAACTAATTACCCGCAGGATAACTACTACCAGTAAACAGAAAATGCTGGTGGTTATTTCGGTGCTTACTTTCTTTTTATCTGCCTTGTTAGATAATCTTACTACCGCCATTGTTATGACGTCCCTGTGCACTAAACTGTTGAAACAAAAGGAAGATAAATTATGGTTTGCCGGCATGATCATCATTTCTGCAAATGCAGGCGGTGCATGGTCTCCGTTGGGAGACGTTACCACCACCATGCTATGGATCGGCGGACAGATAACCGCACTTAATATTGTAAAGCAGCTCATCATTCCCAGCATGGTTGTTTGTATAATACCCACATTGATCATCATGTATCGCTTTCGTGGCAAAACCATTGCAGAACCGCATATCATGATCAACACAGAACGGGAAAAAAAGGATGGGCGAATTATTCTTATTTCAGGTGTTGGCCTGCTTATTTTCGTGCCATTGTTTAAAACTATTACACACCTGCCACCGTTTATGGGCATGTTGTTGTCGCTGGGTTTAATGTGGATTATTACCACGCTACTTCATAAAAAAAAGCACCCGGAAAATGCCCATCGCTTTACGGTGGCAAGGGCATTAGAAAAAGTGGATACGCCCAGTATTCTTTTTTTCCTGGGCATTCTGCTGGCCGTTTCTGCATTGCAGTCATTGGGATTATTGCAACACCTGGCGGTATTTCTTAATACTCATTTAAAAAACGATTACCTCATTGGTACGGCGCTCGGCATACTTTCTTCAATTGTAGATAATGTGCCATTGGTGGCAGCAGCGCAGGGCATGTATGATATGAACACTTATCCTCAAGATCATGCTTTCTGGGAGTTTATTGCACTTACATGTGGCACCGGCGGTAGTGCCATCATCATAGGCTCGGCTGCCGGCGTTGCCGTAATGGGTATAGAGGAGGTAGATTTTATCTGGTACCTTAAAAATATCAGCTGGCTGGCACTAATCGGTTTTTTTGCAGGTATCCTTACTTTTATAGTACAGCATAATGTTTTGGGCTAGCTGGCAATATCAAAATTAAAAAAATAATTCAGCAGCAAATCTTACCTTATTAGGTAGCTGATGCCAGCTTAAACACAAAGCAACCAGGCCCTGGGTAGTTCCGATATAGAAAGTGCCATTACAATAAACGTACATCCTTATTATCACTCACCGTGAGGCTAACCGCCACAGCGTTAATCTTTCAATTAAAAACCAGGTCTATAGTTTGGTTTTCTATATTTGTAGTACTACAAAATAATTATGACCGAACATTTAGAAGATAAAGAACTGTTGTTGCAGTTTAAAACTGAGGCAACAAGAGAAGCTGCTTATACCCGCATTATCAAAAAATACCAGGAAAAATTGTACTGGCATATTCGCAGGATGGTGGTAGAACATGAAGATGCCAACGACGTATTGCAAAATATGTTTATAAAAGTTTGGAAGCACCTTGATAACTTCAGAGAAGATAGCCAGTTATACACCTGGATGTACCGCATAGCCACCAACGAGTGCTTGAGTTTCCTTGAAAAGCAAAAGAAAAGGGCTACAACTTCCATGAGCGGTAATGAAGATTACCTGAGCGATAAGCTGGCAGCCGATAAAGACTTTGACGGCAAAAAACTGGAGTGGAAGTTGCAAAAAGCCATTCAACAACTGCCTGAAAAACAGAAAGCAGTTTTCAATTTGAGGTATTTTGAAGAAATGCCATATAATGAGATGAGCCAGGTACTGGAAACCAGCGAGGGAGCCCTTAAAGCCAGCTATCATCACGCCGTAAAAAAAATTGAAGATTATATATTAAACCATTAAACTTTTATAAGAAAACAGCGTCTTATACACCGAATGAACCAGCCAGATAACATATTACAGGAATTACAGGAATTGAGCCCGATATTGGCATCTGTGCCCAGGTACAATGTATTTAAGGCCCCGGAAGGATATTTTGAGGACTTCAGCAGCATGATGCTGTTAAAAATTCATGCTATGGAAGCCCCTGCAGTTATGGCTGTTCCCGATGGATATTTTGAGAGCCTGCCTGCAACTATTATGGCAAGGATCAAAATGGAGGAACAATCTGAAGTACTGGCAGAAACCCGGGAAATATCAGCAACAGTAGCTGGCATTGGCAACCGGAATGTATTTACCGTACCCGAGGGCTACTTCGAGTCGCTGAAAATTACCACGCCTGAAACCGTTTCGGCAACTGCAAAAGTAATTAGCATGCCTAAGCGTTTCTCTATTTTTAAATATGCAGCTGCTGCGGTGGTTACCGGGATGATAGCTATTAGTGCTTATTTTATGCTTAACAATAATAGCAACATGGCTTCATCGGGTTCTAACCAGGTAGCTGTAGTGAAAAAGGCTAACCAGATTTTAGAAAATGGCAGTTTTGACGAGGAACTTAATACCATTAGCGACGCCGCTATTGTAAATTTCCTGGAAAGCAAGGGGCAGGATGTTGAAGCGGCATTGGTAGCATCGCTTACCAATGAAAAAGAACTTCCAACAGCAGATGAGTATTTGTTTGACGACAATACACTTGATAATGTTTTAAAAACTATTGACCTATAAAAAGACAGGGTACATTAAATTGTAATAAACCACATAACAAGATTGACATGAAACATTTTTTCCTATACATTTTTCTATTCCTTGGGTTTGCGGCACATGCCCAGCAGCCAGAGAATAGCAATAAAGAACAAAAGATTCAAGCGCTTTATATTGCCTATATGAGCAAGGAGCTAAAGCTAAGTGAAGACGAAGCACAGAAGTTCTGGCCTTTACACTCTGAATTTGACAATGAATTGAGAGGAGTGAGTACCAATCTCTCTGTTTTGGAACGCCAACAGACAGTATTAAATATCAAGAAAAAATACCAGGATAGATTTTCAAGGGTGTTGGGTACGGGACGCACCAACGAATTCTTTTTAAAGGATGGAGAATTCAGGGCAAAGCTTGTTGAAAGGCTGAAAGCCATGAGGCAACAAAACCAACAGAATATGCGCCAGAAACCAAACCGGCGAAATAATTGACATATATCAAATTCTGTGACAATAATAAACGCCCTTCCACACGGAAGGGTTTTTTATTATTCATTTTCAACCGATTGCAAATATGGCGGCCGAGAAAAATTGCGTAGAACTACTTAGAAAAAACACCCCTTTATACTTGCATATGAGTTTATTTACTATACTTTTGTGGCAGGTGTTTTTCATAGGTTAGCAACGGCCAGCTCTTTTCAGGGCAGGCCTCTTTTAAATGAAGGCCTCATTTTTACCAACTTATTGTTGGCGTTTTTATATCATGGTAAAATAAAAATGTCCAGCCTTTTTCCTGCCCTTCCTGCCACCATTTGGTTCTTAATTCCATACATTTTTTACCGTCATAATCATATTTTGCTACAAACCTGCTTTTCATCTGCTGCAATTGCGGGGCATCGTCGGCACCAAAAAACAACGTTTCGCCCTCTTCCTCTATCCAGAAAACCATATGGTACTTGCTGTGAGCCCCGGTAGTTTCGTAACGGATGTAATCATCAATCATTCCCGATTCCTCAATTAATACCACGTTGGATGATTCTTTTAAAAAAGAAAATTCTTCGGGATAGTACGAAGGACGACCGGTTTCAATTGCATAATCCAACTCCTGTTTGTTAACGTAGTAAACCGCATTGGGAAAGCTCAGGTGTTTTTGCTGCAGTTGAAGATCGTTTACTACGATGGCACCTGCATGGTCCTTATGCAGATGACTAACCAATACCTTGGTTACATCCATTGGGTTAATGTCGTTGTCAATCATGTTCTGGTGCAATTGCAGTATACCATCAGGCTTGGCAAATCCCAGGCCGGTGTCAATCAGTATCACATCCCGGCTGATGATGACGACAAAGGGTTGCACTTCTACCAGTAAGCTGCCTGTGGCCCGCTGTTGCAGATCATCTTCCTGTTTATTAAAAGGAACAAACACTTTCGATTTATCGATGCTGAAAGCACCTTCGCTCAATGGTATAATTTTCATAAAAAAAGCCCCTGTCCCCTAAAGGGGTACTTAGAAAGTAGGTTTGTGAAAATAATCTATTTTCTAATATCGTTAAATCAGTAATCATAGAATTCGATTTTATTTTGTAAAGCTTTGTTGACTCCTTTCTGAAAGTTTGGTATTTTCTTATTAAGCTTCCTAAGCCCCCTTCAGGGGGTTTGGGGGCTCCTTTACCTCAACACCAGTTGCCTGTCGGCATCCAGTTTTATAAGTATAAATATCAGTACCGTGAAGGTAAGTAAGGAAGACCCCCCGTAGCTTAACAACGGCAATGTAATACCCGGCGACGGCGCAATGCCTAACGTCATACAAATATTAAGTGCCACATGAAAAAACAGGATGCCGGTTACGCAGTAGGCATAAACCCTGCTGAAAGGACTGCGCTGTCGTTCTGCAATAAATATCATACGGTACATCATGCCAAAATATAGCAGCATCAAGATGGTACAGCCTATAAAACCAAAGCTCTCCCCTACGGATGAAAAAATGAAATCTGTATTTTGAGCTGGAACAAAATCGCCCCGGGTTTGTGTGCCTTTTAAAAAGCCTTTGCCGGCAAAACCACCACTGCCAATGGCAATTTTAGACTGCTTAACATTGTAGCTTTCTACTTTTTCGCCAGCGCCTTTTTTCTTGGTACCCAGTTTACGAAACTCTTTTTGCATGTCTACATTCCGCAACGAATCTTTGAACTTGTAATCATCCATACCAAAAGTGGTTAATATCCTTACCACCTGGTGCGGTTTTAAAACAGTTTCAAACAAAGCCGGTACCATAAATTTCTGGATGCCCACACTTAGTATCCATGCGCCAACGATTAATACAAGTATGGCCTTATCTCTCCTGATCTTTCTTTTATACAAAAGAATAAAAATGCCTGCAATTACTGTTAATACAATCAGCAATGCATTGGGCGGCATTACGATGCTGGCCACAACTAATATGGTAACCGAAAACATGAGTGTAATATAAATAGCGGGTAACCCTTCCCGGAAAAATGCAATTACGAAAGAAAAGTAAACTATGGCTGCGCCAGGTTCGCTTTGTAACACAGATAAAATGGCGGGTGCAAATGCGATAGCCGCTGCAATAAGCTGTGATTTGGGTTTAGAGAAATTTGTGTCGGGCAGGGAGAGGTATTTGGCAAGCGCCAACGAAGTAAATATTTTGCATACTTCTACGGGTTGAATATTCATGAAACCCAGAGGAATCCAGCTTTTCGATCCACCTACTTCTTTTCCTGCAACGAAGGTGGCCATTATAAGCAATATGCCAAATACATAACCAAGATTGGCGGTGGCGGTAAAGAACTTACTGTCTGTAAGTAAAATGAAAATGGCTACCACCAGGCTTAACAGGAAGAAATAAAACTGCTTGCTATACTCTTTTTGAAAACCAAGTAATGTACTCATCACATCATCAGAAGTCTTGTATTCTACCGTGAAGATGCATATCAATCCAAAAACCACCAGGGCAATATAAAACCATACCATCATCCAGTCGATGCCTTTTGTTATGGAGGGATTTTTTTGGTACATGGTAACTCGTTACTTGTTTTTATTGTCTGGCTTTGGGGTTGGCTGTTGTTGTTCGTCGGGCAAAATGGCTGGTTGTGCTTTTATGGAAGCCGACGTATCTTTATCCTTTTTCTTTTTATCATCGGCTGCTTTGGGTTTTCGCAGATCTTCATCATCTTCACTATCTTCAATACCTATGGTATCTTTAATGATCTTGATATATCCTTTAGACAGCAGGTAGGCAGAATCTTTTGAATGCCGCATTGAATCCTGCCTGCGCAATTCCTGGTATATCCTTGTAGGCATCAGGTTTAATTTACTCATACGCTCTGCCTGTTCTTCTCTCGCCTTGCCGGCCAGTGTATCGTTCAGGTATTTTTCAATCATCATGCCTACAATTGGTGCCGGGTAAGTACCACCATAACGGCCGCTGTTCTCTATCACACACATGATGGCAATTTTTGGATTCTCCCGGGGAGCAAAAGCGCAGAAAAAAGTATGGTTGGGCTGCTTCACCCCACGAAATGAGTTTTCTACCGTACCGGTTTTGCCACATATTGCAATATCCTTTACCCGTGCACCGGCGCCCGTACCGCCATCTACCACAGCCTGCATGCCGTCGTGCACCACATCAAAAATACTGGCAGGTATGTCAATAGTATTATGTTTTTCTTTGTATTTATCCAGTACACCAAATTTATCGCCGCCATCTATACTATCTACTACATGGGGAATAATATACCAACCCTTATTTGCTATAAATGCCATTTCGTTGGCAACCTGCAATGGTGTTACATCTACCTCTCCTTGCCCGATACTTACAGAGCGGAAGCTGCAATAATTCCAATGACCTTTTCCAAAAGACCTGTCGTAAAATTCGGGCGTGGGAATATATCCTCTTTTTTCTGAAGGCACATCTACCCCCAGTCGTTTGCCGAGGCCAAAGGCATACATATAATTATCCCAAACGGTGAGTGCGCTGTCTACAGATGGGTACTTGGGATTGTTTATCACTTTTTGCATTACCGTAGCAAAATAGGTATTGTCTGATAAGCGGATCGCATTGCGCAGGTCAAAGGTTCCAATATCAAGGCAGCGCATTGGCCGGCCACTGCCACAACCATAAAATGCACCTGAACATGATAGCGTGAATTCTGGCGTAATGACCCCTTCGTGTAAGCCTACCAGTGCCTGCAATGTTTTAAAAGTAGACCCCGGCGAATAGGTTGCGCTTACCGTACGATTTAACAATGGCAATGCGGGATTTAGAAATAATTGCGAAAAATGCTTTCGTCGCTCAGCACCGGTAAGTAATTGAGGTTTGTAAGTTGGTGCACTTACCATAGCCAGTATGCCGCCTGTTTTAGGATCGATGGCAACAATAGAGCCCAGTTTGTTTTCCATCAGTTTCTCACCAAACTCCTGCAGTTTGATATCAATAGAAGTATACATGTTCTGCCCCGCAATAGCCGTGGTATCAAACCTTCCATCTTCCCATCTATCCGTTAACCGGTTCTTATTATCTTTCTTCCAGTATTCTATCCCACGCTCTCCCATCAGCACCCGCTCGTAACTGCGCTCCAGGCCGGTCATACCGGCGTAATCGCCGGATACATATCCTTCATCGGCATGCTTGCGTAAAAAATTACTATCCACTTCTGCCAGGTAACCCAACACATTGGCGGCAGCATCATAAGGATATTTGCGTACCGGCCGTTCCTGCAAATAGTAGCCCGGCGAGAACTTATAAAGATACTCACTGATCTTGGCCATCTTTTCTTCGCTTAGCAAAGCTTCGAAAATAGATGGCCTGTAGCTCTTATTCTTTATAATGGCTGTGATGATTCGTTTGGAGAATTCAGTAGAATCGATACCAAGGATGTTGCACAATAAAGTTGTATCGGTACCACGGATCTTCCCAGGAGTTACCATCAGATCGTAAATAACCGTGTTTTGAAGGATGGGAATGCCGTTCCTGTCCATAATGATACCCCTTTCAGGATATACCACTTTTTTAAAAATGCCCTGGTCGTCGGCCATCAGCTTATACTTGGAAGTAAACACCTGTAAAGTAAGCAACCTGGCTATAATGATCAAAAACATGCCGGCCAGCATCAAGCGCACTACATTTTTTCTTGATTGGTTAAATACAGACATGTTGTTTTTCTAAAATTATATTGGTGGTGGTCATCTGTAAATTACAAGTAACCGCTGAATGCTAAATGGTATTGGTTCTGAACTTTTGTTTTCTTACAAAGATAAGTTCAGTTATAATAACGAGGAGAACACTTACCACGGTAGACAAAATAGTTTTAACCAAAAAATACCAAATATTTCCAAACTGCCATGCTTCTAGCAAGAATAACCAGGCATTGTGCAGGAATGCGAAAACAGTTATATAAATAGTATAGGGCAATAAACCACCAATGCTGCTGATGGAAGGTTCTTCATAGTTGGCTTCTGCGCCTTCCTGTGTAATAAAAAGGTTCAGCAGAAATGGGCGGAGGTATGCAATGAGCACACAAGCCGCCGCATGAAAACCGGGCTGGTGGCGGAAACTATCCAGCGTATACCCAAAAGCAAACGCAAGGAGCATGAGCCAGGTACGCTGCATTTTAAAGGGCAACCACAGGATAAACAAAAAATAAAGGTAGGGTGTAACCATCTGGTGCAGGTGTATCCTGTCCAGCACATACACCTGTACCAGGATGAATAAAATAAACCGGATGATATTTTTTACTAAACTGCTCATTACCTATTTGCTGCTATTCGTGGCTTTTTTCATAAGTGCGTTAATGGTTTCCTGCTGCACATTATCAATTGCATATGCATACTCAAGATTATAAAAATTGGCTGCGGTTCGTACCACAATCTTAAAATTATTGGTGGCAGTTTCCAGGTACACTTCCTCTATTCTGCCAAGTAAAAGACCCTTGGGAAAGATGGTACTGAACCCGCTGGTGATGATGCTATCGCCTTTGGCAACCCTGGTGCTCTTTGGTATGCCGGTAAGCGTAACCAGGTTGGGATATTTTCCATCCCAGAAAATGGTGCCTGTTTCGCCTGTTTTTAAAAGTTTACCACTAATGCGGCTGTCTTTATGCATAAGACTCATCACCACGGCAAACTCATTACTGATGTCTGTTATTACGCCAATAACGCCGTTGTTAGGTCCTACCACGCCCATCCCTATTCGCATTTTGGGCACGTTGGCGCTTTGCAGCACAATAAAATTACTCTGGTTGGTTAAAGAATTTGCTACCACTTTGGCGCTTAGGTAAGTAAACTTTCGGTATTGTATAACTGAATCCATCCGCATGGTATCAACCCGTTGCCTGATGTTGGTATCCGGCAGGTTATAATTAGCCGCCAGCCTGTTGTACAACACTTCATTAGCCCTTAACAAAGAATCATTGGTTCGCTTTAGCTGGAAATAGTACTCCACTTTATCATACTGTGCGTTGATCTTGCCTGTAAACAGGTTGGCAGTATTGCCAAATACAGCCTGATGGTAGTTACTGTATTGCACTATAAGGAAAATGCAGAGTACCTGCAGCACCATAAATACCAGGAAATTAAAATATCGGCGGAGAAATAAAAAAACATTACGCACCGTGAGGGTAAATATTTAAATGATAAAATTCTAAATTCTAAAAAGAAAAATATTTTAGAATTTAGAATCTATATGTTTTGTTGTTTTTAAATTATTAACGCATTACAAAAGGAAACCGATCGTAATTTTTTAGTGCAATACCGGTTCCCCTAACTACACTCTTTAGCGGATCATCTGCCACATGTACCGGCAATTTGATCTTTGCAGCCAGTCGTTTATCCAGGCCACGAAGCAAAGCACCACCTCCGGTTATGTACAATCCACGACGGTAAATATCAGCAGCAAGCTCAGGTGGTGTTGTCTCCAATGCCTTTAAAATAGCTTCTTCAATTTTAAATACACTCTTATCCAAAGCCTCGGCAATTTCCTGGTAGCTTACCATTACCTGTTTTGGAATACCGGTTACCAGGTCACGACCATTTACCGGAATATCATCAGGTGGGTTATCCAAATCCTTAGTGGCTGCACCTACTTGTATCTTAATTTGTTCTGCAGTACGCTCGCCTATTAGTAAACTGTGGTAGCGGCGCAGTGCTTCCATAATATCTGCGGTAAATTCATCACCTGCAATACGAATGCTTTGGTCGCAAACGATACCTGCCAGCGCAATGACTGTTATACCTGTGGTACCACCACCAATGTCAATGATCATATTACCCACCGGTTCTTCTACATCTATACCAATACCAAGGGCTGCTGCCATTGGCTCATGAATTAAATAAACTTCCTTGGCCCCGGCTTGCTCCGCACTATCCCTAACTGCACGCTTTTCTACTTCTGTAATGCTGCTTGGTATGCATATCATCATCCGCCAGCTTGGCGCAAACAAAGGCTTTTTTGGATAAACCAGTTTTATCAGCTCCCTTATCATCAGCTCGGCAGCGTTAAAATCAGCAATTACACCATCTCTAAGGGGGCGAACGGTACGGATACTTTCATGGGTTTTTTCATGCATCATCAATGCCTTTTTGCCCACAGCCAGTAAATTTTTCGGGTTGTTCCTGTCTAGTGCAACAATGGAAGGTTCGTTAACCACTACTTCATCATTGTGGATGATTAGCGTGTTGGCGGTTCCAAGGTCTATTGCGATTTCCTGAGTGAAAAAATTAAAAATTCCCATATTGATTTATGTGAAAACTTGATTGTGTGTGATTGCGCACAAAGTTGATATAAATTATTGGATAAAACAAAGCATCAAAAATTATTTTTCTTAACAAGTGTGCATTAACCCGATCTGCTGAAATCCTTTGCTCATGTAAGTTGTAGCCCATCAACATCAAAACGGAAAAGATATCTGGATTATTGTTGCATCCAAATTTGTTGCTATACAAACTCGTAGCCAATATCTCTCCTGTAATATATGCCATCGAAATAGATTTCGTCCAGTAAATTTTTTGATGCCTCCCCGGCAGCCATGATGTTGTTGCCAAAAGAAGTAACCGCCAGCACCCGTCCACCATTGGTAAGAATCAAATCGTTTGAATGAATGGTGCCCGAATGAAAGACGATCGTTTCATCATCAGCTGCTGTATCCAGGCCTCTAACCTGCAGGCCTTTTTCATAATCACCGGGATAACCTTCACTTACTGCAACTATGGTTACAGCAGTTCTTGAGTCGGTGATGATCTCCTGCTCAGCCAATTTATTTTCGGCTGCGGCCAGCAATAAAGCTGCCAGGTCGTTCTGCAAACGGGGAATTACCACTTCCGTTTCAGGATCACCCATTCGGCAGTTATACTCAATTACCATGGGTTCATCGTCTTTTATCATCAGGCCAAAAAATACAAAGCCGGTGTATTTCATGTTTTCTTTATGTAAGCCATCAATGGTAGGCTGCACTACTTTTTCAATTACTTTTTGTTTTAGCGCATCATTAAAAAATGGCAATGGACTTACTGCGCCCATTCCGCCGGTATTTAATCCGGTGTCCCCCTCTCCAATCCTTTTATAGTCCTTAGCTTCAGGTAACAACACATATTCTTTTCCATCAGTAAGTGCAAAAACACTCATTTCTATTCCTTCCAGGAAAGCCTCTACTACCACCTTGTTGCCTGCATCGCCAAACTTACTGCGGCGGATCATCAACTCAAATTCAGCGGTAGCTTCTATATGCGTCTGGCATATCAGCACTCCTTTTCCTGCAGCTAACCCATCTGCTTTTAATACAATGGGTAATGGGTGCGCCTTTATATATGTAAGACCTTCTTCAAAATTTTCGGCGGTAAATTCCCGGTAGGCTGCAGTAGGCACCCCGTGCCGCAGCATAAATGCTTTTGCAAATGCCTTACTGCCTTCCAACTGGGCGGCTGCCGCAGAAGGTCCTATAATATGTATGTGTGCTGTTTTGGGATTGCCGCTGAAATGATCATAAATGCCTTTTACGAGCGGCTCTTCCGGTCCTACAACGATCATATCGATCGTATGCTCCATACAGGCAGCTTCCATTTTAGCAAAATCAGATACCGCTATACCAAGGTTAGTTCCACATAATGCTGTTCCGGCATTTCCCGGCGCAATGAACAACTGGCTGCAAAGGGGGCTTTGTTGTAGTTTCCAGGCCAGGCAATGTTCCCTGCCACCTGCTCCAATTAATAAAATTCTCAAAAATTAGTTGTTTAATAAAGGTTAGAGATAAACAAATTTATACATTCCATTTGGCTATTTCCACGACATAGCAAATTTTTCCTTAAATCTCTCCCGTAACATTACTATTATTTTAATCCGTCTTTTGTAAATAATCTTTACTTTACAAGTCTTTTACTAAAAAACCTCAAAACAATTAAAACTTAAATTCATCTATTTATGGAAAATGCTGTTGATAAAAATGGCCACCCACCGGCACTGTTTATACTATTTTTTACAGAAATGTGGGAACGCTTTAGTTATTACGGAATGCGGGCCTTGTTAGTGTTGTTCCTTACCAGTTCCTTACTTGACGGCGGCTGGGCCTGGGACCGCAAGGACGCTTTACAGCTTTATGGAATTTATACCGGATTGGTTTACCTTACTCCAATACTTGGCGGCTTAATTGCAGACAAATTATTAGGTTTTAGAAGAGCAGTTATGCTGGGCGCCCTTGTTATGACCATCGGTCACGCTTGCATGGCATTAGAAACGCCTATGTTCTTCTATATAGGCCTGGGTTGCCTCATAATTGGCAATGGATTGTTTAAGCCAAATATATCGTCTATTGTAGGACAACTGTATACCAACAATCCTGAAAAGAAGGATGGTGCTTACACCATATTTTACATGGGTATAAACGCAGGTGCGTTTCTGGGCATCTTGCTTTGCGGTTATATTGGAGAGAAAGTTAACTGGAGTTATGGTTTTGGCCTGGCGGGTGTATTTATGTTATTGGGCTTGCTGCAATTCTCTTTTGCACAAAAAATATTTGGATCAATTGGTCTTACCCCAAAAAAGCAGGAAGAAATTGGGAGGGCAAGCGTAGTTGAAGATAAAAAAGACGACCAGGAAAAATTAGCTCCCAAAGTAATCCGTGACCGTATGATAGTTATTGGAGTTTTTGCATTCTTTACTATATTTTTCTGGTGGGCTTTCGAACAGGCAGGAGGGTCTATGACGGTGTTTGCGGCAGACTATACTGACAGAGCCCTCAGCGGCAGCAGTGCCCTAACTTTCAAAATTGTCAATTCATTGCTAACGGTAGTACCCATGATCATCCTCACCGTTGTTTTGATCAACCTTTTCAAAAAAACGTTTTCGACATATACTGTGTCAAGTTTATTCCTAGGTAGCAGTTTTGTTATCATCTGGGGATTACTCCTATGGATGCTCGTAAGAGAATTCAAGTCGGATGCCACCGAAGTACCAGCTTCCTGGTTTGGAATTTTAAATTCCTTCTTTATCATTGCTTTTGCACCGATCTTTTCAAAAATATGGGAGAGTCGTTTTAACCCTTCAGGCCCGGTAAAATTTGCCATAGGTTTAATATTGGTTGGTTTGGGATTTGCGATTCTAGCTTACGGTGGCAGCACGATTCCACAAGGAGCTAAAATTGCATCTGTTAGTATGGTATGGTTGATTCTGGCCTACTTATTACATACATTAGGTGAGCTATGTGTATCGCCTGTTGGTTTATCATACGTGAGCAAACTTGCACCAGCAAGATTAGTAGGGCTGATGTTTGGAATTTGGTTTATTTCAAATTTCATTGCCAATTTAACTGCGGGTCTTACCGGAAGCTTTATTGATTCCATAACAGAAAGATACTCTATATCATTCTTCTTCCTGATATTCACTATTCTTCCAATTGTAGCAGGCCTCGTTATGCTGGCTTTAAACAGGCTACTGATAAAGAAGATGCATGGAATAAGATAACGAATGTAATTTTTTTTTAAAGGCGGCCTTACAAGCCGCCTTTTTATATATCTTCCCGATCCAATTTAAAAACTTTCATATGAGTGCTGCTGCCAAACACCCCAAAGCATTACCGTTTTTATTTTTATCTGAAATGTGGGAACGATTTGGGTACTACCTGATGATCGGGATATTTTTATTGTATTTAAAAAATGTGGAAGAAGGTTTTGCTATGACAAATTCCGAGGCCTCCGATCTATACGGTACTTTCATCGCACTTGTTTTTCTTACTCCATTTATTGGCGGTTTACTTGCAGACCGCTATTTCGGTTATCGCAGATCAATTATAGCCGGCGGGCTGATGATGGGTGCAGGCTATTGCCTGATGTCTGTTCACAGCATGCCTATGCTCTATTTATCCATGGCACTGGTTATTTTTGGCAATGGTTTTTTTAAGCCTAATATTTCTACGCTGCTGGGTAACTTATACAGTACTCCCGAATTCATACATAGAAAAGATGAAGGCTACAATATCTTTTACATGGGTATTAATGTAGGTGCCTTTATTTGTAATTTTTTTAGTGCGGTTATTATTATTTTATGGGGATGGAAATATGCATTTGTTGCCGCTGGCATTGGTATGTTCATAGGCGTAATAATTTTTATGTTGGGTACAAAGCATTACGCTTCGGGTGATGTAAGAAAACCGATGAACAAAGAAGATATGTCCTTTCTAAGAATTGTTCTTACTATATTGCTGCCGTCAATTATTGCCGGTGTTGTTGGTTGGTTAATTAAAGGATCAGCCAGTGCAACCAACCCAGACAGTTCTATTTTTGGTTCCGATTCTACTGATGCATTTATCTTTGCATGTATTCCGGTAATATATTTTTATGCCTCCTTATATATACGTGCCGAAAAATCGGAGAAACGCCCAATTGCAGCGCTGCTGGCTATTTTTGCGGCCGTAATTATGTTCTGGGCGGTATTTAAACAAAACGGAACTGCACTTACCATTTGGGCCGAAAGTTATACCAACCGACATGTTACCGGCAAAGCAGTTGATGTACTAAACTTTGCAAACCTGGCCGAGAAAAAAGAATTTAAAAGAGATTCGGTAGTGCTGTACGACGAGCAATTCAGGATACAAAAAACGGCTGATGGAAAAGTTATTAAAGAATATAATTACCTGCCCTATTTTAAAAATGTAAAGCCGGAAGAATTACCGGCGGAAAATTCTACGGCAACACTCTGGAGTACGCCGCTTACACAATCTATAAATCCCGGGTGGGTTATTTTATTAACACCGCTTATTGTAGCCTTCTTTGCTTTTTTAAGAGGGAAGAAAAAAGAACCTTCCACACCCACAAAAATTGCTTTTGGGTTATTCATCTCTGCCTTATCGGTTTTGGTAATGATAGGTGCTGTTTATGCCAGCAATAACGGTGCTGAAAAAGCCAGTGGCTGGTGGCTGATGGGCACATACGGCGTGGTAACTATTGGTGAACTATTATTAAGCCCAATGGGATTGTCCCTGGTATCAAAACTAAGCCCGGTTCGTTTAACATCATTGATGATGGGTGGTTGGTTTTTGGCCACCTCCATCGGAAATAAATTATCGGGTGTGCTGGCAACGCTTTGGGATGGGTATGAAAATAAAGCCAATTTCTTCTGGGTGAATTTTGTGCTGCTTATGATTGCCACGTTCATCATTTTTGCAATGCTAAAATGGTTGAACAAGATCATGAAAGAGAAGGGAGTTAATTAATTTTCTTAATAAAGAATAAGATAATAAAATTATTTAAAATGGAAAATTCCCAGCTAGCCAACACCGGTCAACCCAAACAACTCTACCTGTTGTTTTTTGCAGAAATGTGGGAACGGTTTTCTTTTTACGGCATGAAGGCATTGCTGATTGCTTACATGGTAAGCCAGTTGAATTACGATGATCCAAAAGCCTATGCCATCCTTGGTTCTTATGCTGCATTGGTTTACACCATGCCTATGTTTGGTGGCTTTCTGGCTGATAAATTTATTGGCTACCAGCGTGCTGTTATGTTCGGTGGTATTTTAATGACGCTGGGGCATTTTATTTTAGCCCTGCCAAACGACTGGAGCTTTTTTTATGGCATGGCATTCATCATTTGTGGCAACGGCTTTTTTAAACCAAATATCTCCAGCCTGGTGGGCACACTCTACGGCGACAATGATCCAAGAAGGGATAGTGGCTTTTCTATTTTTTACATGGGCATCAATATCGGTGCTGCCATTGGTGGTTTTCTTTGTGCATACGTGGGTACCGAAATAAACTGGCATTATGGTTTTGGTCTTGCTGGCATTTTTATGTTCCTGGGTTTTATCGTTTTCCTGCTGGGAAAAAAATCGTTGGGGCACCGTGGTTTGCCCCCTGATGCAGAAGCATTAAATAAGCCGGTATTCGCATTTCTTAAACCCGAACACCTCATCTATGGTGGCACGCTGCTGGTAGTTCCGCTAGTGGTAACCTTGTTCAACCAATATTTCCTGATGGATTACATCATGTTCGGGCTGGGCATTGTGTCATTGATCTATATTATTTCTGTAGGAATGAAGATGGAAAGAGAAGCCAAATTCAAATTGTTTGCCGCCCTCATCATGATTATATTTTCTATTGTGTTCTGGGCAGTATATGAACAAAATGCCGGGTCAATGAACCTGCTTGCAGAAAGAAATGCAGAGATGACTTTGTTCGGCATAGACCTGCCAGAATTATCCATCAATAATTTTTTACCTCCGGGTTGGGTAATTATCCTAACCCTGGTAGTGGCACCTTTATGGCCATGGCTTAACAAAAGAGGAATGGAGCCCAGCACGCCTTTGAAATTTGCGCTATCATTCCTTTTTCTTGGTGCGGGCTTTTACGTTTTTTACCTTGGCTGCCTTGCAAATGAAAGTACCGGCATAGTGCCGTTGTGGCCTTTTGTGTGGGGTTACTTTTTTATTATTCTTGGTGAGCTTTTATTGTCGCCCATCGGTCTTTCTATGGTAACAAAATTATCGCCTAAAAAAATGGTGGCCATGATGATGGGCATCTGGTTCTTTGCCTCGGCCATCGGCGAATTCCTGGCAAGCAAGATCGGGGCGTTGATGAGTGTACCGGAAGATATCCTTGCCAAAAATGACCGCATCCTTTCCCTGCCTTACTACGCTGATGTAATCCTGAAAATAAGCATTGCCTCCATTGTTATTGGAGTGTTGCTTATGTTTACCGTTCCATTTCTGAAAAGGTGGATGGGTGGGGTGAAATAACCTCACCCCAACCCCTCTACAAAGGGAGAGGGGCCAATGAACTTTTATATAAAATCCAACTGACTAAATTTATTCCCTAATATCATTTTATCATCCGCACCAAGCCACTTGTTCAACACCGTTGCATATACATTCTTAAAATCAACTTTGTGTTTCAGGTCGCCGTCATTCAGGTCTGCAAGATCGGGCAGCTCATTCAGTACGCCTTTTTTCTTTAAGCCGCCGCCAATAAAAAACATATTATTGGCAGTACCATGGTCTGTTCCATTGCTGGCATTTTGTTTTACCCTTCTGCCAAATTCAGAACAGGTCATCATCAACACATCATCAAAACGATTGTTCTTTTTCAGGTCATCAGTAAATGCTTTTACCGCATCATTCAGTTCTGTAAACAATCGCTTTTGCTGGCCCTCCTGGTTTACGTGGGTATCAAAACTTCCTAGTGACACATAATATACCTTGGTATTTATATCGCTCATGATAAGAGAAGCGATGGTTTTAAGATTCTTGCCTAGACCGGAGTTGGGGTAAGCAGAACTTGTTGGGTGCAATTTGCTTTGCTGAAAAATATAATCGGCGCTACTTAGCGTTTCACTCATGGTTTTGTAGAGGTAGTCCACGGTTTCTTCTGAAGCATGGTGACCGCTATTGATCTCTTTGTAAAAACGTTCGTTGCTGCTGCTGTATAACCGGCGGGGATCTGTAAAGGCTAAACCATTTTTATCGTTACCTTTTAAGGCAAGACTCAGCACATCATCAATCTCCAGCGCTTGCGTAGGCTTGTCACATCCTTTGCATTGCGCATCAAGGTAGCGACCCAACCAACCGGTATTTACATACTCGTTGCTGACGCTGGCACTGTGCCAGATGTCCATACTCCTGAAGTGCGAACGATCGGGGTTAGGATATCCCACGCTGTTCAAAATAGATAAACTACCATCATCGTATAGGCCTTTAAACGCCTGAAGGGCAGGATTCAAACCCACGTCAGTTGTAAGTTGCAAAGCGGCTTCTTTTTTAATAGCAAGTCTGGGTCGCTGGCGATAGTAAATATCATTGGTAATGGGTACAACGGTATTCAATCCATCGTTGCCGCCACTAAATTGTATTACCACTACCACCTTGTTACCGGCTGGCACCATATTTTTATTTTCGAATGCTTTTAAAAATTTAGGCAGCATAATGGAAGCTGTTGCCAGGGAACCGATCTGCAAAAATTCTTTACGTTTTATTACCATGATAAGGTATTTTAAACTCCCGCGGGGCGGGGTCTGTATTATAATGTTATTGCTGTTACTCGTTTTATTAACAGAGTTGGTATTCTGGTGTGGTCATCAATTGTATGACCGAGGTCTTTATAAAATTCTCCCTGCTATCTGATGCTATGTATTTATCCAGTAACGAAGGGGTTACCCTGCTTTGCGACTGCAACAATGTATCGGCAATTTTCTGCGCCAGGTTTTCCCTTTTTGTTTTTTCGAAAATTTTTGTAACAAGATTCCAGTTGATATCTGCCGAAGCACCTTTGCTGGCATATAATTTATTTCGGTTGATACGCATCTGCTGCTCCATCATCTGCCCCATGTTTACGTCATCATCATCTTTTGCTTTAATGGTAAGTGTTTCTTTTGCAGCCAGCACTTGCGGTATTTGCAAACGCACCATCATCGTGCTGCTGTCTATCCAGCTACGGCCGCCTGCCCAACCTGCCACATTGGGCGGGTAAAATAAAATTTGTCCCAATACTTTCTGGAATAACAACTGCGATTGCTCATTTTCTAAGTCTAGTGGCAAAAATCGGCGGATGCCAGCCAACAACTCAATCGGCGATTTAATTTTTGTACCAATATTTTTCTCATCATAAAACCAATCGCTGAGGTAAATGTCTTCCAGCAGTTTTTTGATGTCATATTTGTTATCATAAAAACGTTGCGCCAGCCCTTGCAGTTGTTTGTCGTTTACATCTTCATTTACAAAATAGCGGTAGATCTTGCGGGTAATATACACCGCCGTATGTGGTTGTTCCAGCAGGATGTTCAGGATATCGTCGCCTTCAAAATTACCGGTACGGCCAAGGAAGGTCTTACTGCCCGAATCATGAAACTGCTTCCTGAAAACAAATTCACCCTGCAGGTTATATCCCCAGCCAGTAAAAGCTCTTGCTGCTTCTTTAATATCATTTTCGGTATAGTTGCCACGGCCCATGGTAAACAATTCCATTACTTCCCGGGCAAAATTTTCATTAGGGCTCTGTTTCCTGTTTTGCTGGTTATTTAAAAACTGCAACATAGATGGCGATTTACTTACTGCCTTTAGCAGCTCACCAAAATTACCCAATGCATTTGTTCGTATGGTATGCAACAGTTCCTGCTGAAAAAAACTGTTGATAACCCTGCATGCAAAATGGCCATGCCAAAAGAGACTCATCTTTTCCCTTAACTGCGCCTGGCTGTTCGTCATTTCAGAAAGCCACATAATGTTCAAAGTCTTCAGGTCGTCCCGTGACTGTTGCCTTTTTCGTTTGGCAGCCTCGGCCTTAGTAACTTCGTTTTGCATGGCTATATCCTGTATGCCTTTTACCAATCCGTCGGCTAGGTTATTGGCTACTGTTATCTTTTGCGGTTCGGCTGCGGAGGTCTTAACCAGCAGTTCCCATAACTTTTTCTGAGATATATCATCCAGCGAAGCTGCATTCTCTGCCATGGGACCAAAGGCGGCCCTCCATAATAAGTGTTGATTTTTTAACCGATTGGTGATATTCATAGCATAAATTTATAGAAAGACCTCCGTAAGACCTGTTGAAAATTATAAGGTTTAACCTTGGTCAATAAAATATTAACCCGCTCATATCATAGAACCGAATGTAGATATGATTTAGTATTTTACATCATAACATTTTTTATGAATGTAAAGGTTCTCAAATATTTATCACCGGTTGTCATATACATGTTGGCGCTGTTATCTTTTAGCAGCACAGGCTGGCTGGTTTGGCTAACGCTGGTATATGCATGGATATTGCTGCCAGCTACTGAACTACTGCTTCTGCCAGATGAACGAAATATGAACCAGGCTGAAGAAGAACTGGCAAGATCCAATAGATGGTACGATTACATGCTTTACCTGGTAGTGCCTTTACAATATGCTGCACTTGTTTATTTTCTTTTCAGCATGCAGCAACCTGCATTGGCATGGTACAATGTGTTGGGCCGCATTATGACCATGGGACTTTTGTGCGGCACCTTCGGGATAAACGTGGCGCACGAACTGGGGCACCGGGTAAACAAGGCCGAACAAACGATGGCCAAAATGCTGCTGGCTACTTCTCTTTACATGCACTTTTTTACAGAGCATAACAAAGGCCACCACAAGCATGTGGCAACAGCACAAGACCCCAGCAGCGCCCGGTATAATGAACCTGTTTACCTGTTTTATTTCAGAACCATCTTGTATTCATATAAGAGTGCCTGGCATATTGCCAATGAAGAAAGCAGGAAGAAGAATGGTAGAGCATTACATGTAAAAAACGAAATGATAACAGCGCATCTTTACCAGGCAGCCCTGGTAGTATTCATATGGATCTTTTTCGGAGGCTTTGTTACCGCATGTTTTCTTGCAGCAGCTTTTATAGGAATATTGTTGCTGGAAACAGTAAACTACATTGAACATTACGGGCTGCAACGTAAAGAAACCAACCCTGGGAAATTTGAAAGAACCATGCCGCACCACAGTTGGAACAGCAACCATGTGTTGGGCAGGATTATGTTATTTGAATTAAGCCGCCACAGCGATCATCACTACATGGCCAGCCGCAAATACCAGGTATTGCAGCACCACCAAGATGCACCACAATTGCCTACGGGCTACCCTGGCAGTATGATCCTCTCCCTGTTACCGCCCTTATGGTTTTACATTATGAACAAGAAAATAGCCCGGCTACAACAACCAGGCTAAAGCATTTCAATTCAAACTTTCTTTTTCAAATTATATTTTGGCTGCGCCGAAATAACTGTGTAATATTTTCGGTAAATGAATGCCATCTTCTTGTTGATTGTTCTCCAGCAATGCAGCTACAATGCGTGGCAACGCCAGCGAAGAACCATTCAAAGAATGCAACAACTGGGTTTTGCCTTCTTCGTTCTTGTAACGGATCTTCATCCTGTTTGTCTGGAAGCTTTCAAAATTACTAACAGAACTTACCTCCAGCCATTTTTGCTGGGCCGCACTATACACTTCAAAATCGTAGGTTAGTGCAGAAGTAAAGCTCATATCGCCGCCACACAAGCGTAGTATCCGGTAAGGCAATTCAAGGAACTGCAACAAGCGCTCAATATGGTTAACCATTTCTTCCAGCACTTCGTAACTCTTATCCGGGTGCACCAATTGCACGATCTCCACTTTGTCAAATTGGTGCAGCCTGTTCAAACCCCTCACATCGGCACCAAAGCTGCCTGCTTCCCTGCGGAAACAAGGTGTAAATGCTGTCATCTTAACTGGTAGTTCAGCCTCTTTTATAATTTCATTATTGTAAATATTGGTCAGCGGAACTTCAGATGTAGGTATCAGGTAAAAACCATCTGCGGTAATATGATACATCTGTCCTTCTTTATCGGGCAACTGGCCGGTACCGTAGGCACTAGCTTCATTTACCATTAAAGGAGGTGCATATTCTGTGTAACCTGCAGAAGTATTATAATCTAAGAAATACTGTACCAGGGCCCGCTGCAACCTCGCTCCTTTTCCTTTGTATAAAGGAAACCCACTACCGGTTAGTTTTGCACCGGTTTCAAAATCTACAATGTCATAATCTTTAATCAGGTCCCAATGCGGCTTAGCGCCATCCATTAATTGAGGAATGGTACCACCATCATTTACCAATTCATTTTCTGCCGGTGTTTTTCCTGGTGGCACGCTGGCGTGCGGCAAGTTGGGCAATTGCAGTACCAGTTCATTGAAATCTTTTTCCAGTTTTTCTAGTGTTGATTTATTACTTGCGAGATTATCTTTCCAACTGGCTACTGCTGTCTTTTTTGCATCGGCAGCAACACGGTCGCCTTTGCCCATCAACATGCCAATTTCTTTTGAAGCCGCATTCATCAATGCCTGCAATTCTTCGGTAGCGATTTTTTGCTTACGCAATTCTTCATCCAGTTGCAACAACTCATCAACCAACTGTAAATTCGTAAAATTCTTTACGGCCAGCCTTTCCTTCACTAATGCGGTGTGTTGCCTGATATAATTTATTTGTAACATGATACTTAACTAAAGATTGTAAAGCGGCAAAGATAAAGGCTGTAAACTAATTTAAAGAAAAGGAAGCAGCTTATTGAAGCCTGCTCAACACAACATCCTTCAATGAGGTAAGCCCCTTTGTTTTACCTTTGCCAAATGTTACACGCTGAAGAAGACCTGCAGGTGCGCTGGCTGAAATTGCGCATCAAGCTAAAAGAAAAATATGGCATAAAGCCTGATATGAACGGCGTGCTGCTGTTGATTGGCGTACAGGAACTGGGGCAGGGTCCACAGGAATTCAGCAAAGAACAAAAGCAGGACCTGATGCATGTGGCCATTTGCACGATTCTTACTGCAAGTGGTTATTATAACGTTGACGGCCTTGATGAAGAAGGCTGGCCGCATTTTACGCAACTGAAAGCCTTACCGGAATTCAACACTTATGAGCAGGAAAATTTCCTGAAAGATCATGTGCTCCTGTATTTCGCCAACCTGGGCTTTTTATAATTTTACAAATTTCAAAGTACCAATAGGAGCTAATGTAGCATTGCCATTGGCAAGCACACTTGCATTGCCTGCAGTTAATAATCGCACGGGTTGTTGTGGCATTGTGGGCGGATTGTCGTACCCAAAAACATCTCCATCTTCTGTGCCGGCATCGTATAAATAAATGGGGATAGTAATACTGCTTATCCATTGATTTCCCTGTAGCAGATCGTAGCGGTTAAGGCCGGCAAACCAATCTGGCGACGGTGCTATCATAGAAGCAAAACTCAGGCAGGAATGCTGCAATGTAAAGTGAAATACGCTGTCGAAGCCACCTGCAATGGGCGGTGCGGAAATATCAAATTTTGCAAGGGCTTTTCGGTTGCTGATGATTGTATCAAATTCGTTTAACAAACGCCAGTTGCTGCCCACTTCGGCAACAAACTTCAGGCCCGGGCTGGCCAGGCCGTTGGGTGCCCATAAAAAGCTATCCTTACTGTGTACCATTCCAATAAAATTGGTGAAATGTGCATTTACCGGAATGGTAAAGCTGGGATTACCCCAGTTGAGCTGTAGGGTTACTTTATAATTTGCCTCGTTGGCAGGCGGCAGTTGTACTGCATCTTCTTTCTTAGTACAGGAAAACAGCAGCACAGATGCCAAGAATAAATAATAAGCAGGTTTCATATAATCAAGATTTCTTAAATAGGACGAAATAAATGCCGGGCTTTGAACTTTAAGCTGGCATTCTTCATTAGATTTGACCTCTAAATTTACAATATCCCGTTGTTTGATTATTAAATACGCTAAATATGTTTCAAAAGTTTCATGCTGCATGCTGGATTACCCTTGTCTTCTTTTTTTCATTGGTATCTGTAAGTTGTGCCCAAACCAAACCCGCCACTAAAAAAATGCCGGTAAAACAAAAGGCGGCTGCACCTGCAGGCCCGGTAAGGGTGAAAATTACAACTGATTCCGGAATTGTAATTGTACGACTCAGCGATTCCACTCCTTTACACCGAGACAATTTTGTAAAACTGGTAAAGCAAGGTTTCTATGATAGTTTATTGTTTCACCGGGTGATACCGGAATTTATGATACAGGGCGGCGACCCACTTAGTAAGCAAGCTGCACCTGGTGTAATGTTAGGCAATGGCGGCGATGATATGCAGCGGATCCCTGCGGAATTTAACCCAACGCTGTTTCATAAAAAAGGGGTGTTGGCGGCTGCCCGGGATGGTAATCCCCAAAAAGCTAGCAGCGCCTGCCAGTTTTACCTGGTGGTTGGTAAAGTTTTTACGGATGCAGAATTAGACAATATTGAAAAAACAAAAAGTATTACGATAAGCCCGGAGCAGCGGGAATTTTATAAAACTATCGGCGGCACGCCCCACCTCGACCAGGCCTATACGGTATTTGGAGAAACAGAATCGGGCGTGGAGGTATTGGAAAAAATTGCCAATGTACCAAGGGATGGCAATAACCGCCCATTGGGTGATGTTCATATGAAGATGGAAGTGGTGAGGTAGGGTTTAGGGGGTTGAAAAGGTTGAAGAAGTTTAAGGGGTTTCAAAGGTTTTGTGTTCAGCATTAAAATTTCTGACTTTTGACTTTTGACTTTTGACTTTTGACTTTGCTAATCCGGTTGATAAAAAAAATATATCTTGCAACCACAAAATAATTAACCAACAGATAAATACATCAATATGAGTTTTCCCGCAAATTTAAAATACACAAAAGACCACGAATGGGTTTCACTAGAAGGCAATGTTGCCACCATTGGCATTACTGAATTTGCTCAAGGAGAACTGGGCGATATCGTATACATAGATATTAACAGCATCGGAAAAGCATTGGCCGCAGAAGAAGTGTTTGGTACAGTAGAAGCCGTAAAAACGGTAAGCGATCTTTTTTTACCTGCAGCGGGAACCGTTACAGAAGTAAATCCAGCATTGGAAGCCAACCCAGAACTGGTTAACAGCGATCCTTACGGTGAAGGCTGGATGATAAAAATGACCGTAGACAACCCGGCCGATATTGAAAGCCTGATGGATGCCGCTGCCTATGAAGCATTGGTTAACTAAATAACTCCTCAACACAACTAATTTAAAACAGCGCATCATTTTAATGGCGCTTTGTTTTTAGCAGCGTACATGCGATCGTTCAAACTCGTTTTCCATAGTTTCTTACCCGCTATTATTTGGTGGCTGGTAGTATTGGTGTTAATGTGCACGCCTGGCAAAGACCTGCCTGAACTGGGTTTTTGGGCAGAACTAATTAACCTTGATAAGATCCTGCACGTTACCGTTTTTGGGTTAATGGCTTTCCTGTTTATGCTGCCGATTGCTGCACGGCAAAATGCAAACAGCAAACAACTAAAACAAGCTTTTATCAAAATAGCCATTTGCACGGCCGTTTGGGGGCTCACTACAGAGTTTATTCAGGAGTTTTTTGTGCCGGGCCGAACGTTTGACCTGTTAGACTTTGCTGCTGATGCCGTAGGTGGGCTGCTGGCTTACTTTTTGGGTAAAAAGTATCTTTTAAACAAATGAAATAACAATAAATCACAATATGGAAGGAACTGCAGCCGCTAATTGTTGGTTGCACCGTTTTTACCACTTACATTTGCTTATGATTAATGTAGAGAACATGGAGTACAATACTACCCGCAACTTTTTAGTGATGAGGGAGTATGGCCGACATATACAGAAAATGGTGGAGCACTTGCTCACCATTGAAGACAAAGACAAGCGACAACAAAATGCATACGCTGTTATAGAACTGATGGGGTTTTTAAATCCTCATTTAAAGAATGTAGAAGATTTTCGCCATAAGCTATGGGACCATTTATTCCTTATCAGCGATTTTAAATTAGATGTTGAAAGCCCTTACCCCATCCCAACCAGGGAAACGCTAAAGGCAAAACCTGATATATTAGGCTATCCCAAGCGCTATCCAAAATTCAACCACCTTGGTAAGAATATAGAAGTTGTAATAGACAAGGCTTTGAAGGAAGAGAATCCTGAAAAAAAGCAGGGCTTCGCCAATGCCATTGCCTATTATATGAAGTTAACCTACAGCAACTGGCACAAGGAACTGGTTCACGATGATACCATCCAGAGTGAGTTAAGCAGCATTACCAATGGCGAACTGGAATTTAACAACCGACCGTTTGTAAAACATCGTACTGATAACCGTGGAGACAGGGACGATTACGGCAGCACCGGCGGACGTAACCAATACCGCAAGAATTTTGGTACAAGAAGCAGCCAGCAGCAGCAGCAACCTGGCAACCGGGATAGCCGTGATAGCAGCAGGGATGGCCGCAACCGCAACCAACAAGGACCCGGCGGTGGCAGGGACAACCGCAATAGCAATAATAACAACAATAACAGGAATTTTAAAAAGAGATACTAATCTTCTGTAAAGATTAAACTAACAACATTAATTCCCTGGTGTATTTCATCAGGGTTTTTTGTTGAAGCAGGATGTACTTACAAAATATCATTTTAGTCTTTTAATACAACTCATCATGAGCATTTTTGAAGTAAGGGGTGGCAACCGGCTAAAGGGGGAGATAACACCACAGGGTGCCAAGAACGAAGCATTACAGATCATCAGCGCAGTATTGCTTACAGCAGAAGCGGTAACCATCAAAAATATTCCGGACATTATTGATGTGAACCTGTTGATAGAATTGCTGGGAGAGATGAATGTAAAGATTAATCGTACAGACAGACATACCTGCATCTTTAAAGCCGATGATGTAGATGTTGAATACCTGCAAAGCGACGACTACCATAAAAAAAGTGCCCGCCTGCGTGGCTCGGTAATGCTGGCCGGTCCATTACTTGCAAGGTTTAAAAAAGCTTACCTGCCAAAACCGGGAGGTGATAAAATTGGCCGTCGCAGGCTGGATACCCATATTATTGGATTTGAAAAACTGGGTGCCACCTATACCTACAACAGCCACAATAGTTTTTTTACGCTGGAAGCACAGCAGTTAAAAGGCAATTTTATTTTACTGGATGAACCCAGCGTTACCGGTACTGCAAATATTTTAATGGCTGCGGTAATGGCAGAAGGTACTACCACCATTTACAATGCTGCCTGCGAGCCCTACCTGCAGCAGCTTTGTAAAATGTTGAACCGGATGGGTGCTAACATCAGCGGCATTGGTAGTAATATGCTCACCATAAACGGTGTTGAAAAAATGCAAGGCACAGAGCATACCATGCTGGCAGATATGATAGAAGTAGGTAGTTTTATCGGCCTTGCCGCCATGACACATAGCGATATCACCATCAAGAATGCAGGTGTAGCGTCGCTCGGCATCATACCGGAAAAATTCCGGCAGCTTGGTATTCAACTCAACATTCAAAACGACGACATACACATCCCCAGCCAGGAGTTCTATGAGATACAGAAATTTATGGATGGCGGTGTGCTGAGCATTTATGATCATCCATGGCCGGGGTTTACTCCCGACCTGCTGAGCATTGTGCTGGTAACTGCCGTGCAGGCAAGAGGCAGCGTATTGATTCACCAGAAAATGTTTGAAAGCCGATTGTTCTTTGTTGATAAACTCATTGAGATGGGCGCACAGATCATCCTCTGCGATCCGCACCGTGCTGTAGTGATTGGCCTTGACAGGCAAACAGAACTTAGAGGCATTACCATGACTAGCCCGGATATACGGGCCGGTGTTGCTCTACTGATAGCTGCCCTGAGTGCCACCGGTAAAAGTACCATTCAGAATATTGAACAGATAGACAGGGGTTACCAACAAATAGATGAGCGGTTGATAAAATTAGGCGCAGATATTACCCGGATCAATTCCTGATGACCGGTTCTGAAGCCAACAACCCGTTTTATTATTACTTATAGTTTACGTTTCTTTGCACATGAGTTCACATTACCAGAAGATACTGATCATAACGGCGCCCTCAGGTGCAGGTAAAACATCCATTACCAAAAAACTGATGGTAAGATTTCCGGAACTGGCATTTTCTATTTCAGCAGCCACCCGTGCTCCCCGGGGTACTGAAATTAATTGTAAGGACTATTATTTTATGTCGGAAACCGATTTCCAGGAGAAGATAAAGAACAAGGAGTTTGCAGAATGGGAAATGGTGTACGAGGGAAAATATTATGGTACTTTAAAATCGGAGATGGAAAGGATATGGGCAGCAAACAAAATCCCTGTGCTGGATATTGATGTAAAAGGAGCCATTCACGTGCAAAAGCAATACCCGGTAAACACGCTGAGTATTTTTATTCAGCCTCCCTCTATAGATGTGCTGAAGATAAGGCTGGAAGGCAGGGGAACAGAAACAGCAGATTCGCTGGAAGCCAGGATTAATAAGGCAGCTTACGAAATTTCTTTTAAATCACATTTTGACGAAGTGATATTGAACGATAACCTGGAACATGCCTGTGAAAGAGCAGAAGACCTGGTAGGCGCTTTTTTGAAACAACCATTGCAACAAGGTAAAAGAGCCGATTGATCTAATTTTCTTATTTTTAAATTATGGAATACGGCGTTTTAATCACTATTTTTCTGCTGTCTGTTATACTTATCTGCTTTTTGGCAGGGATAGAGATTGCCTTTATTTCTGCCAATAAGTTATCAATAGAGCTAAGTAAAAAGCAGGGCACCTATAGTGGTAAAACCTGGGGAAATTTTGCTGAACACCCTACTAAATTCATCGGCACCATCCTGCTTACCATTAATATCATGTTGGTATTATACGGTTTGCTGGTGGGAGAAATACTTTCTCCCATCTGGGAATATATTTTAACCCTGCTACCGCTTTCAGCAGAAAACTACCTTAACTACATTCAGCTTTTGGTTGAAACAATTCTGGCAACTACCATTATTTTAATACTGCTGGTTTTTAGCCGTGCTATCTTCCAGGCCAACAGCAGTACAGTACTTAGTAGTGGCACTATCAGTTCCATCGCACGTCTTTTTTCATGGCTCTTTGCAGGCATCTCCGCTTTGCTCATCAGCTTTTCTGAATGGATATTGAAATACATCCTGAACGTAAAGTTGTCTGACAAAAAAGAAATGTTCAGCAAAATTGACCTGGAACATTTTTTGAACCAGAGTAAAAGTTTTAATGAAGAAGACAACTCAGAAATAAACCAGGCACTATTTGAAAATGCACTCTCCATTAGCGATACCAAACTAAGAGAATGCCTGGTGCCCCGCAAAGAGATCGTCAGCATTTCGCAAAACAGCACTATTGAAGAAGTGAAAAATAGTTTTATTGAAACGAGGTTGAGCAAACTGGTGGTGTACGATAATGACATAGATAATATCACAGGATACATACACCAGCTCGACCTGTTGAAACGTCCGGCAGCGGTTAAAGATATTCTGCTGCCCATACCCACCGTGCCGGAAAGTATGACCGTTACTTCGCTGATGAACAAGTTTACTTTAGAAAGAAAGAGTATTGCCTGGGTGATAGATGAGTTTGGAGGCACCGCAGGAATTGTAACTATGGAAGACCTGCTGGAAGAGATTTTTGGAGAAATACAGGATGAGTATGATGAGATAGACGAACTGGTGAACAAACAATTATCGCAAAACGAATACCTGTTTAGTGGCAGGATGGAATTGGATTTTATTACTGATAAGTATGACCTGGAGTTTGAAGAAACAGAAGATGTGGAAACTCTATCGGGTTATATTATTCAACACAACGAATCGATACCCCAGCAAAAAGACCGCATCATTGTAAACAATTACCAGTTTGATATTATAAGTGTTAGCGGCACAAGGATAGAAACAGTAAAATTAAAAGTGCTTAAGTAAAGGCCGGCTGCTTCATAGCTGGCCACATTAATGACCATCGCCGCACATATCAGTATTAACCACAATGGCAATTCCCTTTTGCTGGAAACCCTTGGCAGGCTGGCGCTTCAACATCCTGAAGATCACTTTATTTTTTTCATGGAAAAGGAAATGCTGTTACCTGCAACTCTTTCAAAAAACATAACACCTGTAAGCATACAACCTGCCTTAAAAAACAGCCTGCTCTTACATTATTGGTACCTGTTTAAATTACCGCCCTTGCTTAAAAGATACAATGCAGGTATCTTTCTTTCGGAAATTTCCATTGTTTCTGCCAAAGTTATCATCCCACAATTGATGATGGTAACGGACGACCTGCTGTTACAAAAGAAGCCGGGCAAGCTTAACAAGTATGGCAGCTATATCAAAAAACATTTTGCAACATTTGCGTCTAAAGCAGCACATGTCGGTTTCACCAGGGCATACGTTCAGGAGGCTTATTTGCAACAATACCCTGCCCTGCAAAACAAAACCACGATAATTAATGCAGGTATCAGCGAGGCATATTTTCCGCTTACTGATGAAGCCAAAGAACAGCAGTTATTGAAAATTACCGGCGGCACCGAATACATTTTGTGCAACTGTGCCGGGCTTTCAGAAAGCGAGATGGTGAGCGTTTTAAAAGCCTTTTCTATTTTTAAAAAAAGACTTAAATCGGGCCTGCATCTTGTGATGCTTTTGCAGGAAGGCCAACAAACCGTGAAAGATTTTCACAACTACAAATACCGGGATGCGGTACATTTCATTCCTTTTGCATCAAACGCACAGGCAGCCCTGCTTACCGGCAGCGCATTTGAAGTGCTGTACCCTGCCCAAGGCAATGGTATTGAAGATACCGGTCTTGAAATTTTAAAGACCAACGTTCCTTTAGTAATGGCTGATACCGCGGGCAATCGCAAGCTGTATGCCGATGCCATTTTATATGCTGAACAAAACGAAAAGTCGTTGGCAGAAAACATGATGCTCTTATACAAAGACGAAGCGCTAAAGCAGGAGCTAAAACGTAAAGGCAAGCAATTGGCTGCAGCCCATAATTGGGAAAGCAGCGCCAACGAGCTATGGCAAACTATTTTAAATCATTCACAGGTTTAAAGAGCAATCCTTTTTACCTTTGCCGCATAAAAAAATAACAACTAAAATGCAGCAGTCAACCATTAAAATAGACGTATACCTCGACCAAAATAAAGTTCCTGAACAAATAACATGGCAGGCAACCGACAGCAGCGCACAGATGGCACAAAAAGCCAAAGCAATGTGTATTGCATTTTGGGATGCCGCAGATAAATCTGCATTAAGAATAGACCTTTGGACCAAGGATATGATGGTAGACGAAATGGGCGATTTCTATTACCAGATGTTCATGGGCATGGCCGACTCCTTTAAAAGAGCTACCAACCAAACAGACCTTAGCGATGAGGTGAAAAAATTTGCAGAGGGCTTTTTTGAAAAATTCAGGGAGAACCTAATTAAGGAGCAGGGTTAACCGCCAGTACACTCAATAAAATTCACAAATAAAAAAATCAACTATGGCTTTAGAGCAACAGGTGATGACAGAGATGAAAGAAGCAATGAAAAGCAAGAACGAAGCTGTGCTTCGCAGTTTGCGTGCTATAAAAGCAGAGATCATAAAGGCTAAAACCGACCCCGGCGCCCATGGCGAAATAAGCGAAGCCACCGAACAAAAGTTTCTTCAAAAGATGATGAAGCAACGAAGGGATTCCTTTGAAATATTCACACAGCAGGGCCGGGAAGACCTTGCCAGCAAAGAAAAAGAAGAGATGGAGGTAATTGAAAAATTCCTGCCAAAGCAAATGTCTGAAGAAGATATCAGGCAGGCAGTTGCCGGCATCATAGCATCAACCGGAGCAAGTACCGCGGCTGATATGGGCAAAGTTATGGGCGTGGCCAGCAAACAACTGGCCGGCAAGGCAGATGGAAAAACCATCAGCACCATTGTAAAAGAATTGCTTGCTTAACCCTGCTTATGTTCATTGATGTTATATTCTTATTGTTAATGCTGCTGGCCTGTATTAAAGGTGTTAGCAAGGGCTTTATTGTAGCCCTGTTCTCGGTAGCCGGCTTTATTATAGGAATAGCTGCTGCTTTAAAATTATCGGCAGTAGTGGCAACAAAACTGGGAGGAACGTTTAACAGCACAGGCAAGTGGCTCCCTGTATTATCATTCCTGTTGGTTTTTATTGCTGTGGTTATACTGGTAAAGCTGGGTGCAAGCCTGGTTCAAAAATCGGTTGAACTGATTATGCTGGGATGGTTAAACCGGCTTGCCGGCGTGTTGCTTTATGCTCTGTTATACAGTATGCTGTTTAGTGTATTTTTATTTTATGTTATTCAATTACACCTGATATCAAATGAAGCGGTGGCGGCGTCAAAAACCTACACTTTTATTCAACCACTAGCGCCCAAACTGATTAATGCTATGGGTAGCATTCTGCCCTGGTTCAAAGATGTATTCGGCCAGCTTCAGCACTTCTTTGAGCAACTGCCCGGAACCACAGGTACGGCTACCTAAAAATGATTGCAAAATATATTTGTAATAAATAGTAAGCCGTTTTCATTTTAAAGCAGAAAAACGTTTACTTTCAGGCGGATAACTTTAATACATTGCCCAATTTTTAACTGAAATCTATTATTTTAGCAAAGGATATCAAGCAGTTTTACCCAAAACAACAAATGAGTTACGAAATAAAACAAGACGGCAAATTTAAATTTATAGAAGAAGGCCAGGGTGAAACCCTCATGCTGCTGCATGGTTTGTTTGGAGCACTCAGCAATTTCCGCTTTCTAATAGAGCATTTTAAGCAAAATTATAAAGTGGTGGTGCCCATGTTACCCCTGCTGGATCTAGACCTCCTGCACACATCGGTGGGCGGGTTGCAGAAGTATGTACAGAAGTTCATTGAACATCGCAATTACAATCATATACACCTGATGGGTAATTCATTAGGAGGACATGTGGCGCTGGTGCATATTCTTAAGAATCCTGAACGCATCAAATCACTTATACTTACCGGTAGCTCAGGCCTGTTTGAAAATGGCATGGGAGATACCTATCCAAAAAGAGGAGATAAAGAATATATCCGTAATAAAACAGCACTTACTTTTTACGATCCTGCACAGGCAACGGATGACCTGGTGAATGAAGTATTTGAAATTACCAACAACCGGCTAAAAGTAATTAAGATCATCGCATTGGCAAAAAGTGCCATACGAAATAACCTGGGAGAAGAACTAAAAAATATACAGCAACCTACTTGTTTGATCTGGGGTAACAACGATACCATTACGCCACCTTTCGTGGGAAAAGAGTTTCAGAACCTGATTCCTAACAGCCAGATACATTTTATTGACAAGTGCGGCCATGCACCAATGATGGAAGTTCCCGAAGAGTTTAATAAAATTTTAGAAACTTTTCTGGCCACTTTAAAAGCACCTGCTGCAACGGTTTAGGCAATTATCTGGTCTTATAAGTAAAAGGGGTATTCCTTTTTTGTAAAAACCATTGTTTTACCTAAAAACCAAGCTCATGTTAACAGTAGACTTAATCAACAACAATATACCACGGCTAAAGCTACAGGATAGCGTGGCAAAGGCACTTCAACTCATCAACGATTACCGCACTACTCACCTGCCCATCGTATCTGAAGATAAATTTCTTGGGCTTATTAGTGAAGAAGACCTGCTGGATGCTGAAGATGATAAATTAAACATTGAAGTATTACAAAAACATTTTATACCGGCTGCAGTAAAAGACAATGGTCATTTCTTAACTGCCGTAAATGCCAGCATACAGTTTGAAACCAGCATTGTGCCGGTGGTGAACGAGGATGGTGAATTTATGGGAGTAATTACCATCACCGACCTGCTGAAGAGCCTGGGTAATTTTGCAGGTGCAAATGAAATTGGCGGCATCATTGTACTGGAAATGGAAAGGATACAGTTTGCCATTTCGGAGATTAGCCGCATCGTAGAAAGTAACGATGCTACCATTTTACACCTTAACTCATTTACCAACGACATTACGGGTATGCTCACCGTAACCCTTCACCTAAATAAAAGAGAAATTGCTGCCGTTGTGGCCAGCTTCGAACGATATGATTATGATGTGATCTATTATTTTGGTAACGAAAATTTCGAAAACGAAATACACAGCAATTACCGGCACCTGATGAATTACCTGGATTTTTAAACCCGTTTCACCAGATGTCTGTTTCTATTGCTAACCTTTTTCCTTCTCTTATTTCCTGCAAGTATTTTGGCTGTTGCACTAAGTATCTGCTTCTGAAATCCTGCCTTGCTTTTGTTGGCATCTTCCTCCATTGCAGTTTAGCATGCGCACAAACAGATACCACCGTATACCCGCAGGCATCAAATGTCAGGGTGGTTGATTCTGCCATTAAAATATTTGTTTCATCCGTAACAGTAATTGGCAATAAAAAAACCAAGCAATACATCATTGAAAGAGAAATGAGGATTAAGCAAGGCGATTCTGTTTCCCTGAAAAAATTTTTTGAGCAAATGGAATTGTCACGGCAACTGGTGTATAACACTACGTTGTTTACAGAAGTAGTAATGACCCCTTTTTTTAATGAAGCCCGGGATGTTACCCTGCAAATATCGGTAAAAGAAAAATGGTATATCTATCCCACCCCACAATTTCAACTGGTAGACCGCAACCTGAACGAATGGCTGAAGCGATACAACGCCGACCTGGAGAGAGTGGTGTATGGCGCAAAATTCGCTCATTACAATTTGAGTGGCCGAAGAGACCAGTTAAGGGTTTTCCTGCTAAATGGTTATGCCCGCAACATCGCATTTATATACAGCGCACCTTATAGTAACAGGTCGCTTACAGAAGGCTTTTCTACAGCGATGAGCTTTACCCAAAACAGGGAAATAAATTTCAAAACTAACAGTCACAACCAATTGCTTCAGTTTAAAAATGATGGTTTTGTAAGAAATACTTTTAAAGCCAGCGGCACATATATCGTAAGAAAAGGATATTACAAGAGGCATTCTTATGGCCTGGCATTTACCTATATTAACATTGATGACAGCGTCGCCAAAGTGTATAACCCCAATTACTTAAACGGTGGCAGCAACCATGTAAATATTCCTGAGTTGATTTACAGTTTCCAATACATCAACACCAATAACATACAATACCCTTTGACCGGTGAAGTATATAATACTACTATCTCAAAAAAAGGGTTAGGCTTTACCGGAGGAATTAATGTGCTGACTTTTGCAGGTAATTACAGCCGCTTTATTGACTATGGCAAACATTGGTATGGCTCCCTGGAAGCAGGCGGTATATTGAAACTTCCTTTCAGCCAGCCTTACATCAACCAACAGGCAATAGGCTATGGAAAATTTTATTTAAGAGGATTAGAGAACTACGTGGTGGATGGCGTAGCCAGCATGCTGGCAAAATATACCTTGCGGAAGAAGCTGGTCTCATTTAATATACCGGTGCCCATAAAAAATAAAGTGATACCAAACATACCCATCACCCTTTATGCAAAAACTTATGCTGATGCCGGCTACAGCTACCTGAAAGATGAACCAGCCACCCGCCTTGGTAATCGTTTCCTTTATACAGGCGGATTCGGTATAGATATTCTTACAGTATATGATATGAGCTTTAAGGTTGAATACAGTTTTAACCAATTAGGCGAAAAGGGGTTATTTTTACATGCTAAAGGCGGCTTCTAAAACCCGCTTTCTTACATGAGAATAGCTATTTACAGCCGCGGTATTGAAAACAATCAGCTACAGGACATAGAATTGCTGTTGAAAGAACTGGTAAAACATGGTGCCGAACCGGTATTTTACCAGGATTTCTTCAACCAGTTTTACAGCGCCGTAGACCTCGGTGGCAGCTACTCTACTTTTAACAGCAGCGATGATATGGATAGCAGCATCGATTGCCTGATAAGCCTGGGCGGCGATGGCACTTTGCTTGACACGGTTACATTGGTAAAAGATACCGGCATTCCTGTATTAGGCATCAATTATGGCCGGTTAGGTTTCCTGGCAAATATTGGTAAAGAAGAAATCAATTCGGCCATTGAAGCATTGGTTGATAGAAAATATGTACTGGATAAAAGAACCCTCCTTCACCTGGATTCCAATACTTCTTTGTTTGAAGAAATGCCTTACGCCTTAAATGAATTTTCCCTGCATAAGAGTGACACATCTCCTATGATAAAAATTCACACATATCTTAACGGAGAATTTCTGAATACCTATTGGGCGGATGGCCTGATAGTGGCAACGCCTACGGGTTCAACCGGCTACTCACTAAGTTGCAACGGCCCGGTTGTTTTCCCTGAAAGCGCCAGTTTTGTAATAACACCGGTATCACCACATAATTTAAACATCCGGCCCATTATTGTGCCGGATAACAATATTGTTTCTTTTGAAGTAGAAGGGCGTACAGAAAATTTTATCTGCAGTTTAGACAGCCGCAGGGAACTGGTGCCAAAGGAAATTCAACTAGCTATTAAGAAAGAAGATTTTGGCATCAACCTTATACGCCTTAACGAGAACAACTTTTTACAAACCCTGCGGAACAAGCTATCATGGGGTTTAGATAAAAGAAATTAACAACGATCAGCATGTAAACAATGGCCCTCGCCATGTTGTTTTGATTGTTGAAATAAACCCCTGCACAATTGAACACAAAAAAAAATCAACGCATATTCTTTCTCTATTGGGTGTTGCTGGCATACATCATTGCAGCACTTGTGTTCTGGTTTATTACCCTTAATAAACAAAACAGGGAGATGAGTGAACTGAAGAAAGAAAGCTATGCTATTACCTCACCTAAATACCAGGAAAAAATAGCTGCCATAGAAGACGAAAAAGAAAGAAAAATAAAACAGTATGCGGGCGAGGGAACCACATTCTTACTCGTAATATTGGCGGGTGCCATTTTTGTTTACTGGGCGGTAAGGCGGCAGTTAAAGATCAGCCAGGAACAACAAAATTTTATGATGGCAGTAACCCACGAGTTAAAAACGCCCATTGCTATTGCCAAGCTGAACCTGGAAACTATTCAAAAAAGAAAACTGGATGAAGATCAGCACCAGCGACTCATCAATAATACGTTGCAGGAAACCAACCGGTTGAATGCTTTATGCAACAACCTGCTTATTTCATCGCAGATAGAAGCCGGTGGCTATCGCATGGAAAAGCAGGAACTAGATCTTTCTGAACTGTTAAACAGTTGTGTTGATGATTTTACCAGCAGGTTCCCGGGGCGCATATTTGTAAATACCAGTCCGGGTATTATTGTAAAAGCCGATCCCGTTTTGATACAGATTTGTATCAATAATTTACTTGACAATGCACTAAAATATTCACCGAAGGAAACGGAAGTAATGGCAGCACTATCTACCAGCGGTGGCCAGGCTGTGCTGCAGGTAACAGATAACGGTCCGGGTATAGACGATAAAGAAAAAGATAAAGTGTTTGAAAAATTTTATCGTCTGGGAAACGAAGCCACCAAGCGGGCCAAAGGCACCGGGCTTGGCTTATACCTTACCAGGAAGATTTTAAGGAGGCACCGTGGCAGCATCCGCATTTTGAACAATCCCGGGGGCGGCAGTATCTTTGCTGTTCAATTACCGGCTGCCTGATAAATAAAAAATATGAGTGCTAAAAAAATATCCATTTTACTGGTAGAAGACGAGGAGAACCTGCAGGAAGCATTAAAGCTGAACCTGGAGCTGGAAGACTATATGGTTACAAGTAGTTATGATGGTATTGATGCGCTGAAACAACTTCAGCAGGAACACTTTGACCTCATCATACTGGATGTAATGTTACCGGAGCTGGATGGCATAAGTGTTTGCGAAACCATCAGGCTTACCAATACCGAAGTGCCCATATTGATACTTAGTGCCCGCAACAGTAGTGCCGATCGTGTGCTGGGATTGAAAAAAGGTGCGGATGATTATTTAACCAAACCATTTAACCTGGAAGAATTATTGCTTAGGGTAAAAAAACTCATCCGCAAGAGTGAACAGATCGCCATTAAGCAACCCCTGCCTGATGTATATGAATTTGGAAAAAACAAGATCGATTTCAAAGCGCAGGAATGCCGCAACCGCAAAGGACAAAAAATTCCGTTGAGTAAAAAAGAAGTGATGTTGCTGAAACTGCTGATTGAAAATAAGAATGAAGTAGTAACCCGTGAAAAAATATTGCAGTCAGTTTGGGGTTATAATGTGTACCCCACCACCCGAACTATCGATAATTTTATCCTGAACTTCCGCAAGTACTTTGAAACCGATAGCCGTAACCCTGATTATTTCCAGAGTGTAAGAGGTGTAGGATACAAATTTACCGTGTAGCTGCCGACGGAGTGTTTAGTTCCTGTATGATCGACTGTGCTTCCCGGTAGCTTTCCTGTATACGATCATTTCTTTCAAAAGGTGTATATAATTCCCATTCCAGCGCCTGCATTAATTGTTGTATTCTAATGGCCATTCCATTTTCGATACCTACTTTGTCCAGCAGGTCATCAATCGATTTTGCATTTATTTCTGGCGGCAACATACCGAATCTAACAGCAAAGAACTGTTTGAACTCCTTACTTAATATTATATAAAAATCGGTACAATCTGTACTGTTCAAACAATCCTCCGTTTCACTTAACGGGTTTTGTGGCACAGCTACTGCTTTCATCACAACAGGATCTTGTTGCACAGCCGGCATTACCATCGGTTCATCTTTAGCCAGCTTTTTCTTCTTTCTTTTTTCTATGGTAAATGAAAATAATACGGCCAGCAAAAGCAGCACAAAAATGGCTAACACCATCCAACCCCTGTACTTAAAAAGTAATTTTGCAATACCTGTTGATTTATCTTCTTCAACTGCATTTGTAACAGATAACGGCTTGCGCATCCCTTTACTCACTTCTATATGCATGGGTTTGCTGCGCAGTATTTTGTAGGATGCCGTTGCCGGATCAAAATAACTGAATTCAACTGCAGGTATATCGTACGCACCCGCTGCCCCAACCGAAAAAGGTATTTCAAAAGTTTTTCTACCACTTACGGGAACCGTTCTTTCATTCAGTTCTTCTGTTACATTTTGGTCAAATGCATCCAGATTGGTCGGCCAGCTAATATCTGGTGCGGTAACCAATTGCAGGTTGCCACCGCCGGTGATGCTAATCACCAGTTTGCCCGTTTCGTCAGTACTGAACCGGTCATTATCTAATTGCACAACCAGATTAAATTTTCCAACAGCCCCTTTAAAAGACGCTGGCTTGCCTTCCGTTGGTAAAGGCTTTACCGTTATAGTAATAGGCTTGCTGGAAAGGCTCACCGTTTGGGTAATAAGGGCATCGGGATTCATCCCGAAACCATTCAGGAAACCGGAAATATGTTCTTGCAATGCCGGTGCTTCGGCTTTAATAAACTGGAGCCGGTTTTCCAGGGTGGCCGCTTCCAACACAATATTACCAGGTTGCAAAGGATACAATTGCGCCTTGCGGATGCTATACACATTAAACTCCCTGCCATTCAGCTTTTCTCTGCTATAGTCTGTTGCATCAGGCTCCTGTAAATCAATAACTGAAAAACCGTTGAAAGAGGGGTTGCCCGTTAATTTGCTTTCGCTTTTTAAACGAGAATACAATTTATAATTGGCAATGATCGGCTCACCAACAAAACACCCGTTCTTACTGGTTTCCAGCCTCAGCTGCATATTTTTTTCTACTTTTTCCTGGATGTTTTCTCCTTTTTCCAATACGAAATCGCTGAAGTCTTCCCTGGGGCGGGGCATTGCAAAAGGATTTACCCCAGCAAATGGATTGGGAGCTGCATTACGACTTCCGCTGTTGCCGTTGGCTTTTTTTACCAGCAGTTTTGCCGGAGTAGCACTTAATTGCTTACCAGCAATATTGGCTTTGGCAGCGTCCAGCGAAATAGTGCCTGTTTTGCGTGGTTGTAAAATATAACTGATAGCTATGTACTGGCTAACGGTGCCATTAATATTGGTCATGCCCGATTCCTGGTTGGGACCACCCACTACTACAAAATCTTTAAACGAAGGAGGAGAAAGCTTGCGGATATCGGCTGTATTTTCAATCAACAACCGGTAAGTTGCATATTCATCTTTGTTGATTTGTGAGGGGCTAATGCTGGCAGAAAACTTTACCTGGCCAAATAGCTGACTCCCCGCTACCAGCAATAAAAAACACCCTAATAAGATTTTTTTTAAAATTATCTGCATATAACTTGCCTCAACGATACAAAAGTAAAAAATCGACGCCGCACTACCTTAAAGAATAGTGTTAACCATTACAATAAACTGTTAATAATCCACTTAGTCACACTAAAAAAATATTCCTTTCTAAAGACGCCTCTCTTGTGCGATAAAACTTTCTTACACAGTCTAACAAATGGTAGCTTTGCGGCCGGCTGTGTTATCACTTTCAGCCAACAATTTTGTGAGCGCAATGTTGTACCTTAAATGCCTATTATGAAAAAATATCAGCACCTTTTTTTTGACCTCGATCATACCATCTGGGATTTTGACAGCAATGCACGCACAACCCTTACCGAAATATTCGATCACTTTGAATTGCACGTAAAAGTAAACGTAGTTTTTGATGACTTTTACCAGAAGTATCTTTTTCACAACAAAGTAATGTGGGATAAATACCACCATGGGCAAATAACTTCCGATGACCTGAAATGGAAAAGAATGTGGCGCACCCTGCTCGACTTTAAAATTGCTGATGAACTGCTGGCAAAGGATATCAGTTTAAAATTCCTGGAGATCCTGCCCACTCAAAAACTCGTTTTCCCGCATACTTTCGAAATATTAGATTACCTGGCCAATAAGAATTACCAGTTACACCTCATCACGAATGGCTTTGAAAAAACGCAATGGAGCAAATTACGCAACAGCGGCCTTGATAAATATTTTGCACACGTAATTACTTCAGAAAGCAGCAACAGCATCAAGCCTCAGAAAGAGATTTTTGAATTTGCCATTAACAAATCGGGCGCAACACTCAACCAAAGTATTATGCTGGGCGATAACCTTGATGCAGATATACAAGGTGCTTTGAATGCAGGAATGGATACAGTTTTTGTTAACCACCTCAATGCCAGCACCGAGTTGAAACCAACTTATACCATTACTCATTTAAAAGAACTAGAGCAGATATTTTAGCTCGATATAAAAAACCCCGGACATGCCGGGGTTTTAGTTCATTTAAGCTGCGTAATTACATTTTTACCGTGCTGGCAGCTTTTGCTTTGCAGCATGCTTTCTTTTCTGCTGAAGCAGTTTTGGTGCAGCAGGTTTTACCTTTTGCACATTTCTTCTTTTTTCCCTTGTCTAAATTGGTACCAAAGGCTACCGAAGTCATAAGGAAGGCAGCAGATGCAAATACTACTAGTTTTTTCATTGTTTAATTTTTAGTAACAGTAAAGAAACGTAAATAAAAGTAAAAAAGTACAGCAACATTAAACCGGCTTAGTTAAAAAGGATGAACGGCGTATTTCAAATAGTTAATGCAGCGTCGCTATCACCGTCACTCCGCCTTTTACCACCTGGTTCAGCTCCACATTTAATTTGGTACCTACCGGCAGCAACAGGTCTACCCTGCTTCCGAATTTAATGAATCCCATTTCCTGGCCTTGTTCTACCTTTTGGCCTACCTCCAGGTAGTTCACGATGCGCTTGGCTACGGCACCAGCTATTTGTTTAACCAGTAGCTCCACATTTCCTTTTTTTATAACAACGCTATGACGCTCATTTTCAGTAGATGATTTGGGGTTCCATGCAACGAGGTATTTTCCTTTATGATATTGGTTGTATATCACTTCCCCACTTAACGGAATACGATTTACATGCACATTGGCAGGACTCATAAAAACGGATACCTGCAGTCTCTTCTCTTTAAAATACTCTGAATCTACGGTTTCTTCTATTACCACCACTTTACCATCTGCCGGTGCAATTACCTGTTTATCGTGTATGGTTAAAGTCCGGGACGGAATGCGGAAAAAAGACACAATGAATAAAGCAAGTATCAATGTAACCACGAACACCAGCACACAAAGCCAAAGCAATGTTTCGCCAAAAAACCAGAACATTAGCAGGTTTACCACGCAAAACAAAATGGCTGCAATTGCAATTGATTTGTATCCTTCTTTATGTATTGTCATCAAAAAAAATTAAGGGGCAAAGTTAAAACATTTTTAGTGGTATAGCTTGAATGAATCAAACAACAAAGTATTAGTGCTATGCCATGGCTGGCAAAAATATTTTTAAATATATCCATACAACGGGTGTGGCTACCAGCAGCGAATCGAAACGGTCTAAAAACCCACCGTGCCCGGGCATCAGCTTACCGCTGTCTTTTACGTTGGCCAGGCGTTTTATTTTACTTTCGAGAAGATCACCAAGCGTACCAAAAACGGCGCAAATAGCAGCAATTACAACGTAATGAATCACCGGTAAACTTTGGGCAACAGGTATAACAGCACCTAATAACGCTATAACAGCTACACAAAGAATGGCCCCGCCGGCAGTACCCTCCCAGGTTTTTTTGGGAGATATTTTACTAAAAGGCGTTTTGCCAATCAGGGATCCAACTATATAAGCCATCGTATCATTTATCCAGATAGAAAAAATAATGACACATGGCAGCAGCGCTGAATATTGCAAGGTTGCTCCGGGGTTAAAAAGGCTATGCTGCGTACCAATATCTATCATCATCAGCAATGGCAATACAATGTAAACCAACGCCAGCGGGAAATAATAAGAAAACCGATAAGGAAATATTTTTTTTATCAGCGAAGCAAATTCTACCAAAGCACCAACCATTACCACCAGGAAAAGGGCAATAAAAGAATAAGCATTGATGAATAACCCCGCCAGCATAACTGCTGCAAAAACGATAGCAGTCAGGGTTCGGGTTTTAAAAGTATTGGTATCCAGGGCCACGATCAGGAATTTACGTTATTTGCAAATGCATTAAATGGGTCAGCCTTGGCCAGCAGCAATTGTTCCCGGGCTTCTATTCTTGCTTTGTTATTAATGGAATATTGTTTCAGCAGGCGGAATAACAAGTACAATATGGCAATGGCCACCACGCCAACCCACCAGTCTAGTTTGGGATCCAGCTTATCCAGATCGATCTTTTCTTTCTGCCGGCTTAAGTAAAACAGCTGCCCTACAGCAATGGCATTGTTCAGGAAATGGGCAATGATGTTTACCCAGAGATTCCTTGTTTTTACATACATCAACCCCAACACAAAACCAAGCACCGCCCTGCTCAGGAATAAGTATATAGAAAAGTGAATGAGGCTAAACACCAGGGATGTTACAATAACGGCCATCAGGGGGTTCTTCCACCATTTTTCAAAAAGATTCTGCATCGCTCCCCGGAAAAACATTTCTTCAAATAAGGCAGGGAAAAATGCCATGATCATCAAGGCCATTGCAAATTCTCCCCAACTGTTAAGGTTACTCAATGCCAACACCTGTTCATTATAAGTTTCTTCCAGTTTTTTGGCCAGGGTATCCATGTTTGGAAAATGAACCACCACCGCTTTGGTAAGTTCTGCCAGCGGCGAGGCCAGCAGGTTTGCAACAAATATGATGGCGAACCCTATCAATACCTGGCGAAGGTTCACATATTTGTTAAAACCTAACCAAAAAGCATCCTTGCCATTTACCAGCAGGCTATACAAAACCGTGGGAATGAATAAGAGTGCAAAAGTGCCCAACACCTGACTCAGGCGGGCAAGCCCAATATTTTCGGGTGCCATCATTGCCTTTAACAACTTATCGCCCAGCTCAGTAAGTGGGGTACCGGCTGGTACCATCTTCATCCCTATAAACAACTGAACAGCACCTGCTAACACGAACCCAAGCCCAAGAAAAACGAATAACATTCCCAGTTGGGCGCCACCGGTAAAACCCTTTATTGATTTGTATTGCATACGATAAGCCTAATTAATGTAAATTTGCAACCGCAAAGATACAAAATAGATATGCCCAAAATTGGCCACATACAATTACCTGAATTTCCGCTTTTATTGGCACCCATGGAAGATGTGAGCGATCCGCCTTTCCGTGCAGTTTGCAAAACGAACGGGGCAGATGTGATGTACAGCGAGTTCATCAGCAGCGAAGGATTAATTAGGGATGCCATTAAAAGCAAGGCAAAACTTGATTTCAGCGAGGAGGAACGCCCTTTTGGTATACAGATATTTGGGGGTGATGAAGATGCGATGGCCATGAGTGCCCGCATTTGCGAAACCGTTAACCCCGATCTGGTAGATATAAATTTTGGCTGCCCGGTTAAAAAAGTCGTGAGTAAAGGCGCTGGCGCCGGTGTATTAAAAGATATAGACCTGATGGTGCGCCTTACTGAAGCAGTTATAAAAAGCACCAAACTACCGGTTACTGTTAAAACCCGCCTCGGTTGGGATGATAACAGCCGCAATATTGAAGAAGTGGCCGAACGCATGCAAGACATCGGTGTACAGGCATTGGCCATCCACGGGCGTACCCGTTGCCAGCTTTATAAAGGCGAGGCCGACTGGACCCTGATAGGGAAAGTGAAGAACAACCCTCGTATGCATATTCCCATTTTTGGCAATGGCGATATTGACAGTCCGCAAAAAGCATTGGAATACAAGAACCGCTATGGCATAGACGGCATCATGATTGGCCGTGCAGCCATTGGTTACCCATGGATATTCAGGGAGATAAAACATTACCTGCAAACTCAAACCATCTTGCCTTCTCCTACACTGGCAGAGCGAATTGAAGTTTGCAAAACCCATCTTACCAAATCGGTAGAATGGAAGGGACCTAAAGTGGGCATCTTTGAAATGCGCCGCCACTATACCAACTACCTGAAAGGTTTGCCGGGCATAAAAGATTTCCGGTTAAGGCTGGTAACCCTGCCTACTGCCGCAGACATTATTGAAGTGCTGGATGAAATAACGGAACATTACAAAGACTACGAGTTTGAAAGAACACCCATAGAATTAATTAACTACCACGAAAAATGCCCGCTGTAAACGGGCATTTTTTTTTGGTAGCGACAAAAGGCAAGAGAAAAGATTTTATGGAAATTTTTACTCATTGAAGAGGTTCAACATGTGCCGGAAACTTACTTGAAACATTTAGAAAACACAGGCGAACTTTATGAAATTCGCATTCACTTGCGAGTGACATATTTAGAATTTTCTACTTCTTCGACGAAGGCAAAATAGTTGTTTTAGCAAATGGATTTCAGAAGAAAACACAGAAGACACCTAAACAAGAAATTGCGAAAGCTTTAAAAATAAAGGAGGAATATTATGAAAGCAAAAAGTAATACAAAGACACTAACTCAATTGATTGAAGAACAGTACGGAAAGAAAGGAACTCCTAAAAGAGATAAATTCGACAAGGGGTACGAAACTTTTAAATTGGGAGCAATGATACATGACGCAAGACTTGAAAAAGGTATGACACAAGAGCAACTTGCTGAAAAATGTGGGACTAATAAAGCGTACATCTCAAAAGTTGAAAACGACATTAAAGACGTGCGTATTTCGACTTTGCAAAAAATTATTGAAGTTGGACTTGGTGGACAACTTAATTTATCTGTAACACTCTAACAAAATAAGGGAAGTAAAACTGCCACCAAACAGGGGTTGCTTGTGCAAGTGTGGCTTGACGTTGGGGCAATCGGCTTCAGTTCGCTCAGCAACAGTTTCTGCTCGAAGGAATTCTGCTGAGCAGTGGTGCCAATAATCAACATTTAATTATCCGCAGGATGCTGCGAATAAATTTAGCTTCAATTCCGGGACGAGCAATGAATACCACACCTGCACAAAGCCCTGAACGGTGATTTTATTTTTAGCAGTTGAGTGATATAAAACCACGACTATTCCGCTACTTCTTCCGAAGCTTCCAGAATCGCCGCCTCCATTTCTTTACCCATTGGTTCAACACCAGCTTCAAAAAAGTGAGTTAGGTTGCCGTTCGCATCTACCATGTACTTACAAAAATTCCAGGTGGGTGCTACATAATTCCAACCATTCTTATCGTCATCTGTCAGCCATTGGTAAACCGGGTGTTGCTGCTCATTTTTAATTACCCCTGATTTTTTTGACAGCGGAAATGTAACGCCATAATTCACTTTGCAGAATTGTGCAATAGTTTCATCAGCACCTTTTTCCTGTGCACCAAAATCGTTTGCAGGAAATCCGATTAACACTAACTCATCTTTAAATTTTTCATGAAGTTGTTGTAAGCCTTCGTATTGCCCTGTGTAGCCACAATCGGAGGCGGTGTTCACGATCAATACTTTTTTGTTTTTAAATGTAGCAAAGTCTAACTGCTGTCCATCGTTTAAGGTTACTGAAAGGTCATAAAAAGAAGTAGTTGCCATTTTGTTTGAATTTAATATTCTGTTGCTTTTACCTGCCAATTTTACCGCTTTGGTAAAAATTGGATAGACCATTTTTAGAAATTTTTGTTTGCCCGTCATAATAGTTAACCTATAATTTTTTTCAAGATATTGAGTTTACCTGTCATCGGCGGATACTTAACCGAAGGGTCGAACCAGGTAGGTGTTTTCATTACTGCTTTTTTGTGACTGAAAGCATCAAAACTAAATCTTCCATGATAATGACCTGTTCCGCTATATCCTCTGCCGCCAAACGGCAGGTGATGATTGGTTAAATGCAATGCTGCATTGTTCACGCATCCGCCGCCAAACGCCACCTGCTGCAACCAGTCTTCTTCTTTTTTACTATTGCTGGTAAATACATAAAATGCCAAAGGGTTTTTATGTTGCCTGATGATGGCCAAGGCTGCTTCGCTGCTGTTGAAACTAATGATAGGTAATACCGGTCCAAAAATTTCATCCGTCATAATGCCGCCATCCATCTGCACATTGTCCATCAGCGTTGGCGCTATATAAAGATCTTCCCGGTTTGTTTTGCCACCTTCCAGCACATTCCCGTCACCCAGGTAAACAACCAGTCGGTCAAATTGTTTGTGGTTTATAATGCGTCCATAACCTTCATTGGTTGCTGTATCAGGACCGTAAAACTGGTGAATGGCTTTTTTCATTTCTTCTACCAACGCTTGCTTTACCTTTTCATGCACCAATACATAATCGGGTGCTACGCACATTTGCCCCGCATTGGAGAACTTTGTCATTACTATACGCCTTGCGGCTACTTTTACATCTACTTCTTCCTCTACAACACAGGGACTCTTACCGCCCAGTTCTAGTGTTACCGGCACCAGATTTTTGGCTGCCATTTCATAAATCTTTTTTCCAATGGAAGTACTGCCGGTGTAGAACACATGATCAAACACAAACTCATTCATCATCTGTGGTATTACCGTAGCACCATCTTCGCTGGTATAGCTGATGTATTTTTCATCAAAAGTTGTTGTTATCATCTGCTGCATTACAGCCGCGGTGGCGGGTGCAAATTCTGAAGCTTTCATCACTACGCAATTACCAGCAGCGATGGCACCCACCAACGGTGTAAACAAAAGGTTTAGCGGGTAATTCCACGGACTGATGATGAGTACCACACCAAGCGGCTCTGCATAAACATAACTTTTAGAAGGAAAATTTACCAGGTTGGTACTCACCTTATTCGGTTGCATCCAGCCTTTCAGTTTTTTAATAGCATAGTTTATTTCGGTTAACACAAAACCATTCTCGGTGATCCAGCATTCCTCCTTATTTTTTCTTAGATCGCTGTACAAAGCGGCATACAACTGCGCTTCGTAATCAATTACTACCTGCTTTAATTTTTTCAATTGTTGTATCCTGAATTCGTAAGACTTAGTGGCACCTGTGGCGTACCATTGTTGCATTGCATTGAGTTGGTGTAGAGCGGGCATACCTGTAAATTTGCTTAAAGTTAGAACATAATCATATGACAGATGAGCAATACATGCGGCAGGCGTTGAGGGAAGCGCAAAAGGCATTTGATAAAGACGAAGTGCCCGTGGGTGCCCTGGTAGTGCTTAATGATCAAATAATAGCGAGGGCTTATAACCAGGTAGAATTGCTGAATGACAGTACGGCTCACGCCGAGATTCTTGCTTTAACTACCGCTTACAATTTCCTTGGAAGCAAATACCTGCCAGATGCAACATTGTATGTAACCGTGGAGCCATGCCTTATGTGCAGCGGCGCATTGTACTGGAGTAAAATAGGCCGCATTGTTTTTGGTGCCAGCGACGATAAGAATAGTTATCGAAGGGTTACTGCCGGCAACAACCCCTTCCACCCCAAAACAGTAATCATTGGTGGTTTCCTTGAGGAAGAATGCGGGCAACTGATGAAAGATTTTTTCAGGCAGCGGAGGTGATCATTTGTACCATTCCGGGAAAACATTTCCCAATTTAATAATAGCGCAATGTGATATTATGATTATTTTATTTGCTCTATTTATTATGAAGCATACCACAGTAAAGCTTTGTGGGCGCTTTTTAACCAATGGGTTACAGATTAAACATTTTAGGCTTTAATTTTGTACACTTATTATCAGATATATTTTTAACCAATAAAATTTACACATTATGGCATTTTCATTAGACCCCCTTCCATATGCATCTGATGCATTAGAACCACATATAGACAAACAGACCATGGAGATTCACCACGATAAGCATCACCAGGGTTATGTTGATAACCTGAACAAGGCCGTGGCCGGTACGGAGCATGAATCAAAATCTTTGGAAGAACTGGTAAAAGCTGCCGGAAGCATTAGCCCCGCAGTACGTAACAATGGCGGTGGCAATTGGAACCATGGTTTTTTCTGGGAGAGTATGGCGGCCAACGCCGGAGGTGCTCCATCAGGCAAACTTGCTGACGCTATCAACAGTGCATTTGGCTCTTTTGATGCATTTAAAGAAAAATTTGCCAACGCCGGTATGACCCGTTTTGGTAGCGGCTGGGCATGGCTGATTGTAAAAGATGGTAAACTGGAAGTAAGTTCAACACCCAACCAGGATAATCCTTTGATGGATGTAGCAGAGGTGAAAGGCACACCTGTTTTGGGTGCAGATGTTTGGGAGCATGCCTACTACCTTAAATACCAGAACAAGCGTGCAGACTACCTGTCGGCTTTCTGGAACGTTGTTAATTGGAGCAAAGTAGCTGAGCGTTTTGAGGCAGCTTAATATGCTGTATTAAATGTTACTTATATGAAACGAGCCGCAATTATTTGCGGCTCGTTTTTATGCATTTACTGGTATCTAATCTTTTTTATCCGGCACAAACATCATGGAAACAGAGTTTACACAATGCCTTGTATTTTTATTGGTAAGGCCTTCACCAAGGAACACATGGCCAAGGTGACCATCGCAATTGGCACATACAATTTCTGTACGGCTGCCATCCGGATCAGGAATTCTTTTTACTGCTCCTTTTATCTCATCATCAAAGCTGGGCCAGCCACAATGGGAATCAAATTTTGAATCGGACTTATACAGCGGTGCATTGCATCGCCTGCACACGTAAGTACCTTTTTCTTTATTGTTAAGTAAAGCTCCTGTGCCTGCGTATTCGGTACCCTTGTTCACAATTATCCGTTCTTCTTCGGGAGTTAATTTATTCCATTCCATAGCATTTGTTTTTTTAGTGGTAGCCGTACCGGGCAAATTCGATTTCTTTTGAGCACATGCAGAAAACAACATAGCCATACAAATTATCAGACAATTGATCACTTTCATAATAGTTACAATTTACATTAACATACGTAGATGCTAATGGTTGAGTTGTTAAAAAAAACCGGGATTATCAAGGCACGGGATCGTGGCCGTGGCCGCCCCAGGGATTGCAACGCACAATTCTTTTGATGGTGAGCCATAAACCTTTTACAGGCCCATATTTCCTTAGCGCTTCCAGACCGTATTGCGAACAGGTGGGTGTAAAACGGCAACTGGGACCCAGCAGAGGAGAAATGCCTTTTTGGTAGATCTTTATTAAAAAGATAAAAGGCAGACTAAGTATGTGTTTCAGCGTTTTCATTAATCATAAACTGCAATCGTTGAATTACAGTCCCCATCTTTTGATAAATAATTTCGTAGCCCGGCAACTCTTTTCCTATATAAATTATAAACACCGATAAGTGCTGGTTGTTTTGCTGCAAGTGATCTTGAAGGTCATTTTTCTGCAGGCGCCATGCTTCTCTCATCAACCTTTTAATACGGTTGCGGTCAACTGCTTTTTTAAAGTTACGGCTGCTGGCCCCTACCCCTGCCTGTAAGTGCGCCGTTGATTGCCCGGGCAGCCAGGTAACCTTTAAAGGAAACTGAACAAAGCTTTTACCTTCTGCAAAAATTGCAGTAATCGTTTTACGGCTTTTTAATTTATCTGCCTTGCGAAAAAAATATCGTTTGTTGCTGTTCAATTACTAAAATTAAAAAAGCTCCCGTTGTTACGGAAGCTAATATACTGTATCTCTTTAACAGCGCTAAGCTGGCAGGTAAGTATTATTTCTTTGAACCATGCTCGTCAGAAACAGTAAGCTTATGACGGCCTTTTGCCCTGCGACTAGCCAACACTTTACGACCATTGGCAGTAGACATACGCTCACGGAAACCGTGTACTGATTTTCTACGACGTTTATGGGGTTGATAGGTTCTTTTTTTTCCTGGCATTTTATTAAATTTTTCCTTTTACAAAATATTGTTTAGTCATTCATAAGCCAGGCACCATCCCAGCTTCTTGTGAAAGGTCGGCAAAGATAGGGGTAAATGGCCAAAACATAAAGCAGCCAAAAGATTATTTGCTACGAGTGGCCCAAAAAATGGCGTTAAAGCTGTAAATGAATTGATTTTACGGAATTGCCATAGAACTTTGAGGCAGGGCCATCGAAATCCGCCGGATCGCCGGTGGTATAAAAAGCGACCTGTCCGGCGGCCGTTAACTGGGTATCTATCTCCTTGTGACGCTGCAGGTAGTCCTGCAAGCTTGCCGCTATAATAGCGCCCTGTTCTACCAGTTGCACATGCGCTGGCAGAAAGCGCCGGATGCTATCCTTCAGCAACGGGTAATGGGTGCAGGCCAGCAATATCGTATCAATCGCTTCATCAGTCTGCAGTAATTTTTCAATATCTCTTTTTACAAAAAAATCGGCACCGGAATTATCCATTTCATTATTCTCCACCAGGGGCACCCACATGGGGCAGGCCTGTTGGGTAATGCTTAGTTCGGGGAAAAATTTTTTTGCTTCCATTTGGTAAGAGCCTGAAACTATGGTGCCGCGGGTTCCCAATACACCTATATGCCCGGAGGCGCTGTAATTGCCGATCACTTCAGCGGTTGGCCTTATTACGCCCAGCAACCTTTTTCCGGGGGCAATATGCTCCAGGTCTTTTTGCTGGATGTTTCGCAAAGCTTTCGCTGAAGCAGTATTGCAGGCCAATATCACCAAGGGGCAACCTTGAGCAAACAACCAGGTTACAGCCTGCAGAGTATATTCGTACACTTCCTGGAAGCTGCGTGGACCATAAGGTGCACGGGCATTATCGCCCAGATACAGGTAGTCGTATTGGGGCAGCTGGGTTTGTATTTCTTTTAAAACGGTAAGACCACCATAACCGCTGTCAAATACTGCTATCGGCTTCGCTATCATTGTTGTAAAAATAACAAAGCCTCCCGTACAAGGGAGGCTTTGCCAATATATTGTTGCTAATTATTTTCTAGCTGGCGGAACGGGTACATCCTTTATACCCAGTTTCTTTTTTACAAGTGCTATTACATCATCACCGGGTGGAGCTACGATCACAGCATTCACATCAAAGATGTAGGAATAACCATTTTCCTTAGCCACTACACGAATGGCATCCATTGCTTTTTCCCTGATAGGAGCTATGGTTTCCTGGGCTTTTTGCTGGTACATTTCCTGCGCATCGTTCTGAAAATTATTCACCTTCTGGTATAATTCAATCAGTTCTTTTCTCCTGATCTCTTTCATGCTTGAGGATAATTTTGCAGAGTCTTTTACGAACAAGCTATCTTTCACGCCAAGCTCTTTCATCATTTCCTGACCTCTTTGTGCAAGTGCGCCCTGGTATTCTTTCAGGTCAGCATCAGCTTTTTCTGCTTCTGGCATTACACCAATAAGCTCATCTGTATTAATATATCCGATTTTGTTTTGTGCAGATGCATTAAATATTCCTAATGCCATCACACCTGCTACGATAAGTTTTTTCATGTTTCTGTTTAGTTGTTTAGTTTTTATTGTTATAAGTACCTTTTTTTGCCTACTACGCTGCAACAAATTGTACGATTATGTTTTATTTAACACCCAGGTTTTTCAGCACGTCTTCGCTCTTATCCAGTTTTGGGTCGGCAAATATAACGGTAATTCCTTCACTTTTATCTAATATAAAGTCATATTGTTTATCAATGGCCAGTTTTTGTACTGCATTGTAAACCCTGTCCTGTATGGGCTTTATAAGTTCCTGGCGCTTCATAAAAAGGTCGCCTTCAAAGCCAAAACGCTTTCTTTGTAAATCTCTTAGTTCTTTTTCTTTGTTGAATAACTCATCCTCTCTTTTCTTCTTAAGGTTATCGGGCAGCATAACCTGCTCAGCATCATAATCCTTATACATTTTGTTTACTGCTGCCTGCTTTTGATCAAGTTCCTGCTGCCACAACTGGCTAAACTGGTCAAGCTTTTTTTGTGCTTCAGCATAATCCGGAATTTTTTCCAGTATATATTTTGAATCAATAACGGCATAACGCTGTGCATTAGCTGTAAAAGCAGCAAATACAAAGCAAACAACGATTAGTAACTTAGTTCTCATGTGATTTATTTTTTACAAATAAACAATTAAAGCTTCAGAATACATCGTTAATTATTCGGCTTCCTGGCCCAGCATAAATGTAAACTTGGCAGCACCTTTTAGGCCTGTGTTTTGGTTATACCTGTCAATACCCACACCATAGTCAAATCCTAACAGACCAAACATAGGCAGGAAGAAACGCATACCCACACCAACCGAACGGCGCAGCTTGAACGGATTGTACTCTTTAAAGTCGTACCACCCATTGGCCGCTTCAAAAAATGCAAGCCCATAAATAGTGCTGCTGGCTCCTGTACTGAATGGGTACCTGAGTTCTACGGTGTACTTGTTAAAAATGGTAAAGAATTTGGTTGGCTGAATATCTTCCGGGTTTATTTTAGGGTCAGAGTTGCTATAAATTGGATATCCCCTATGGGCAATAATATCATAACCCAACAAAGCCTGCGTGTTACTTAAACCGGCATCACCCACCTGGAAACGCTCAAACGGAGACACATCCAGTTTTGAGCTGTATTTGCCGATGAAGCCATATTTGGCAGCCGCTTTCAGGATAAACTGCTTGTTTTTGTCGGCACCTCTGGCCCTGCCAATAGGAACATACCATTCTCCGGTAAAGCGCCACTTATGAAATTCAGGTAACCTATACGGGTTGTCGCCTTCTTTGGTAATACCAAGTGCATTGTACGGTAAGGTAAACTGTCCGCTCATCAGGAAGTTAGACCCTCCTGTAGGGAATATCGGGTTTGGACCCGCAGAATTACGCAGTAAGGTCAGCTTCAAACTAATATTGGTTGAAGTTCCATTATCAATGCCCTGGAATATGCGGTCGTAATTGCGCAGTTTGTACTGCTGCACGTTCAATGAATAAATCAGGTTGAAAAAGTCATCCGGCCATTTTAACTGCTTACCTAATGATACACCAAATCCTACTGTTTTTACATAAGAAGTATCGCCACATGTTTTGCAATAGCGGCCAAACTGGTCGACAGCGTTTGCAAACTTGGTGTTGTAATAATTTACGCTGAAAGAATTTCGCTTCTTACCACCCAGCCATGGCTCTGTAAAGGAGAAATTATACGAGCGGTACGCCTTACCGTTAGACTGTATCCTTGCACTCAACTTCTGGCCATCGCCACTTGGCAGCGGATCCCAGCTTGATTTCTTTGTGATATTTTTTAATGAGAAGTTATTGAATGTAACCCCTAGTGTACCGGTTAATCCAATTCCACCACCAAAGCCTGCAGAAAGTTCCAGCTGGTCAGCTGATTTTTCTTCCACCTGCCAGTTAATATCTACCGTACCATTATCAAGGTTTGGTACGACGTTAGGGTTTATGGTTTCGGGGTTAAAAAATCCTAATTGAGATAATTCCCTCTGGGTACGTATAATATCCTGGCGGCTGAATTTATCGCCGGGTACTGTACGCAGTTCCCTAAGGATTACATAATCTTTTGTTTTGTCGTTACCGGAAACGGTGATGTTGCCATAAGTGGCCTGCGATCCCTCCGTAATCCTGATCTCGAAATCGATGGTATCGTTGTAAACAGCAGTTTCTACCGGTTCAACCCGGAAGAAAAGGTAACCATCATCCATATACAAACTACCAATATCGCCACCTTCAGGAGACAATTGTTTGCCCAATCTCTTATTTAGCGTTTCAATGTTATACACATCGCCTTTCTTAATGGCTAATATCAGGTTCAAGATAGAATCAGCATACTTGGTATTGCCTTTCCATTCTATATTACCGAAATAATATTTACTGCCTTCCTGCATTTGAATGTCAACATTAAGATTGCCATTTCTATCGTAAAACTGGGTATCGGCTAAAATCTGTGCATCCCTGAAACCTCTTGAATTATAATAATTAAGCAAGCGCTCTTTATCTTCCAGGTATTTTACCTTGTTAAACTTTGCTGAACTGAATAATTTAAAACGGAAGTATGGCTCCAGGTAATCTTTGGTTTTAGTGGGGGATAGATAGCCTGTTTCTTTAAGGTATTCTTTGAACTTATCGGTTTGAGTTGAATCCTCTCCGTATGGACTTTCTACTTTGACGGGAAACAAAGTGATCTTTGTCATTTCGTTTGTACCCTTCATCTGCTTTTTTAACTTGCTATCTTCAATAGCCATATTATCGCTGAAGTTGATGCTGTTTACTTTAACCTTCTTGCCCTTATCAATTATAAATGTTATTGCAATACCATTGGTTGCGCCGGCTACAATTTTTTCCTTCGTTTCAATTTCCACATTCATGAAACCCTTGCCGCTGTAAAATTTCCTGATGATCTGCTCTGCACTAATACGGGCATCTTCTGTAATTACCCTGTCTTTAGAAAAGCCGATCTTTCCGGCCAGTTCATCTCTCTCTCCCTTCTTAATACCAATAAACTTAAAATCTATCAAACGGGGGCGCTCTGTAATATTTACCTCGATGTACAATTTGGTGCCGTCTAACCTAGTTAAGTTAATAGCCGCATCTGAAACGAGGTTTTGTTTCCAAAGTTTGGTGATGGCTTTGGCAAATGCATCTGTACCGGGCAAGGTAACTTTATCGCCAATGGCAAGGCCCGAAATAGAAATAATAAGATTCTGGTCAAATGCCTTAGAACCCGTAACCGTAATACCTGCAATGGTATATTCTACCGGGTATTTTGATTTGTAAATATTTTGTAATGCGGGATCAACCGAAAGAGGTATTGTATCTGTAACTGCCTGCGCAACCAGTTGAGTACTGGCCATAAAAAAAGCAGTAAGTAGTAAAACGTTTTGGTAAATCCTTTGCATTAATATCTTTTTACGTGCGGCAAATTAAGCCTCTTAATGAAAACTAATTGTTAACCTCCTCCTAAATAAAACCTCTGGTAATGATTCACAGACAATTACCCCTTTGATTCGGGTTGGTCTTTTACCTGTTCGCCTGTTTTTCCAAACCTTCTTTCTCTTCGCTGATAGTTTACAATAGCTTCATACAAGTTTTCTTTCCTGAAATCGGGCCATAGCGTATTAGTAAAGTATAACTCTGTATAGGCAAGCTGGTAGAGTAAAAAGTTGCTTATCCTGAATTCTCCACTAGTGCGGATCATCAGTTCAGGATCGGGGAACGGGGCTGTACACAAGTGTTGCTGTATGGTTTCTTCTATAATATCATTGGGTTGCAGGCTGCCTTCTTTTATTTTTAAGGCAACGGCCTTCATGGCTTGTACCATTTCCCACCGACTGCTGTAACTGAGCGCCATTATCAACTGCAATCCGGTATTGCCTGCTGTTTCATTCAATGCTTCCTGCATTTCATTGCGGGCACTTCCCGGCAGCATATCCATATCGCCAATAACATGCAGTTTAATATTGTTCTTATTTAATGTGGGAACTTCTCTGCGGATGGTATCAACCAACAATTCCATCAGGCCACTTACCTCATCTTCGGGACGGTTCCAGTTTTCGGTGCTAAATGCATACAGCGTCAGGTATTCAACGCCCAGTTCTGCTGCTCCCTCTACAATATTTCTTACGCTTTCTACACCGTTCAGGTGACCAAACAGGCGATCTTCGCCCTTTTCTTTTGCCCAGCGTCCATTACCATCCATGATGATGGCGATATGTTTGGGAAGATGCTGTTTGTCTATACTTTGCTCTAAGCTCATATAATATTGTAAAATGAGGAGTCAGGCACAGGGCCTGACTTTTGGCGCAAAAGTAGTAAAATTTAAATGAAAAACAGGCACACACTATTATTACAAAATTATTGCACCTGTAGCCAGTACTGCCTATTGGGCAGTTGGGCAACGATAAGACGTAAGGTTAAAAGACAAACCAACTTCAACGATCATGTATTGATCTTTTTGTTTGCTTAAACCCCGTTGCCGGCCTTCTATACCAATAACTTTATTGGGGTTGATCTCGTAACTACGATCTTGTAGCAGGCTGGCTGTAGGGCCATTACCTGTAGCCGGAAAATTGTTGATTCCTATAAAGGTCGTGCTAACATCATCAAGGTAATCGGTAAAAGTATAGCGATGGCTTACTTCAAATGTAAGATTCAGCTTTTCGGTGATGTTATATTTAATGCCAGCCCCAAAAGGTACTACTACCGCCATGGTTCCATAAGGTTTGCGGCCCATGTAACCGGTGTTTTGTCCTTCAGTTCCCAGTGGACGCAAAAATTCTTTTTTACCATCCAGGTAGGCATATGGGTCATAGGATACCACGCCCAGGCCTAAAGTGATGTAAGGAGTAAAAATATAATCCGGATCGCTGGGGAGAAATTTAAAGAAATTGAAATCGCCCATAGCAGCCACTTCCCAGATATTACTGTTGAAACTCAGATTGCGGGTCTGATGGTATTCATTGTTACTGTATACATCGCTATAACCAATCTGTGCATAGTGAGCAGCAAGCCTTACGCCAACATAATTTCCAAATTGCTTCCTGAAATACAATCCTAAAGCAGGCTTTGGCCGGTTGAACCTTGCCCGTGTGTTAAGGTCTCCAAAATAATGAGCTGCCCCAAAAGTAACCCCAAACTCTCCTACCTGCACATTCTCTTCAGACTGAGCATTTGCAGCATGAGCAATTAATAACACTAAAGCAAGGGGAAAAATTTTTTTGATCACGGGGATAATTATTTAATGAATGCAATTAAGATGCATTAGTGAACCTGCAAATTAAAGAATTGTTTTAAATAAACGCAGCCGAGAACGGTTTCTGCTGCAAGGAGCTGTTAAAATTTCTTAACAGCTTAAGGAACTTTTTCAATCCGCAGACCTGCATTCATTACATTTTTTAGCGGGTTGTCTCGCATTACCTGGAAGATCTTGTAATTATACTGCCCTGTTTTTTTAAACCGGCGTGGTTCACCGTTCAGGAGTTTTCGCACTTCCCATATATCGTTCATACCGGTACCCTGCCAGCCAGTGGCATCGGTAGCTAGTAGCAGGTCAAGCTTTTGAAAATACATACTGTCTTCCGGAGGTTGTAATCCAACATTCAACCATATATTATTATATGTATAAGCATCCGTGTGGCGCAGTACGATAAATAATTTGTAAGCGGCCAGGGTATCATCTATGTTAAATGTACCAGTAGCGGTAAAATCTTTTGACCATTCCATTTGAGGTATAGCCGTATTCTTTTCATACACGTTTATCTGCCGGCAGGCAACTAAGCCTGTTATCGCCCATGCATAAAACGACAAAAATATTAACCGGTAAAAATGCTTGTTCACCTTGCTATCTTTTATTTAAACTTTTACAAAACGTTCAACACCTGCTCTTTTGCTTTTTCCAATTCATCTTTCATTTTTACCACGCACTTTTGTATGCCGGCATCATAAGCTTTGCTTCCGGTGGTATTGATCTCTCTTCCGATTTCCTGTAATAAAAAAGAAAGCTTTTTGCCCTTCCCTTCTTCAGGACCATTCATGATGTCTTTAAAATATTCGCAATGCTGGCGCAAACGGATCTGCTCTTCGTGAATATCGATCTTCTCCATATAATAGATCAGTTCCTGCTCCAGCCGGTTACCATCAATATTTTCTTTACCAACATTATCTTCCAGCAACTGGTTGATCTCTTCTTTGATCTTTATTTTCCGTGCAGGCTCCAGTTCCAGGATACCCTCTTCCTGGTCGTTGATATTTTGTATGCGGATTAACAGGTCTTTCTCCAAAGAAGCACCTTCTTCTACCCGGTGATTATTTAATTCCTTTAACGCTGTTTGCAACACCTTGCTGAATTCTTTAAAATCATTTTCCTCCAACACATCCGTAACTGGTGACACAACTTCGGGCAACCGCAGTAAAGCACTCAACACGGAGTTGGTATCAATACCTAATTCGCCGGCCAGTTCTTCTATCTGCCTGTAGTATGCTTTTATAAGATCAGTATTGATAGTTACGGGTTTGGTGGTGCCGTTTTGTTTTATGTTTACATAGCAGTCTACCGTGCCACGAATCAATTGCTCCTGCACCATACTCCTTATCTCGAATTCGTATGGCCTTAGCAGCGGGGGAAGCTTCAGTTGCAAATCAAATTGCTTTCCGTTAAGTGCTTTTATTTCCACCAGGAAAGTTTTTTCTCCCACGGTTTGTTCTGCCCTTCCAAAGCCCGTCATTGATTTTAGCATTGTAATTATTTTTTGTGCAAGATAACTGATTATCGTTTAGCGATCGTTTTAGTATTTCCCCAAAAGCCTTTACATAAAGATGATAAAAAAGGGTTGAATGCCTGACGAATCTTTCGCCTTGCATTCATAAAAAAACAAACTTTCAAACATCAAAAAGCCCGGCAAAATTGCCGGGCTTTTGTATATGTATGGGTTAGTAAGTACCGGGAACCAAATTCCCTTACACAATATTAGAAATAATTTTTGCTAACCAAAAAATATTTAGCAATTATTTTATACACATTTTAAAATCGCTTGTGGATAAGGACGGTCAAAATTCATCAAAAAAAATAAGCAAAACATACCTTACCGGGAATGTGTTTTTTGCATTCAAAAAATTGCATCGTACGAAAGCATTGATTTTACTAATGTTCAAGCGGCTCAATTTTTTTCTACAGAAAATTAAAAGTCATTAACCCGGATTTTATTCTTGCAAAACACGGGTTGGATTAGCGAACAAATCGCAAAATAAATTCTAAAAATATTTTTACGGTAAATACTCTTTTGAGCCTTGCTGAGGAAAGAATTTACAAATAAATGAAAGCACAGTACCTTTGAAAAAAAATCAACATGCAGTTTCCTTCTCCCGTTTCCGTACAATGGATAGCCGATTTTATAGACGCAAAAATTACAGGCAACGCCGAAGGGCAAGCCCTGGGTATTAATGAAATTCACAAAGTTGAAAACGGCGACCTGGTGTTTGTTGATCATCCAAAATATTATGACAAGTGCATTAATAGTGCGGCAAGTTTTATTATCATTAATAAAGAAACCTCTGTGCCGGAAGGCAAGGCATTGCTGGTTGTCCAGAATCCTTTTGAAGCCTATTGCAAAATTGTAAACCACTTCAGGCCTTTTGAAGCAGCCACTAAAATGCAAAGTGATAGCGCAGTAGTTGGAGAAGGCAGCCATATTTATCCCGGTGCATTTATCGGCCACCATGTTCAGATCGGGAAAAATTGCATCATCCATCCTAATGCAAGTATCATGGATCATTGCATACTTGGTAACAACGTGGTGGTTGGCCCGGGTACTGTTATAGGCGGTGATGCTTTTTATTACAACACAAAAAAAGACAGGGAACTGTGGTATAAAAAAATGCCGAGTGGTGGCAGGGTTGTGCTGGAAGACGATGTTGAAATCGGAGCTAATTGCACCATTGACAGGGGTGTGAGTCATGATACCGTTATTGGCCAAGGCACTAAGTTTGATAACATGATTCACATAGGGCACGACACCGTGATTGGTAAAAATTGTTTGTTTGCTGCTAATGTTGTGGTTGCCGGTGTGGTTACCGTTGAAGATGGCGTAACCATTTGGGGCGGAGTGATCGTTAATAAAACCCTTACCATTGGTGCCAATGCAGTATTGCTGGGAAGAACGGGCGTAGGCAGCAGTCTTGCCGGCAATAAAACTTACTGGGGAGCACCGGCGCAAGACGCCAATGATGTAAAGAGAGACCTGGTATGGATCAAGCGCATCCCGCAGTTATGGGAAAAGGTGATGGCAAAAAAATAAAAACTATTATTCGCTTACAGGGTTATAATTATAAGGTAGCTGATCGGCAACTTTATCCCATGTCCAGTATGCGCTGATAGAAATATTGTTCTGTTCATAGTAATAACCATTCTGCTCTATCACCGTGGGATCTTCCGGTAAAAAAGACAGAACAGAAAACTGGAAATCTTCTGGCTCGCCGGGATGCAGTTTTAAAAATTTGGCAGACGGCTTTTCTTTAAGAAAAATGACACCAACTCTTTGCTGCCTTGGCATTATCTCTACCAGGTTGGCGCTATCGTCTTTTTGATAATTTAGAGAGGTGTAATAATTCTTTAATGGTAGTGCCATTTCTGAACTGTCGTTGCGCACTACAAACTGAACTTCAAAACCTTCTTGCTGCAAGGTTTCGTTATAAAGGCTTCTCATAAAATGAAGGATAGAACCTTTGTAAGCATCTTTTCGTGCATTCATCCATTTTAGTTGTTCATTATAGTCTGCAGATTGCATCTCTTCAAATAAAGGGTAGCCGGTATATAAACTTACTTCTGTATTATATTCATGTGTAAAAGAGTCCAGGTCGTAGCGGATGTTATAACCCAATGACAGGTTTTCTATCTGCAATGGCTCGGTGACCAGTACTTTTAAACGATTTCGCTTTTTTGAAAAATAAAAATGTACAGCCTCCTTATTCTTAATAGTACATTGTTGGCTGTTTGCCGTTTGGCCAATAAATTCATCCAGGAAAAACTGCCCGTATTTATTCCAGCCATCTTTTACTTCTGATGTGGCAATTACTGCCACTTCCTCCATTTGTTTTTCTTTTTGAGACAATTCGTATACCGCATTATTATCTTTTGCATCTGCGTTACTGATGCGAACGCTTTCTGTGTTGTAGCCGGTGTAAGTAATGATGAGGTTGTAACCGCCGTCGGGAAGGTAAATTTTAAACCTGCCTTCCGCATCTGTAGCGGTACCAATAGTAGTGTTTTGTGCAAACACCGATGCGCCCTGCAACGGTTCTTTAGTTACAGCACTTATCACTTTACCTTGAACAATATAATATGATTGGGAAAAGCCCTGGCAAACAATCAACATGACCGCCACCAGCAACAAAAGTTTTTTCATAGAAAATGATGTGGTTTAAAATTTGGTAACCGGCAATAAAAATACATTAATCCCTGTTAACTTGATGTTGTAAAATTTTACAGGTATCCACAATTGTTTGTTGCAATGGCCGGTATTGAAATGATGGCAGGTGGGCCAGCAGCTTGTTATTATCAAAATTAACTTCAGCCAGCGAAGTGAGTGCTGTTTCCTTTGTTACCAGCGCTTTCTTACCCGTGAGTTTCGATTTTATGGATTGCAATATCACCACAAGCTTTGCAAGGAAAGGTGTTACTTCTTTATGAGGACGTTTTTTACCGAACGCATCTGCCATTATATTAAGCACTTCACGATAGCTGGCATTCTGTGCACTCACAATAAATTTCTCTGCGTTAATACCGGTCTTCATTAACATGTACATAGCATTGGCAAGGTCACGCACATCAACAAAACCTGTTGTGCCGTTGGTATACCAGGGAAATTCATTGTACACCGAACTAAATATGGCGGTAGACCCGTCATGCCAGTTACCCGGCCCCAGGATTATAACAGGATTCACAACTACAGCTTCCAATCCTTCAGCAACGCCCCGCCATACTTCCATTTCGCCCAGATATTTACTTTCGCCATATCGACTGTTACTTGTTTCCGGCGTCCAGCTCATTTTTTCATTAATGGGCTCATCTTCCCGGATGCGACCAAGCGCTGCAACAGAGCTTACATGCACCATTCGTTTTACGCCTGCAGTTAACGCTGCGTTCACTACGTTAGCAGTACCTTCTACATTAATCTTATACAGGTCTTGCACATCCTCTTTCCTGAAAGATACCAGGCCAGCGCAATGATACACTTCTGTAATACCTGCCATCACTTCTGCCAATGTAACCACGTCCAGTATATTGCAGGCTACCTGGTGCAACTTGCCATTACTGTTATTGTTAGACAAAGCTGTCTTATTATAAATGGCTCTTACCTGCTCTCCGTTCTGTAGCAAAACATTGATGAGTGCTGTGCCCACTAAACCAGAACCTCCCGTTACTAAAACCATCTTTTTTATTTTTTGCTGCTTCCCGTACTGTGATCATAAAATCCTTTACCGGTCTTACGACCTAACTCACCCTTGTTAACTTTTTCTATTTGCAATGGAGAAGGCTTAAATCTTTCTGCGTGCCCGAACGCTTCGTACAAGGAAGTAGATACTGCAAGGTTCACATCCATTCCAATCAGGTCCATTAATGTGAATGGCCCCATTTTAAAACCGGCCGCTTCCATTGCTGCATCAATTTGTTCCACCGTAGCGATGTTCTTTTCTGCCAGTAGCAGCGCTTCCAGGTAAAAATGCCGGGCAACCCGGTTTACAATAAAGCCAGGTGAGTCTTTACAAAGTACCGGTGTTTTATTAATGTGCTTGCAAAATTGTTTTGCAGCCTGCATAACATCATCTGCAGTATCGTCACCTTTTACTACCTCCACCAACTTCATAATATTGGCAGGGTTAAAAAAATGCATACCTACTACACGACCGGGGTTAGGTATATTTTTTTGAATAGCGGAAATAGAGAGAGAAGATGTATTGCTGGCAAGTATGGTGCTTTCATCATTCAATGCAGCCAGTTGGGTAAAAATGGTTTCCTTAACGCTTAATTTTTCTACAACCGCTTCAATTACGAGTTCGGCTTTGCAATCAGCAAGGTCAGATGTAAAAGTGATTCTTTGATCGATAGCATCTTTCTCCGCAGCGCTTATCTTTTCTTTTTTTAGTAAATACTGCAGGTTCTTTTCAATGGCTTCCCTTGCTGTGGAGATAACTGTTGCATTTATGTCGCATAGAATAACCTGATAATCTTTAAGGGCAACGGCCAGGGCGATACCGCTGCCCATTGTGCCGGCCCCAACTACAGAAACATTTTTTATCATCCGCAAAAGTAAAAACTGCCATGGTATTTATAGTATTTCTTTTTAAGTAATATCCTTACCTAATTAAAATACCTATAAACAACATGGCAGTTACTATAAATAGATTGTACTTATTGTTCTGTTTCCCCTGCTTCTTTCTTGGCTTCCGCTTTCATTTGTGCATTGGCGGTAATGGCAAACTCAACCCTGCGATTAAGGGTGCGGTTCTCAGCAGAACTATTTTCAAATTTCGGTTGCATTTCTCCATACCATTTGGTTGTAAACCTCGTTGTAGAAATACCTGCATTTATAAGGTAACTGGCTACAGCCTCTGCTCTTCTTTGAGATAAGGACATATTATAATCCTCGGTTCCTACATCATCTGTGTGACCTTCAATCAGAATTTCAGTTTCGGGATACTCATTAAATATCTTCACCAGCTTTTCCAATGCAAGTTTAGAATTTGAATTGATGTTATATTTGTTGGTAGCGAAATAAACGCCTGCCTTAGACCCATCGGGGTTTGCTTCGTCAAATGTTACGCTGATTCCTTCTCCTACCCTTTCTACTTTAGCACCTGGAATTTCTGTTTTAATTTTTTCAGCCTGCTTGTCCATTTTGTTTCCAATGATACCACCTGCAACACCGCCAACGGCTGCGCCAATGATGGCGCCCAACGCTGTGTTACCTTTTTTACCCACATTGTTACCGATAATTCCTCCAATTACAGCGCCGCCGGCAGCGCCCACAGCAACACCCTTATCCTGGTTACTGGTTTTTTTAATTGTTTGACAGCTACTGAACAACAGTACCATTGATGCTGCGATACAAAGACTTCCTGTAAATATATTTTTCATAATTTTCTTTTTGTATTAAATTAATTAATAGGGTTATTTAATTCTTACTGAATGTATAGACAAACGCTATCTGCTGACCTGAATAAGTAACGTCATTCTGTAATTTCATTGTATTGTTGTCTAATTGCAAAATACTGAAACGATAGCCGACGCTGCCTTCTTCTATTGCTTTAAAATTATTGTCCAGTTTTTTAAACTGGAACAATTTAGGTTCACCAGGTGCTTCGTAAATAGACCACCTGATATTCCTTTTTACAGCGGCACATTCACCGCCATTCTGGTTAATGCTATAAGATCCCAGGCTGTTGTTCTTATTAAAACTCCAGGTGCTTCCTACGAAGCAGTTAATGGAAGCTTCTCCAAGTAACTCGGCTTTAACCGATCCTGTCACACCTTCGGTAGTAACAGTCTTCAATTGCCAGTTTCCGTCTATGCCAGACCGGTATTTACGGGCTTCTTTAGACGTGGAGCATGACATAATAAAAATCATTGCAATAATAAGCAGGGATGTAATCCTCGTGGCTTTTAACATATAAAATTGATTTAGGTAGGAAAGAAATTTCAATTTTAGTGCCAAGATTGCCACTTACCACTTTTTTGAAGCAGGAACAACAGTTAAAAAGTGATCGTTATATGTTGAAAATTAAACCACAGGCGCAAATTGTTGAAGGAACCGGATATCGTTTTCACTAAACAACCGAAGATCTTTTATCTGGTAGCTCAGCATCGTTATTCTTTCTATACCCATGCCGTAGGCAAAGCAGGTATATTTGTTACTGTCTATACCGCAGTTATCCAACACTTTTGGATGTACCATCCCACAGCCAAGTATTTCTACCCAACCCGTTTTTTTACAAACATTACATCCTTTACCTCCGCAAATAAGGCAACTGATATCCATTTCTGCACTCGGCTCTGTAAAAGGAAAGTATGACGGACGAAAACGAATTTTTACGCTATCGCCAAACATTTCCTGTACAAAGAAGTAAAGGGTTTGTTTTAGATCTGCGAAAGAAACATTCTCTGCAATATATAATCCTTCTACCTGGTTAAAAAAACAATGCGCCCTTGCGCTGATGGTTTCATTACGGTAAACCCTGCCCGGGCAAATGATACGTAAAGGAAGTTTTCCTTTTTCCATTTCCCTTATCTGCACGCTGCTGGTATGCGTACGCAATAGCCAATCAGGATTCTTCATTACATAAAAGGTATCCTGCATATCCCTTGCAGGGTGATTCTCCGGCAGGTTAAGCGCACTAAAGTTATGCCAGTCGTCCTCTATTTCCGGGCCTTCAGCCACAGAAAAACCAAGCCGGTTAAAAATAGAAATAATCTTATTCTGAACAATGCTGATGGGATGACGGGAGCCGATCTGCTGCGCAGACCCCGGCAAAGAAATATCGATACTGCTGTCAGTAGTTTCAGATGTATCCGCAGAATCATCTTTAAGCGATTCAAATTTTTGTTCTACATAAATTTTGAATTCGTTCAATAACTGTCCGGCCTCTTTTTTGTTTTCGGCAGCCACATGCTTCATTTCGCCCATAATGGTTTTTACCAGTCCTTTGGTGCCCAGGTATTTTATACGAAATGTTTCCAGCTCATCTTTGCCTGCTGTAATCGTTGCCTCAATTTCTTTTTTGTATTGTTTTATTTTGTCTGTCAACTGCTCCATGCTGCAAAGATAATGGTACAGGTGTAATGCTCCATAACCAAAAAAAGTAGTATTACTTAAGCAGCTTCAGGTCGGGTTGGGCATATTTATATACCTTAAAATAAATGGTAGTCTTAGTTTGATTTACACCCTCAATACTGGATATCGTATTTACAAATTCTATCAGGTGATCATTATCCCGGCACATTACATCTACTTCCAGGTCATAATCTCCTGAGGTCATGGCAAGGAAACTTACCTCCGGGTAACCTGTAATCTTTTTTGCAACGGCCTCCTTCATGGTGGCCGGTCGCACATACACAGCAATATGGGCATAGGCACGAAAACCCACTTTATCAGGGTCTACCCGGCCAATGATGTTTACAGTACCATCTTCAATTAATTTGTTTACCCTGGTACGAATGGTACCTACAGATACTTTCAACTGGTCTGCCATGTCAGTAAAACTCATTCTCCCATCCTGCTGCAGAAAGGATAGAATGCTAAAATCGAGTTCATCTAAGATGCCGTTGTTCTTTTGCATAAAAAACTAATCCACGCAAAAATGCGGCATTTAAATAAATATTCCATGGATAATATGGTTTATAACTAAAATATTTTTATTTTCATCGCTTACATTTAAAATTATTGCAGCAGATGAAATATCCCGCCACTCAAAATTTTATCAATGGTGCCTATGTAAATGGAACCGGCGAAAAAAAAATAGATGTTATTTCTCCCCTAAACGGTGAACTTTTATCAACAGTTCCTATGTCTTCAGCAAGTGAACTGGATGCTGCGGTGCAGGCTGCAAAAGCTGCCTTCCCTGAATGGAGCCGCACGCCGATCAAAGAGCGGGTGCAGGTTTTCTTTCGCTACAAAACTTTGCTGGAACAACACCTAAAAGAACTGGCTGAATTGTGTTCAGAAGAAAACGGCAAGACCTATGGGGAATCAGTTGCTGAAATTGAGAAGAGCATTGAGCTTACAGAATTTGCTACTTCGCTGCCGCAACTGGTAACTGGCGAAGTGCTGGAAGTAAGCCGGGGTGTTGAGTGCCGCACCGAACATGTGGCGCTTGGCGTGGTGGCTTCTATCGTTCCGTTTAACTTTCCATCTATGGTGCCCAACTGGACCATCCCCAATGCCATTGCGCTGGGTAATTGCATGATATTAAAACCTTCGGAAAAAGTACCACTAAGCAGCGGTAAGTTGGCGGAGTTATTAAAAGAAGCTGGTTTGCCTGATGGTGTATTAAATATTGTGCATGGCGATGTAGAGATCGTAGAAGCCATTTGCGACCATCCGGACATACAAGCAGTTTCGTTTGTAGGTTCTACCAAAGTTGCTAAAATAGTTTACCAACGTGCAACCTCCAATTATAAAAGATGCCTTGCTTTGGGTGGTGCAAAAAATCACCTGATGGTGTTGCCAGATGCCATCCCCGGCATGACGGCGCAAAACGTGGCTGCTAGTATGAGTGGCTGCGCAGGTCAGCGCTGTATGGCTGCTAGTGCGATGATTGGCGTGGGAAATGTAGATGCCATCATCGACAAGATTTGTGATGAAGCAAGAAAGATCGTTCCCGGCGAAAACCTGGGTGCTGTTATTAATAAAGAAAGTAAGGAAAGGATCGAGCGCTTTATCGGCGAAGCCGAAAGAGACGGCGCAAAAGTTTTGGTAGATGGACGAAATGCAAAAGTTAACGGTAAAGAGAACGGCACTTATGTTGGCCCAACCGTAATTGATTTTGTAACACCGGAAATGAGTGTTGCGAAAGAAGAAATTTTTGGACCGGTAATCTCCATCATGCGCACCAATACTGTTGATGAAGCCATCGCCATTGAGAATGCCAATCCTTATGGTAATGCTGCTAGTGTGTTTACCCAAAACGGCGCCATGGCTCGCTATATCATTGACCGGGCAAGTGCAGGTATGATCGGCGTGAATGTAGGCGTGCCTGTGCCAAGAGAACCATTTTCGTTCGGTGGCTGGAATGAAAGTAAATTTGGTGTGGGAGATATTACCGGCAAAAGTTCCATTGAATTCTGGACGAAATTAAAGAAGAGCACCACCAAGTGGAATGCGGAGGCTGGTGTGAACTGGATGAGTTAGGAAAAACCCCTGACCCCTTGTTTCAAGGATTTTAATTCAGGAAAGTGATTTACGGGAGCAGCTCATACAAATTAAAGAAAGGATGGGTGAGCATGATACACAGTTAAACCAGTTGTATGATGCAGAAACGAAATTGAATTGGGATAGGTTATAAACTATTCATTGCTAAAGTTTAAACCATATTTTATTTTTTAAATATTTCAGAGCAAAATGGCGAATTCTAAAAAGGATATTGTAAAGATCATACCGGAGGAAACCATCATTAGGAAAATCTATTTCCTGAGAGAGATCAGAAGGTGATGTTAGATACTGGCCTGGCAAACCTTTATGAAGTAGAAACGAGTTATTTGAAAAGACAGGTGAGAAGAAACATCGAGCGTTTCCCGGAGGATTTTATGTTTGAACTTAATGCTGAAGAATATAATTCTTTAAGAAGCCAATTTGGCACCTTAAAAAGAGGGGCACATTCAAAGTATCTTCCGTTTGCATTCACAGAACAAGGTGTTGCAATGCTTAGCGGAGTAATCAACGCTCCCAAAGCAATTGAAATGAACATCGCCATCATGCGTGCATTTGTTGAAATGAGGAAAATAGTACATAGTAATAAACAGATTTCAGAAGAACTAAAACACATATTTGACAGAATCGGCGAGCATGACGTTCAACTGTCATCAATCTACGATGCCATAGAAAACCTGCTGGATAGAAAATCAATCCAGAAAAATTGGGAAGAACGAGACCGAATTGGTTTTAAAAAATAAAGAAGTCAAAAAAAAAAATTATGTCAGAAACAACATCAGCGTCCAAAACATCAGCAACCCAAAGCTCTCCTTCAGGGGCGGGGGAGCAGATCATCCAGAACAACCAGGACTATACCCTCTTTAGCTGGAGCAAACAAAAAGGAACGAACCCTCTTGCCATCAAAAGGGCAGAA
>JBBSKH010000003.1:0-71203 GCA_038256495.1 Chitinophagales bacterium
GCCTTCCTTGCTTCCCATCAGGGGCAGTATCTCTGTAGCAGGATCTAACTGCACACCGTAATATTTTTTATACCAGTCTGCCATAGCGCCCCGCAAAACCGGGCTGCCCTTGTAATTCTGGTAAGCATGGGTAGTTGGCTTTAATGCCTCCATGTGAAGGGTTGCTACCACATCCGGGTGCGGCGGCAGGTCGGGACTGCCAATGCCCATGTTGATGACGTTTCTGCCGTCCTTGCTCATCTGATCTATTTCTCTTAGTTTACCAGAGAAATAATACTCGTTAATACCATTAAGCCTGTTAGCCAGTTGCATATAAAATTTTATTTTAGTTTGCCGGACTTGTACACCCCATACACTTTCAATTGTGTGGTGAGTGGTAGAATTTTCTTTATCAATGTATTGAAATGCTCAACGGAATCAAATTCCATATCTGCATGAAACGAGTATAACCAATCCGAGCCCGGAACCGGAAAAGATTGCAGCTTGGTTAAATTGATGCCTTGACGGGCAATTTTAACCAGCACTTTCGCAAGGCTGCCCCTGCTGTTGTCTGTTGTAAAATTTACCGATGCCTTATTGGCTCCGTCAATGGCAATTGCATCTTCTTTTCGCTTCAGCACCAGGAAACGGGTATAATTATTTTTTTGAGACTGGATGTCTGTAGCAGCCTTTTCTAAACTATAGAGGTCCGCAGCCAGGTTGCTGGCAATGCTGGCGATATGGATACTTTTATGCTGGTGAATATGTTTGGCACTTAGGGCGGTATCCTCTGTTTCTACCAGCTTCCAGGAATGCTTGTCCAGGAAATCGATGCATTGTAAAATGGCCATAGGGTGAGAATGCACTTCCCTAATGTCTTCCAATGCTACACCGGGGTTTACCAATAGGTGGTGCCTAATTTGCAGGTAAACCTCACCAACCACTTCCAGGTCTGCATTTTGTAACAAATTATAATTGGGCAGCAAACTTCCGGCAATAGAATTCTCAATGGCCATAAGGCCGGCGAAACAGGTATTTGCCCTGGCCGCTTTCTTCACCAGTTCCCGGAAGGTGGCACAACAAACCACCGGCACGCCTTTTCCAAAAAAGCTTTCGGCCGCTATCTGGTGAAAACTTCCTTCGAAACCCTGTATAGCTACACCCCCGGAAACCGGTTCTGTGATTGCAACTGTTTGTTTACTTTTCAGGCTGGTCATTTACGGTTGTTGAATGCTGTTCGGCTATGCCGGAACAAAAAAAGTCCCGGCGGTTAGCCGGGACATGTATTTAAGGTTATTTTAATCCTTTTAATTACACATACCCGGCCCCTTACTAAAATAGTAGTAAGTAAAAAAGCTCCAGCTATATGTATTGGTTATTGTCATTATTGCCCACAAAACTAAAGGGTTTGAATTAAACTAAAAAAAATAATATTTAATTCACGATTTAATCAAAAAAATAGCCCCGGATAAACCAGGGCTACTTTTACGATTGTTGCCTTTTAAATATATTGTTGAATAAAGGGAGGCAATTCCTTCACTCTTTACTAAATGCAGATTACATTTTAGTGGTAGTGTCAACTACAACTGTAGTATCAACCATAACTGGAGCAACCATTGTATCAGTCGACATGGTCTCAGTTGTAGTTGTTTCTTCTACTTTTGTTTCACCTTCGTTACAAGCTGCGAATGAAGCTGCGATAAGAGCAATTGCTAAAAACTTTTTCATTTTGTTGTTTGTTTAATTGTAAATTATAATTTCTTATTAATACAGGGTTTTAAAAAAGGTAACCCATCTTTGAAAAAAAAATTATTTTTGACCGCTTAGGGTTACTTATAGCTATAAAATGTATTAATAAACATACAGCAGGTGAATATTACAGCAGAAGAACAACAATTATTGAGTGGTCTTGCAAACGAGGACAAGGAATCGATAGAGAGAATATACCGGGATCACTACAATATGGTGCACTCATTGGTGATAAACAATAACGGAAGTGCTGATGATGCTGCTGATATCTTCCAGGAACTGATGATTGTACTGTTTGAGAAGGCAAAATCTGGCAACTTTGAGTTACACTGCCAGTTAAAGACCTTCATTTATGCTGTCAGTCGAAGATTATGGCTAAAAAAACTGTCGCAATCTCAGCGTTTCCTGGTTTCGGCCGATGAAATGGGTGAGGTGGTGTCAGTAGATGAAGATATAGAGGTGCACGAACAGCGGCAGGCCGAATTCAATATAATGGAAAATGCCCTTAGTAAGATAGGTGAACCCTGCAAGAGCCTCCTGGAAGCCTACTACTTACAAAAAAAACAAATGCAGGCCATTGCGGCCGATTTTGGATATACCAATGCCGATAATGCAAAAACCCAGAAATACAAATGTCTTGTGAGATTGAAAAAATTGTTTTTTGCACAATATAAAAATGTAGATTAATGGAAGACTCTTTACTAGCGGATGCGATTGAAAGATTTGTGCGGGGAGAAATGACTCCGCAGGAGAAATTGTATTTTGAAGACCTTAGGAAAAATAACCCTGAATTAGACCAGTCAGTTGTAGAACATATGTTCTTTTTAAACCAACTGGATAAGTTTGCGGCCACCAAAAGCTTTAAACACAGTTTACACGAAGTGGAAAATAAACTGGCCGATGATGCCTTTGTTTTCCGTGCCGGGCCTACAGGCAAGGCCAAAGTGGTTCAGTTATGGCATAAATACAAGCGCACCGTTGCGGTGGCAGCCTCTATTGCCGGATTGGTATCTTTATTTATTGCCAGCCTTATTTCTGCGGTAAATACTAATAAAACTACCAACATCAAGCCTTTGGTAGATAAGATCAACATCCAGGAACATAAAACCAGGCAGATAGAGAATAAGTTGAACCGCCTGGAAGCCGATAAAGCAGAAGTGATCACTCCAAGATTTGAAGAAAAATTCAGGGGAACAGGTTTCCTGATTGATGTGAACAACAATTATATCATCACCAATGCTCACGTAGCAAGGGAAGGCAGGAACCAGTTGATCATTGAGAATTCAAAAGGGGAGCAGTTTGCGGCTAGTGCCGTTTATGTAGATCAGGAGAGGGATATTGCCATCCTGAAAGTAAATGATGATAAATTTAAGAAATTGCCTCCTATCCCTTTTAATATAACGAAAACATACCCCGACCTGGGAGAGCAAGTATTTATGCTGGGCTTTCCAAAACAGGAAATTGTATATGGCGAAGGCTATGTAAGTGCTAAGAATGGTTACCAGATGGATACCATCTACTGCCAGTTAAATACGGAAGCCAACGAAGGCAGCAGCGGCTCGCCGGTGGTTAACCGCCATGGCGACCTTGTTGGTATCCTTACCAGCACAGAGCAGAATGCGCAGGGTGTTGTGTACGCCATTAAAGCGGCTAACATCTTCAGGGCGGTAGAAGCGGCTAAAAAAATAGATGCTAACAGCGCTATCAAGATCACCTCAACACCGGGCCTGAAAGGATTAACCAGGCAGAACCAGATTAAAAAAATGGAAGATTATGTTTTCATGATCAAAGGAAATTAATAATTAACCTTTTTATATTGAAAGCGCTCCTGACCGGGAGCGCTTTTTTTGTCTGCAACTTTTTTAAGGAACCGTTTTTGATTTAACAAATATGATCTACAGAACATTCGCCGGATATAACGGTTATAATTTTTTATATTTAAGTAATCTCATAAAACAAATTATTATGAAAGCAATTTGGAACGACACGGTTATTGCAGAAAGCGATAGTACCATAGTAGTAGAAAACAACCATTATTTTCCCCCAGGTAGTGTAAAAAAAGAATACCTAAACACTAGTAACACCCACAGTACCTGCCCCTGGAAAGGCGAAGCATCTTATTACAGCGTAGAAGTAAACGGAGATACAATCAAAGATGCTGCATGGTACTACCCATCTCCAAAAGACGCAGCAACCAATATTAAAGATCATGTGGCATTCTGGAAAGGCGTTAAAATTGAAAATTAATTTACATGGATCATTACGACGCAATAATAATCGGATCAGGGCAGGCAGGTACACCATTGAGCAAAAAGCTGGCTAAGCATGGCTGGAAAACAGCGCTTGTAGAAAAGCAATATATAGGTGGTACCTGTGTAAACGTTGGCTGCACGCCTACCAAAACAATGATCGCATCTGCCCGGGCTGCATACGATATTGCACGGGCCGGCGATTTGGGTATTGAAGTGAGCAGCTACAGCATAGACATGCCTCACATTATTCAGCGCAAGAATGACGTAGTAAAAAAATTTAATGAAGGCTCACAAAAAGGATTGGAGGCAACCGATGGGCTGGATATTTTATTTGGTGAAGCAAGTTTCCGTGACAAACACAGCATCGAGGTTGCCATGAATGATGGCAGCAAGAGATCGTTATCTGCCGACCATATTTTTATTAATGCAGGTGCAAGACCCAGCATTCCCTCCATTAAAGGATTGGAGGAAATTGATTATTTCACTTCCGATAATATCATGGATTGCGAATCTATTCCTGACCACCTGCTGATTATTGGCGGTGCTTACATTGGGCTTGAGTTTGGACAGATGTACCGGCGCTTCGGTAGTGAAGTAACCGTGCTGGAGTACGGTGACCGTTTCCTGGGAAGAGAAGATGAAGATATCGGCAAAGCGATACAAGATATTTTAACCGAAGAAGGGATCGCCATACATACCAATGCAAAAACGGTTTCGTTTGAGAAAAATGCTGGTAGCATTCATGCTTCAGTAACTATTAACGATAAGGCCTCCAGCATTGCATGCAGCCATGTGCTGCTGGCCGCAGGCAGGCAACCAAATTCTGATACACTAAACCTTTCAGCCGCAGGCATTGAAACAACAGAGGAAGGCTACATTAAAGTAAATGACCTGCTGGAAACCAATGTGGCAGGTATTTATGCATTGGGAGATATTAAAGGTGGGCCTGAGTTTACCCATATCTCCTATAATGACCACCTGGTTGTTTTTAATAACATTACCAATAAAACAAAAGAAGATATCAGCAAACGTATGGTGCCTTATTGCATGTTTACTGATCCGCAGTTGGGACGCATTGGTATAACCGAAGCCATGGCAAAAGAACAGCAACTAAATTACAAAGTAGCTTCCATCCCCATGAAGAATGTAGCACGTGCCATTGAAACAGGCGATACCAGGGGATTGATGAAGGCTGTGGTAGATGCAGACAGCGGCCAGATACTTGGTGCGGCTATACTTGGCCGTGAGGGAGGCGAAGTAATGACCGTGTTGCAGATGGCGATGCTGGGAAAAATAACCTGGCAGCAGATTAGTGAATTGCCTATAGCCCACCCATTATATGCAGAATCCCTGAACAATCTTTTTATGGAACTAGCATAATTAGCATGATAAAACTCAGCCACGTAAGCAAACAATTTGGTGAAACCCTGGCGGTAAAGGATGTTTCTTTAGAAGTGGCCGAGGGCGAAACGCTTGCTATATTAGGTACCAGCGGCAGCGGCAAAACTACTTTGCTTCGTATGCTCAACAGGTTGATAGATGCCAGCTCTGGCGAAATTTTCATCAACAACAAAAACATTGCAACACAGGAAGCCGAAACCTTGCGGCGTAGCATTGGCTATGTATTGCAGGGCTATGGCTTGTTTCCGCATTATACCGTTGCAGAAAATATTGCAGTTGTACCAAGGCTGTTGCATTGGCCTGAAGCAACCATAAAAGACCGCACAAGGGAACTGCTGCAAAAGCTGCAGCTTCCCCCGGAACAATACAGCAATGCATACCCCAACGCATTAAGTGGCGGGCAAAAACAACGGGTTGGCCTTGCCAGGGCGCTGGCTGCCGATCCACCGATATTATTGATGGATGAACCCTTTGGTGCATTAGATCCTTTAACAAGAGCCGAAGTAAAAAAATCGTTTAAAGCGCTGGACGAACTCAAGAAAAAAACCATCATCCTGGTAACGCATGATGTATCGGAAGCTTTTGAATTAGGCAGCCGCATTGCTTTAATGGATAAGGGCGCTTTGCTGCAAATAGGCAATGCTGCAGAATTGCTTTTTGAACCAGACGGTAATTTTGTGCGCTCGTTTCTGGAACAGCAAAAACTGCAACTAACATTACAGCACCTCACTTTACAAAACATCTGGGAACAACTGCCTGATGCTATTTTAGACAAAGAAACTTTTTTGCAGCCACATCAAACGCTTTGGGAAGCTATGGAACTGTTGGCGCAATCAGGCGAGCAAATTTATATTAAAGCCAGCATCGGCACAACAAACAAAATGATCTGTTTTGCGGAGATTGGCAGGGTACTTCAAAACAGCAACCAACGGTAACAGTATGCAGCAACAACAATCCCTTTGGCAATTTATGCTGCAGCAGTCAGACAAACTGTTGCAGCAAACGCTTACCCATATTGGCCTCACTTTTATTTCCTTGTTTATTGCCGTTTGCATCGGGCTTCCATTGGGTATCTGGATAACCAGAAAGAAAAAAATGGCTGCGTTTGTGTTAGGGTTTGCAGGCGTTTTACAAACCATTCCATCCATTGCCTTATTAGGTTTCCTGATACCGGTTTTGGGGATTGGTGCATTGCCCGCTATCGCCGCTTTATTTTTGTATGCATTGCTGCCCATCATCAGAAATACTTATACAGGCATCATGCAGGTGGATGCTGCCGTAACAGATGCAGCAAAAGGCATGGGCTTGAATAACAGGCAGCTCTTACTAAAAGTGCAGCTTCCCTTGGCCATGCCGGTGATACTCGCAGGCATACGTACTGCCACGGTAATAAATGTAGGTGTGGCCACATTGGCTGCCTATATTGCTGCGGGTGGACTGGGCGAATTTATTTTTGGAGGCATCGCTCTCAACAATACCAATATGATTTTGGCAGGTGCGATTCCCGCAGCATTGTTGGCTATTTTATTCGATTTCGGTTTATCCCTGTTGCAAAAAATGCAACTCCGGAAATTACATCAATCTATGTGGGCGTTACCGGTGCTGATGTTAGTGCTATCGTCTTTTTATATTATCCCCGCAAGCAGCAATCGTTTACTGGCAGGCTTTACGCCGGAATTTATTGGGCGACAGGATGGAGCCCTCGGCTTAAAAAATGTGTACGGCTTAAACATGCGTAGCGTAGTTATCAGCGATGCTGTGATGTATAAAGCTGCCTACGAAAAAAAACTGGATGTCATCAGCGGCTATAGCACAGATGGCCGTTTGAAGGCCTTTAACCTGGTAACACTGCAGGATGATAAAACTATTTTTCCGCCCTACTATGCTGCACCGTTGGTGAGGGAAGGAGTGCTGCAACAATATCCTGAACTGGAGGGTATACTTAACCAGTTGTCGGGAAAAATAAACGACAGCATTATGACCGAATTAAATTACCGGGTAGATTACCTGAAACAACTGCCCGAAAAAGTGGCCTTCGACTTCCTGGTAGAAAAAGGTTTGTATAAATCGCCCCAGAATGGGGAAAAAGGAACCATCAGGCTGGGCTCTAAAATATTTGGTGAACAATACATTCTGATAAATATGTACGCTATGCTTATAAGGGGCAACAGTTTACTGAAGGTAGAAACCCGGACGGGCCTAGGTGGCACGAAAATTTGTTTTGATGCACTAACCAATAACCAAATAGATATGTACCCGGAATATACCGGAACTGGTTTGCTGGTGCTGTTGCAGCCATCGCAAAAAGAAATAGATGCAGTAATGGGCGACCCGGGGAAAACATACGATTTTGTAAGATCCAGTTTCCTGCAGCGCTATCGGTTGCATTGGTTAGCACCAATTGGTTTTAATAATGCTTATGCCCTGATGATGCGAAGGCAACAGGCAACGGAGCTAGGGATAAAAACTATTTCTGACCTAAAACGTTATGTAGACAATGAGTGATTTATTAATAATGACGGAACTCTTACAACAGTACAAAAACATTCGTAGCCATACGGAGGAAATTTGTGCACCACTAAAAACGGAAGACTATGTGGTGCAACCTGTGGTAGATGTAAGTCCGCCGAAGTGGCACCTTGGCCATACCACCTGGTTTTTTGAAACCTTTGTATTAAAACCTCATGCACCGGGTTACGAAGAATTTGATCCGAATTATGATTTTGTTTTCAACAGTTATTATGAGAGTGTTGGTGCACGGGTGATACGAACCGATCGTGGAAATCTTAGCCGGCCTTCAGTAGCAGATGTGTACCGTTACCGCAAATGGGTGGATGAAGCGATGAACGATTTCTTGCAGGAAGAACCTTCGCCTGAACTAAAAGAAATAATAGCCCTGGGCTTCAACCACGAACAACAACACCAGGAATTGCTCTGGTCTGATATTAAATATATACTTGGCCACAATCCACTCTTTCCTGCTTACAATGAAAAAGGTATTGAGGAAGTTTCGCAAAATTCCGAAGTAGGATTTGTAAGCATACCGGAAGGCGTATACGAAATAGGATTTGAAGGCGATAGTTTTTGTTTTGACAATGAAAAGCAGCGGCATAAATATTACCTCCGATCATTTGACATCAGCAAAAAATTGGTGACGAATGCTGAATTCATGGAATTTATTAATGATGGAGGTTACCAGGATTTTCGTTACTGGCACTCTGAGGGCTGGGAGTGGGTAAAAGCGAATAATGTGAAGGCGCCGCTGTATTGGCACTTCGTAGATTACAAATGGCATTATTATAGTTTGAAAGGATTAGAACAAATAAACGACTATCAACCTGTGACGCATATCAGCTATTTTGAAGCAACAGCCTTTGCCCAATGGAAAGGCATGCGTTTACCAACGGAAGCAGAATGGGAAGTGGCATCAGATAAATTTACCTGGGGGCAGCGTTGGGAATGGACGGAAAGTGCCTACCTGCCCTACCCTGGTTTTGGAAAAGCCGAAGGCGCCATTGGTGAATACAATGGCAAATTTATGGTGAACCAAATGGTACTAAGGGGCGCTTCGGTTGCAACAGCAAAAGGACATAGCAGAAAAACATACCGTAACTTTTTTCCAACCAATTTACAATGGCAATACACAGGCATCAGGCTGGTGAAACCCTAGCCAATATAGAAAATACGTACAAAAAGGATGTACTGGAGGGATTGCAATCCTCTCCGAAATTCCTGCAGTCTAAATACTTTTATGATGAGAAGGGCGATCAACTATTTGTTGACATCATGAACAGCCCGGAATATTATGTTACCCGCTGCGAAATGGATATTTTTAGAAATAAAACCGCAGCAATTGCAGCTGCTATCACTTCAAATAAAGAGCAGGCTTTTGATATTATAGAACTAGGTGCCGGTGATGCCACAAAAAGCACTCACCTGCTAAGATACCTTGCCGAACAGGACTTTGACTATCGCTACTACCCCATCGACATTTCTAAAAATGTAATTCAGTTATTGACGAATGAACTGCCCGAACGCATAAAAGGAATTGATGTACATGGCCTGCAAGGCGAGTACCTTCCTATGATAACAGAAGCTTATCAAATAAGTGATCGCCCAAAAGTTATTTTTTTCCTGGGTTCTAATATTGGCAATTTTCAAAAGAAAGCGGCCCGCAATTTCCTCGAAAAAGTAAACGAACATATGAACGAGGGCGACAGGTTTGTGATGGGTGTAGATCTTGTAAAAAATCCAAAACAAATACTGGCAGCTTACAACGATGCAGATGGCATTACCAAAGCATTCAACCTGAACTTACTGGAGCGGATGAACAAGGAATTATCAGCAAATTTTGATGTGGACTGTTTTGATCATTATCCAACATACGACCCCATAACCGGTGAATGCCGCAGTTATATAATCAGCTTGCAAAAGCAACAGGTGGAGATTGCCGGCACCCGCATTAGCTTCGATGAAAATGAACCGGTTTATATGGAACTCTCACAAAAATATAGAGTAGCAGAAATAAACCAAATGGCAACAGACGCTGGTTTTAAAACGGTTGCTATGCTATATGATCGAAATGAATGGTTTGTAGATGCCGTATGGGAAAAAGTTTAAAGATCGCCTAACAGCGGACGCACCACTAATTCTTCAACGCATGCCTGTGGCGAAAGATGTGACGCTACATATACCATTTTAGCAATGTCTGCGGCTTCCATTATTCTTTTTGGATCTATATCAGATTTACTCCATGAATCAGTATAAGCGGCGCCGGGTAGCACATGTGTTACTTTAATTCCATAAGGTTTCATTTCTTCCCGCAGGTTTTTACTAAAACCATACATGGCATACTTGCTGATGCTGTAAGCACCACCATTATTGTAAGCTTGCAGCGAAGCAATAGAGCAAATATTAAAAATGTGTCCTGCCTTTGCTTCCATCATCTGTGGCAGCAACATGCGGGTAAGGTGATAAGTGCCAAACAGGTTTACTGCCATCATCATTTCCAAGGCACCTGGCTCTTCATTGTGCACACTACCCGGTAAAAATATACCTGCATTATTTACTAAAATATCCACCTTGCCAACAGCTTTTAAAATCTTATCCGCAAAGGCTTGCAATTGCTCCCGGTCGGAAACATCGCAAACCTGTGTGTAAATATTGGTACGTGGAAAACGGCTCTGCAATTCCCTACCAGTAATTTCAAGCGATGCTTCATCCCTGGCACATAAAAAAAAGGTATGTCCTTGCTTATCATCTGCAAACTCCGTAGCAATCGCTTTACCCAGGCCCTTTGAGGCACCCGTAATAACTATATTCATTTCTTACAATTGTTTCGTGTAAAGTTAAGGTTACTGCTCTTATATTAATTTATTGTTGCCAGAAACAATCCGTTTGTAAAAAGTTTGCATTTTTAGTTTTAACTATATATTTTACTATTCCATTCTTTTGTAAAGCCCCCCTTACACCGCTAAACACAGTAAATATATTATTCACTTTTAATCTTTTTTCATGGAAGAAGATCAAATGTTGTCCTTGCTGGCAAGGCTCTGCGGCGACATTACATTAGCTGAAAATAACGACGCCAACCAGGTGATGCGACTGCAACAGGTAATTGCATCTGCTATTATTGAAGATCCCCAGCAACCAATCGTACACGATTTTCAATTTGACCGGGTAGAAAAATTTACCAGCAAAAAGCTGGACCCCGATGACTTCAAACACCTGGGCAACCTATTGCAGCAAACAAAAGAAAACCAGGTAAAAATAGATCCTTCCATCCGCATCTTTCGCAGGGAAGTGCCGTTTGTGAGCAGCCAGGTGAGAGGAAGTGCGCCTAGTTGGGCCCGTGGAGCCAGCATTATAGAAACAATAGGACCAGTTTTTAACCGGGATGGCAGGCGTTTTTGGTTCGATCTATATCGTATTATACCTGTGGTGGAAGTATGGCTGGCAGGGGCCGCACGGCCCTTCCTGCTATTACCGTTGGAAGTAAATAATCGTATAAATATCATCGGCCCACGTAAATATAAAGTACCTAAAGGCAGCGCATGGATACATGCCGACCTGTTTGCAGCAACATCGCCAGACAACCTCTATTGCGGGCTCACCGTAAAAGAAGGAGAGTTGAATTTTACAGAACCCTTGAGTATTACTTCCGGCAACAAACTTATTATTCCCGCAGGCATGGAAGTATCGGTATCGCTGCAACCAGACCAGCAAGCAGTTACCAATAACTCGCCAGACAGCAATGGCATAGATGTAAAAGATGCTGCCATCGCATTACCCAAAACACTTTCGTTTACACTAAACCATACCGGTAAATCACTTAATGCAGATGATGCTTCCTGGAATTTATACGGACAAAAAATAAACTTCCGTTTCGATAATACCAAACCCATGCGATGGGTGCCGGAACTGAACCGCATTGCCCTGCCATACAAACAAGATGTAACAGATTTTGTAGTGAAACAAAGTAAAAGTCCTGTATGTACAATAGAAGGCAAAGCAAAAATTGCAGATGCATCCTGGGTACTTACGGCTGCCGCAATTAACATTAGTGCACCATTGCAGGCCGAAGGCACAGGAGCTATGGCTATTGCAGTAAAGGAAGGATTAACTGCAAGCTGGATAGGATTAAAAGACGCTAGTCTTTTTGAAAAAAGTAGTGCGGCTTTAAAAAATGCCCTTGTGATGTTGATGCCGGGCAGGCTAAATATTTCTACCTTATTTGCGGCTAACCCTATTGGTAGGCAGCGTTACCAGCTATGGCAGGAGCCACCTTTGCCGGAGGCAGCATCGCCGGTACAGCATATCGACCTCCAATATACCAGCCAGTTTGCTTTCTTTTACGACTGCCTGCAAGCCGGCACAGAAAATATTGCAGTACAAACAAATTGCAAATCACATATTAATAAACCTGTGCAGGCAGACGGAAGCCCATTCGCTGTTGAAAGTCTGCAAACGATGCTGGTATTAAGTGTGAGCAAGGCAATACAAATTGTTATGCTGTATGATGATAATATTTTGCACGACAACTGGATGAAACATCATCCACCTATACCTGGCACAGCCGATAACCCGGTCAGGTTTACCAGCACAGCTTTGGCATTGAACAATGCCTTGCTCACCGTTAGTCCTGTGCAAAGTATGTTGTTGTATGGCGACTTGAAAAATGAAGACAGTTTTGATAAATGCCTGCTGATTTTTGCTTACGGCTTATTACAATACCTGCCCACCTTGCCGGATCCTTATGCTGCTAATGTTTCGTTGTTACGACGCCAGCGATCAAGAAACCAATCTGGAAAACCGAATGAATATTTTATTAGCCAGGTGGATGCTCTGCTCGTGTGCATCATGAACTGGGAAAACACGAACCCGCCAGCAGTAAACTTTTTTATGGGCGATAAACAGCACACCGCTTCCGCCGCTTCACCAGTTACCCGTATTACAGCAAACGATGTTTCGGGCAAATTCAAACTGTCTGATTTAAACAATCCTTCGGCGCTTTCTTCACAGGCAGATATGCAGTATACTAAAAATGCCAGGCTGCAGGCACGCAACTGGCAGTCAGTTACAGATGACGCATCAGAAGCTGCAATGATGCTTGATAGCCAGGAACGACAACAACGATTGCTGAATGCTGACCTTGCCGGCAAGAGCAGGACGCCTTTCCATCATGCGTTTACATTATTAGATGTAAGCACCAATGCCGACCTAATGGGTGTAAGCGTAGGCACCGGAAGAAACGAATATATCTACGAAAAAACCCACACAGTAAATGATATTTCCGGCGCACCACTTAGCATTAGTGGACTTGACATGCATGCTAACAGCAGGCTGGTACAGGTATTTGCACTACCACAAATCAGTTGGGAGCCTATGATCAACCTTTCAAATGTAACCAACCCCGCTCAAGATCCATATCCTGGCATACTTTATTTTTTAAACGATGGCGTTCCATTACAAATTGCCAACACGGGAAATGCAGCCGTAAACATAGCTCCACTCCCACTAACCAAAAAAATAACTGAATGGTATAATCAAAACAGCCTGCCGCTATGGAGTTATTTTACCCTAAGCAACGGCATGCTGGCAGTAGCACTATACATGAAGAATAATGATGGCACCAAACCAATTTTCAATTTAATAAAAGAAAAATTTAATGGCGACCTCAGCACCGGTCTTCAAATAAAAACAGAAGGATTTTTTGATAACATCAATCAACACAAAAAATTCTTAGGCAGCGCCCATCAGCTAACCAATGTAAATAACCTTTTCTTCCCCACTACCAACAACCGGAGTGTACTTTCCGGTAGCGTTACAGAAATATTCAACAAAGAATTTGGCACAGATACCGGCTTTCAGTTAAGCAAATATGTACCGCTGGAACGCTACGATTTCAGCGGATACGGCGCCAATACTTTCAGCCATTGGATAAATGCCAATGCTGCTTTGGCACAAACATCTCAGGCGATGTTTGATGTGTGGCGGGGAAGAACTGCACATGAAGTGATACAGGTAAAATCAGTTATCTATCCCTGGGCAATAAGAGTGGTGCGTACCATAACTATATACCGCGGCAGCAATGGTTTTCCCTGGCGCACAGATAGTGGCTGGAAAGCAGAAAGCGATGGCATTTATGATTTCAGAACACCCATTAAAGATAACCCGGCCATACAACCTTTCCTTGACCAGGAAAAAGCAAGAGCTTTTACCTTTCACCCCGGCATGGTAGAAGGTGTGTACAATGTGAGAAATATTAAAGAAGATACTACGCTTGCACCATACACAAACACCTGGTCAAAATCAAACGGGGTTTACATTGATGACCAGGGGCATCCTGCGCCAGCCCCCCCTCCACAACCGCTTGAAGTAAAATTAGTGCCCGTTTATTTTGACGCAGATGTAAAGATTGACAATGTTACCCAGGGAGCAACTGATGGAAAAGTATTAAGCCAGCGGATGCTGGGATACCTGCAGTTAGCGCCAAGAGGGGTATTTATAGATGCGGAAGATTTTGCCAGTATGCTCACACAAATGCAGGGCCTGGGTGGACCTGTAGATTGCGTTTTAAACATCAACAATGGCGGGCAGATGGTACGCATCAGCCGGGTAGAAGTGAATCCCGGCATGGAAGCAGGCAAACGGGTATTTGTAACTGCCGCAAAGGGCACACCCATTTTACCCAAAGATGGCAGTTGGAGCCTTGTGGAGCATGAAGCCGCCAGCAAAGAAGTAAAACTATTAAGTGGAAACGATGTGGTGCCCATTATAAGAGAAGGCGCCAGGATATTTACTGCCGGCAGCCAGGCATACTCGCAGGTAAAAAACAAAGCAGTACATGTGGCAGATGCTGCTGAGTTATTCAATGCCTTAGAAGCAAGAGCAAAACAATATGGGTTTTTGCAGAGTACCGGCGAAAACAAAGTGCTGTTCCGCAACCCGCTGTTTGAACCGGGTGCTGATAAAGATATTTTGAAGGGCAGCATTCCCGACCTTGCGGATGCTTACAGGTTGCTTAACAGCAAAGGCATTTTTCCAAAACTGGAAAACCTGCCGAAAATAACTGAGATGGCGGGTGACTATGTGATGAAGATTAAAGAAGAAGGCTACAAGCTGCTGAACAAAGTGAATCCTGAAAAGCTGCTGGAACAAGCCTTGCCTGAAGGTCCATGGTATATTGTAAATACCGAGTTTGTAAAAGTGTATATTTCTTACAAATCTAAAAATGATAATGGTACCGATAAGCCCGCAAAACTGAACCTGGATATTGACAGTACTGCTCAGAAGTGGATGAATAAAATGAATGATGTTTCTATGCTGGTGGATTTGGGGCCCATGGAAAAACTGCTCATCATCCGGGGAAAATTTGATACAAAAAAAGGGGAGGCACCAAAGTTTGTAGAACCCATTTTAGAGTTCGGTCCACAACTTGAACCCGTTTATGAAATATTGTTATTGTTAAGCCAGCTATCCATCAACCCAAATTATAAAGACATCCTGAAAGCGGGCCTTAAGATAGCCATGAGTAACAGCCCGGAAAATTGGGAGTACAAGTTTCAGGCAGATAAAGAAATTCCGGTACTCCGGTTTCCCCCGCCTGATCTTGATACAGCTGCCGCCCCGCTTCGCCTGGAAGCCAGTTTAAAAGCCGGTGTTTATTTCAATGTGGCGCTTCCGTTACCGCCTGTAAATGGTGTGCCGGCGCCAAGTGCAGGCGCCTTTGTAGAGTTCTATGGCAAAATGAGCGTTATGTGTTTGAGCGTAGGCGTAGGAACTATCTATGCAGTAGGCCAGGTTACTGTACGCATCAGCGCCGATACCGTTATTGGCCCTGCCTTATACATGAAATTTGGTTTTGGTGTAGAAGCAGTAGTTGCTCTACCCGTGATAGGTAGCGTGAGCGTTTATTTTGCTGTGGGTGTGGAGATGAGTTTAGACAGCACACAAATATCGATCGCAGGATTTGTATTGTTCCGCGGCCGTGCAGAAATACTGGGGGGAATTGTTACTGTAACCATACAAATAGAAGCTGCAGGCGAAGTGCAAAAAAGGATAGGCGATGCATCCAACGGCGAAACAAATATGAAAGCACGGGTGATCTTCAGCCTGGATATCAGTATCTGCTTTATCATCGATATCAGCTTTACGGAACAATGGGAAGAACAACGAAAAATTGCTTAGCTACAAACATGGGCTAACCATACATAATTTTTAAATCATTTACTATGAGCGTTGCAAGAATATCTATACTAACATTTCCACAGCAATGGAAGAATAACCAACTTACCATACGTGTGCTGGTAATGCCGAGAAATTTCAATCCCCTGATACCAGACCAGGTAGCCCCCGGCACACCCGCATGGGTAGATGCCGGCATTGCATTAACAGCAAAACTGGTAAGCGACGGAAGCCTATATCCATCACTTACTGCGGTTAATCAGCAATTTGCATTGGTGGGCATTAATATGCCGGCCAATACCCGCCCTATTTTTGAAGATATGCGGGACCAGCTGGGCCCCATCAACAGCACCAAAAGGCAGGAGCCAGCCAAACCCGCTGACAGGGCAAGAAAATATTTACCAGAAAGTTACCGTGGCAGTTTCAACTTTATAAAACCCCGCACACCAGATGCGGTTATTGATGACAGTTATAACTGTATCATAAAAGATAAAACGCCGTTTACAGGACCTTTTGGAACGGTTCATGATTTAAGCTGGGGCAAAGTGTTTGCACATTGCTTACGCCAGCCTGCCTTGGCAGAAAGAGTAGGTTTCGTTTATGAAGCCAGCTTTGCTGTAGATCCGGCACTTGTAAAAAACGGCAGCTGGATATACGTAGACCTGGCAGATGGCTGCAGCTACAAAACAGCCATGGATGATACCAGCATTGCTGACCCCATTAAAGGGCAAAAACTGGTAAAAAGATATGCAGCAAGACTACCGAAACTAAAAGCAGGCAAGGAGCGTCCATTGTTTGCCGCCATTCAGTTCCCGGTGTTATTAAAAAACCCTGAACCGGCAGATAAACTGGATGAAAACATTCCAATTGTACCCGCCAATTTTGATGAATTACTTATTGAGACGGAGCAGTACGATGATGGCTTTTGCAAAATCGTACACGCCAACCAACCCGTAAGTAGTGATCTGTTGAGAGAGAAAGAAGACAAAGACCTGCCGGTAATAACAGATGCAGGAATTCGCCTTGGTTGGGATGATGAGCAGCTACTTATATGGATGAACCGGCAGATAAAACAAGACGAAACGCTTGCTGCAGGCAGGAGAACAGATGCACCTATGGGCGTTATGCAATACCGGGTGGATGTAAGACACTTCAGCGATGAGGTGCCTAACCCCAACCCATGGACGCCATTATGTAAAGTGCAGAACAAAGCAGCGCTTACCATCGGCGGCCAGCAAATAGATGCCGCAGGTGCCGGCAGGGAATTAGGCGTGGAAGTATATCCCGCCAAACCAAGGCCTGATGAAAATTTTTGGTTACCACAATATTATACTCATTGGATTGGTAAAAGCCTTGTATTGGCAGACAATGATGCCATTGACATCTACCATAAAGAAAATAATGTAGTTCCCGATCGGCAGGTGGCAAAGAATGACCTGTATGATATAGCTGGATTAGAAAATATGCAATTATTGTATGGTAACAAGTATGAGTTTCGGGTGCGGCTGGCAGATGTGAGCGGCGGTGGACCGGGAGTTGCGGAACAGCGTGCCTATGCCGGTCCTTCACCTGAAGGTTTATGCGATTTCAGGAGAAGAGTGCAACCACAGGCAGTAAGGTTATTGAATAATTTACCGGAAAAAGATGACGAATATTTTACCGGCGATCAGCTTAATATGAGGCGCCCGTTGTTGGGCTACCCTTCTGTATTATTTACGGGCGCCTACCAAAATGCAGTAGCAGATCTTATTGCTGACACCCCAGCAGCCGCTACAGAAAAACGACCTATTGGTTTACCCGACCCCAACGTAGAAGCTGTTGAAATTCTGGTAGAAGTAAAAGCACTTGAAATGGACATGCTCCTGCGATATGACACGGACAGCCACGAGAGCTATGCAAAACTGTATATCACAAAACGATTGTTTCCTGCCGACCTGAACGGGGAATGCAACATACCGGTAAGTTTTGTTGATGCACCTGTGTTGAATTTCACCGATTCGCAGGACCTGGGTACGCTCGGCCTCATCACGGGCGGTAACAGCATAGATAACCATTCCGATATTGTGCTACCTACATCAAGGGATATCCGAATTACGTTGAGGCCGGTAGTAAAAAATATTCCTGAGTATTATGCTCAACATTCTAACCTGCCTAAAAAAGGAAAACCGATTGCCTTTAGAACGAGAAGGGCAAGTACTAATGAGGATGCATTGTTTAAAGAAATTAATGATGTGGATGCCATTAGGGGAATCTGGTTACAGCCTGATACAAATACTTACCTGAAGGCAACACTTACCGAAATTTTTGTGGAGAACAACAGCCCGGCACATGTGAGCAGTATGATGGAAAGATTAACCGATGCTATTGATAAAACGTTGGAAGTGGAAGCCATCGGGTTAAGCCTCGTTGGTAAAGCGGGCGTGAGGGTGCAGTTTGGTGCCAGCCGCCTTATAAGGCATAATATGAGCCCCGACAGCACCAGTATTACCATCTCTACCAAATCAGACCTGCTAAACCAATGGATCATTCCCATTACACTTATCCTTAACCGAGACTGGACCTGGGATGGAGCTTCACCAGTTAGTTTTAATATTTATCGACAGCAAAAATTTGTTGGTGCCGGGTTAGATGAAGCAGCGCAGAATACTATTGCATGGGGAACAGAAAAGCTGGTGGGTGATATAGAAATGAAGCAAGCCATCAACATAAAAGCGTTGTATAACCCCGACAGGAGCCAGACCTATCTTTGTTTTTTAGATGCTGTAGAACCAAAGCCTGCAGCCGCTGCCGGTTTCCCCGAAGAAATAATGGTGCGCTACCGCATCAGCCCCGTATTGAAATCTGTACCGACCCAGGCCGAGCCGCCGGTTGCAGCAGATAAATTATTACAACTGCATTTGCCTATTACGGGCAAACCTGCAGACTTGCCTGCAATAGTAAGCGCTGGTATTGCACAAAGCAAGTATGTAAACGATGAACTGTACAGTAGTACCGAGCCTCGTAAACGTTACCTATGGCTTGAATTTGCAGAACCCATAAAGAATAAAGCAGATGCACTTTATATAAGAATGCTTGCATATTCGCCCGACCCGCTGCTAAGCGATTGGGATGCCGGCATGTTTAAAGCACCTGAAGAAGCTCCGCTTCCCATCAATCCAGAACCAATCAGAATCATCAGTCCATCACACACAGATGACCGAAGCGGCCTTAATGCTATGCAGGAATTAACAAAGGCCGATATTAGCGACGTTCACTACCTGGTGCCTTTGCCACCGGGCATACATGCTTCATCACCCGAGATGTTTGGATTTTTTACCTACGAGGTGAGGGCAGGCCATAAGAAAGGCTGGAGTACTGCGCAGGCAAGATTTGGAAGGGCCTTACGCACTACCGGTGTTCAACACCCGCCACCACAACTTTTTTGCATTGTTACCCGTAATGAAAAACATATTATGGTTACCGCTCCGTTTGCTCAAACCGTATTTAATGGTGCAGACGTAACGAGTAATCCTCCCCGCACTCAGCTATGGGCATTGCTGTATGCGCAGGTGCACCGTGCAGACGATAAAGCCTACCGGAATATCTTGTTAGATGACCAGCTCTTTATACGCAAACGCCGTAAGATAGATGCTACTGGTTTACCGGTTGTAGACATAAACACCGATGCTGTACAATATGGTATTACCGGTTGGAAAAATAAAGATGTGGTGGCCATGTTGCAAAGTTATGGCCTGCCTGCAGATAGTTCGTTGAGTGTGCTCGTGGTGGAAATGCTGCCCACTTATGATAAATTTTTCGCCCGCAGCAATACCGGTAGAAGAAGCTCGCTGGTAGAATCTAGCCATGCTACTAATATGCAATTGATGAATCTGCAACAGGGAATGAGTGTTGAATATTTTAAGAATACCGTACAGGATATTGGCAGGGCAGCGATGAACAAACAAAAAAAATTAGAAGAAGATCGCTACCTGCAAATGGAGGAGGCATTTATTGACCAGGCTAATAAAGAGGAAAATATCCGGCCCCTCACCAATCAATTGGGTAGTGAGCGAATTCTGCGAACCAGTACCCTGGTTGCTGTGCCGGCCGTTTGCTGCACCGAATAGAAAAGCCAGCATCAATGCCGTTCGCCATCTAATAAAACCGTTCGTAATTTCATTAAAAAGTCCGAAATTAGTTTTCGGACTTTTTTATTTAATTGATATTCAATTGTTTAAATTGGCATCCACTACCCTAACAAAAGCAGTTACCATGTTTTATTATACTACTTTGTATTGCATAGTACATTAGTTTACCTTAGCTTTGTGTTATCAAATTAATTAACAACAAAAAAATGAACATCATGAGAGCTCAACAAAACATCTTAGCTACATTAAGCTTTAACGAAACAAAAAGGTTAACTACAATTGTTGATGAAACATTGGCATATTTTACCGCTCAAAAAAAGACATTTACCGCAGCAGATATGTGGAATATCCAGCGCCGTAAAAAGAGTGTAAAGGTTAGAAGGCATTTCAACGGCTAATAACCGAACCAAAGGATGATTCTTGTATAGCTTTACTATTGTAAAGTTGTACAAGAAAAAATTGAAAATTTTCTGCCGGGCTGCCATGAGGGTTAAATCAAGGGTATTACTGCCCAAAATAACCAGGCAAGTAAAGATGAATAGCTAACTGATTGGGGTTGCCCGAATTACCAGGAAATAAACAGGTGAAAAAAACCTTAGCTGGCTATCCATTTAAACTGGTATTCCTTCTCAGGGATTTTGATCCTGTCTGCAATGCGAATCAAACGGGAAGGCAATGCCATCACGTAGTCCCTGGCTTTCTCTGCCTGCTCAGTAAGACCGTTTAAATTTTCTATGCGCCATTCTTTAATCAGGGATTGAAGGATCTCAACATAGTCGATTGTGGTGTACACATTGGTACGTTGGGCAGCATCAGAAAAATGGCCAAACAATTCACCTGCCCGCTGACCAGATTGGCGCATAAAATGCGCAGGCATTACGATCTTCTTTTTCATCATGTCTTCAAAGGCCAGCATCATTTCGCTTCCATCCATTTCAAAAATGCGTTGTACAAAATGACTGTAAGCATTGGCGTGACGGGCTTCGTCAGCAGCAATTACACCACATATCTTCGCCAGCCTTGCATTACCTGTTTTTTTAACCTGGGAGGCTACCCGCCTGTGGGAAACATTGGTAGCCAATTCCTGGAAACTGGTATAAACAAAATTGCGGTAGGGATCCCTGCCGGTTTGGATGTCGAAGCCATCGCTTATTAAGAATTGGGTAGACTTTTCCATTTCCCTCATATTTACCCGTCCGCTCAGGTAAAGGTATTTGTTCAGCAGGTCGCCGTGGCGGTTCTCTTCTGCCGTCCAGGATTTTACCCACTTAGACCAACCGTTCTTGCCTTCTTCATCAATTCCTTCCACCAGCATTAGCCAGGATTCGTATGTGGGTAAAGCTTCCTCTGTTATGGTATCCCCTATCAGAACTGCAAATAAATCGTAACTCATTTGCATGGATAGTTCCTGTATCTCCTTTATTTCTTCAATGAAAGCCGGGTCTCTTGAGTCCGGCAGATGATCAGCAGGTTGCCAGTTTTCTTCAATCGGCTTAAGGTATTTTGTAAGCAACTCATCCATGTTCTGCTCCATCGTCTGCATTACTTCGAGTCGTATATTTTTAAGTTTCATCATTATTTTTTTAGCTTAATTCATTGTTCCGCATCCTAAACATACGGGACATCAATCGGTTCGGTTCAGCTACCATTTATTATACAGTCCGGTAGTAGATGCCCACCCAGGGTTGCACCTTATTACATACAATTATCTCGCCGTAATAAAGGGATAATACACTTAGGTAAGGTTTGAAAATGCCAGCATTTATGATATGGTCAGCCGCTGCAAATTTAAGGCATTATGAGCAATGCAGGCTGCAAACAGCTGTTGCTGAAAAGATTATTTATTAAAGTTGCTCTTTTTTCATGTGAAGAATTCGCTGGTATGATTGATCTATCCGTGCGGATGCGATTTTTCCTTCATCTACCAACGAACGAATTAATTCAATCAAGGTAGTGGCTGTTACCGGTGACTTGCCTTGGATATTTCCAGAAAACAACAACACATCCACACCTGCATTGATCGATTTTTCAACAGCATCCTTTAAAGTAAATTCGTTACTGATAGCCTTCATTTGCATATCATCTGAAAAAACGACCCCGTTAAAACCCAGTTGGGTACGCAGTAAACCGTTGATCATTTTTTTTGAAAGCGTGGCCGGCAGTAGGGAACTGTCTAACTGCTGGTTCACAATATGCGCCGTCATTACTGCTCTTACCAGCTTTTTTTCAAGCAATATTTTGTAGGGAATCAATTCCGAATCGCTCCAGCTTCGGGATACATCTGTCATGCCAAGGTGAGAGTCCTTATCAGAACTCCCATGACCGGGAAAATGTTTCAGCACCGTTTGCACCTTAAAATAATCGTGCGATAAAATTACCTGGCTGGCATGTTTTACAATTAAGAATGGATCGGCAGCAAAACAACGCTCCCGGGAACCCAGCACCGGATTGTTAGCCATGTAAATGTCTACCACCGGTGCAAAGTTTACATTAATGCCAAGGCGGGAAAGCGTAAACGCTGTATTATCAGCATAATATTTTGTGCTGTCAAGATCATCCAATGTGCCCAGGTATTGTGCCGAAGGCATTGGCGGAAAACCATACTTTGGTTTAAGGCGGTTTACAACTCCGCCTTCCTGCGTTATGGCTATATACAAAGGTATTGGCGCTGCCTGCTGGTAAGTTGTTAGCATGGCAGCCAGGTTGGCAGCAGCAGAGGTTTCAGTAAGATGGGATTCATACAAAGTAATGCCACCAATTTTGCCTGCTTTTACTTCAGCATAAAAAGCAGAAGCTGTATCAGCAGTTTTACCCGGCAGGCCCACCATAATCATCTGACCTATTTTTAATGAAAGACTGTCTATAGTTTGCGCTCTACCTGTAAATATGTTTGTACAACATAATAGTGTGACGTTAACGCATATCTGAAAGATTAGCTTGCTCATTTTTTATATTTAGGTGGGCTTTACAATTTCATTATTCTCGGGTGAAAAATCATACACATCCAACAATTGCCAGGGGCCTTTCAGGTATTGCCAACTGGTAAGCCCTGTTACTATTACATCGAACGGACTAAAGGAAGTTACAAGTTCTTCATATAACAACCTTGATTTGTACTCTGTTACTTTATTTTGAATGGTGATATGTGGCCAGAGCTTTAACCTGTCTTTGCTGATGAGCCAGGGTTTGAAGGCAGCCTGCATTTTTTTATGCATTTGTTTTAATTCTTTGCTTTCAATAATGTAGGCCACGCCTGTGCCCATATGTTTAAGCCCGGTAACTTGAATTGAAAAAGGTTCTCGCCGGGCAAATGTTTCCAATTGTTTATCCAGCCCAGGTAATCGCTGCGGTAACTTATGAAACAAAGTTATATGCGCATCCAGAAAATTTGCATAAGCAGGGAAATACTGCTTTCGCAAAGCATTGAACAATTCCTGGTATGTCGTTTCCATTTGCAGGGTAATGATAATGGGAGCTGATTTTTTTTGCACCACCAAAAATGCGTAAAATATTTGATATACTTAAAAGTGCACGGCTGCTTTACCTATATAAAGCGTGAGTAATAAATTCCCGTTTCAGCAGCGGGCTTTAAAATTTGTTACTGGCCAAACGAATGTTTATTAGGTGTTGGCAACCAATAAAATACATACTTATCAGGAGATTTCAACAACTTTTGGTACAATGATTGTTTAGCATGATGTGTAAATTTTAATCCTCAAACAATTAAAAAAAGTAATTATGAAAAAATTGATGTTGATAGCCATAGCTGCTGCCACGTTTACCGCCTGCAACGATTCGGCAACAACAACCGAAACTACCACAGTTGAAACCGATACAATGGGAAGTTCGCCTGCAATGACGTCTAATTATACACCAGGAGAGGGCGACGTAATGTATAGGGAAGAAAAAGTGATGGAGTACAGAAACGGCGTTTGGGTAGAGACCACCACAAAAGTTACACTTGAAGATGGAGCAGTGGTAAGTAAAAACGGTGTGGTAACAAAAGACGGTAAAGAAGTTAAGCTGGAAGAAGGCGAAGCAGTAAGCAAAACCGGTCGCTTTTTTGATAGAGCTGGCCAGGGTATTGAAAATGCCTGGGACGCTACCAAAAAAGGTGTAAACGAAGCAGGAGAAGCAATTGAAAGAGGAGCTGAGAAAGTTGGCCAAAAAACCAAGGAAATAATAAACTAATTTCCTGGGGAAATAATAAAAGAAGAAGCCGGCAATCGTCGGCTTTTTTGTTGATGCCTATTGAAAGTATTATAAACGCCCGGCAAGTTGTATATTTAAATAAAAAAATGCCTCAGTCAAAAAGCAGAAAAGGCCACAAGCAGCATCATCAGCACGAACCGCAACATGGCACACCGCACACTAATAAAAATAACCGTACGTTAATAGTGCCAATGATCATATTTGCTACACTTGGTTTGGGTATCGGCTTCTTTATAAACTCTGATAGTGCCCCCACCTGGATAGCCTCTACCCTGCTGGGTGCATTAGCTGGATTTATTTTTGGAAAACAGGTAGAAAAAGCAGCAAAGAAGAGGGCTAAGTAATGTTCCTGATATGTTCAAACGGCTCCCATTTCGGCTACCATACTTCTTGTTCGCCATGGCATTGCTTGCTGTTGAGATACTGATAGCAATATTTGTAAAAGATGATTTTGTACGTCCCTATGTTGGCGATTTCCTTGTTGTAATCTTGCTCTATTGCCTGCTGATGGCTTTCAGCCGGCTGAAGCCGTTAAAAAGTGTACTACTTGTGTTTTGTTTTGCATGCTTTATTGAATGGCTGCAATACCTGCATATTGTTTCAGTACTTGGCCTGGAGAGGCATACTATTGCCAGGGTTATCATTGGAACCTCTTTTGAATGGGGCGATATCCTGGCATATGTCAGCGGTTGCATCATCATTTTAATTATTGAAAAATTATCAGCGAACAATATTACCAAGTTAAGATGAAGGAAACAGATTCCTTCCCGCCATCAGATATTTCCTCTTGCCCCCGGTAGTTGAATAAAATTATTCTTTCGGGATTCAACATTTCTACAAGCAAGTATTTTTTTCCACACTTCCATCTATCCCTAACTTGCAAAATACCATACACAAATACCCGCATCGCTTTTTTTTCTGCATGATCTGCAAAAAAGCACCTGCCATTGTTCTTCTTTACACATTATTTTAAAATACCCAACACATTCAGTTCTTTTTGTAAGGGTTGGCATATCTGTTGATTTAAAACGCAGGTATGGATGAGAAAACTGATAGCTGTTTAATGATCCATGCATTTTTGCCCATCTACAATCATCAGCATCTGTAAATATTAATCTAATCGGAAAGAACAAAAAATAAAGGACCTCCAATCTATATCATACAAAATAATCATCATGAAATCTTCAAAAGCAACAGAAAAAAATTCCGCTTCGCTAAAACAGCAGCAGCTCGAACAATTTCAAACTGATGGCCAAAACAAGCCATTAACCACCAACCAGGGTTTAAAAGTAAATGACACTAACAATTCATTAAAGGCGGGAGAACGGGGTGCAACTTTGCTGGAAGATTTTTTACTACGTGAAAAAATCACAAGTTTTGATCACGAAAGAATACCTGAACGTATTGTTCATGCAAGGGGAAGCGGGGCGCACGGCTATTTTGAATTATACAAAAGCATGGATAAGTTTACTAAGGCAGGAATTTTTACTGACACAAAAAGAAGAACAGCTGTTTTTGTAAGATTTTCAACGGTTGGAGGATCTAAAGGCTCTACTGACCTGGCACGTGATGTTCGTGGCTTCGCAGTAAAATTTTATACGGAAGAAGGCACCTGGGATCTGGTAGGAAATAATATGCCGATATTTTTTATACAGGATGCAATGAAATTCCCCGACCTTATTCATGCTGTAAAACCAGAACCGAACCGGGAGATACCCCAAGCAGCATCTGCACACGATACTTTTTACGATTTCGTTTCTCTAACAACGGAAACTTTACATAACCAGATCTGGCTTATGAGCGATCGTGCTATCCCCCGCAGTTTGAGAATGATGGAAGGTTTTGGCATACACACTTTTCGGCTTATCAATAAAGAAGGCAAATCGCATTTTGTAAAATTTCATTGGAAACCAGTTTTAGGGGTTCATTCTGTTACCTGGGATGAAGCTGTGAAAATAAGCGGGGCAGATTCCGATTTTCACCGTCGGGATCTCTGGGACGCCATTGAAAGCGGGCAGTACCCTGAATGGGAACTAGGCTTTCAGATTGTTCCGGAAGAAGACGAACATAAATATGATTTTGATTTGCTGGATCCTACCAAATTAATTCCGGAGGAAATGGTGCCCGTAACCATTGTCGGAAAAATGACACTTAACAAGAACCCGGAAAACTTTTTTGCGGAAACTGAGCAGGTTGCCTTTTTACCGGGCCACATAGTTCCGGGTATTGATTTTTCAAATGATCCTTTATTACAAGGACGCCTCTTCTCTTACAGGGACACCCAACTTTCACGCCTGGGAAGTCCGAATTTTCATCAAATCCCTATAAACAGGCCTGTAACAGATCGGCACAACAATCAGCGTGATGCACATATGCAAATGGAAATCCCTAAGGGACAAACGGCTTATTTTCCAAATACCTTGGGCGGCGGATGCCCTCACCTTTCCAAAATGGCAGAAGGCGCTTTCCATTCATACGAAGAAAAAATAGATGCACGAAAGATCCGCACAAGAAGCGAAAGTTTTAGTGATCATTTTTCTCAACCAGCGCTCTTCTATCGTAGTCTTTCCAATCATGAAAAAGATCATGTAGCCCAGGCATATATTTTTGAACTTGGTAAATGCCTGCATGATCACATTAAATTAAGGATGCTTTGGTTAGTCAATCAAATAGATGAAGGGCTTGCCCAAAAAGTTGCAGACGGCCTGGGCCTGGCAATTCCAGATAAAATTGAAGGACCGGTTAACCAGGCAATTGGCGCTGATGCGGATGTAGAAAAACACCAGCCCGGTCCTAAGAAAATTTACCTGGAAACTTCTAAAGCTTTAAGCCAGGCTAATACAGTTTTTAATACCATCGCCACCCGTCATATAGCCATATTAGCAGCAAACGGAGTTGATGCTGGTAGCTTAGAAAAAATGAAAAAAGCGTTGGAAAAAGAAGGAGCAGTTGCAAAGATAGTATCTCCAACAGGTGGACAGGTTACATCTGCCACCGGTAAAAAAACATTTAAGGTAGATGCATCTATTAAAACAACGGAGAGTGTATTGTATGATGCCGTTTATATTGCTGATGGGGAAGCTTCTGTAGCTGCATTGCTGGCAGAGTCTAAATTTATAAAGTTTGTAAATGAAACCTTTAAACATTGTAAGGCTATAGCCGCAGACGGGGAAGGCAAAAAATTGATAGACGCAAGCTTTGTAAAAAAGTACACAAAAGATAAGGCCGTACATATAGATGAAACACCGGCCGTGTTTATTGCCAGTATTAAAAAGCATCGAAACTGGGAGAGAAGCAAAATTGCAGAAAAGATCCCGGTATAGAAAACAGATAGTACATTTCTATTGTCGCTTGGCCGTACTTCTTGTGGGCGGCGGGGAAACCGCCCACGGCGACCATCCTCAACAGCCAACCCAAAAAAATTTTGCAGTTGCTGATGCCGCTGCAATCTGATAGCATTGATGAGTACAGTAGAAATTTATAGCAATTGTAATAAACTATCTTTGCCGCCCAATTAAAATATTTTAATGAAACCAATAGAAAGGTTACAGCAAAGAAGCGGCAATGCCTGTGAATTGTGTAAAGGCACAGAGGGGCTGTCCGTTTACGAGGTGAAACCTGCCCAGGGAAACTCAGATGAAGATGCTGTATTGGTATGCAATAAATGCTTGCAGCAAATAGAAAAGAGAGAAGCATTAGACCAAGAGCATTGGAAAGTACTGTCAGACAGTATGTGGAGTGAAACAGCAGGTGTGCAGGTGGTGGCGTGGCGCATGCTCAATCGCTTGGGTACAGAGAGTTGGGCCAATGATCTGATTGATATGATGTACCTGGATGAAGATCGCCTGGCTTGGGCAAAAGCTTCCGGAGATCATGAGAATGATGCTGCTGTTGACCTGCACTTGGATGCAAACGGACAGGTGCTACAAAACGGAGACAGCATTGTACTAACAAAATCGTTAGATGTAAAAGGTTCTACCCTGAATGCAAAGATGGGAACGGTGGTAAAAAACATAAAGTTGGTGGCAGACAATACAGAACAGGTGGAAGGAAAGATAGAAGGGCAGGTAATTGTAGTACTTACAAAATATATAAGGAAGCAGGGCAATTAACCCTGCTTCCTCTTTTTAATTATTTGGGATTATCGGCCCAAACCGTTGTTTCTTCCCAGGTATCAATATCAGCTTTCACTTCTTCAATTTTATTGCGGGCACCTTTCAACGCACCGGCACCTAAAAATAATCTTACAGGCGGATGCTCGGCTTCTACTGCTTTCACAATTGCCTTAGCAGCTCTTTCAGGATCTCCCGGCTGGTTACCGCTATATTCCCTTATATTATCCTGGTTGGTATGCGCCGTATTTTTATAATCGTCTATTACAATGTTGGTATTATTGGCAGACCTGCCTGCCCAATCTGTACGGAAGCCACTTGGCGCCACTACTGTAACCTTTATGCCCATTTCTTCAACTTCTTTTGCCAATGCTTCGCTGTAGCCCATTACTGCAAACTTGGTGGCATTGTAAAAACCCACACCAGGAAAAGCTACGAAGCCGCCAACTGATGAGATATTTACAATATGGCCGCTCCGCTGCTTCCGCAAAATGGGTAGTACTTCTTTAGTTACTGCATGCAGCCCAAAGAAATTTATTTCGAACATACGGCGCACTTCTTTGTCTTCACTTTCTTCAATGGCACCAAAATATCCAATACCGGCATTATTTACAAGCACATCTATTCTTCCAAATTTATCTACGGCCTTTTTAACTGCAGCAGCTACCTCTTGGTCTTTTGTAACATCTAATTTAATGGCATATGCAGTATCAGGATATCGCTCCACAATATCTTTTACATCATCCGTGTTACGGGATGTTACCGCCACTTTCTCTCCCTGTGCCAGGGTTTCTTCTGCAAGGTTTCTCCCAAACCCTGTTGAACACCCGGTTATAAACCATACTTTGCTCATAGTAATTTTTATTTAAAAATGATCAATAATTAATATTAAACGTAGTTACCTACAAAAGGTTTACCGGTGCAAACCGGAAACCTTTCTTTGCAGTATGAAGGGATAAAAAATGTGCCAATAAGATAATGAAGTAGAAAGATCAGATCCGGTAGCATATAGCATTAATATTCATGCCGGCGCCCACAGAGGCCATCAGCACAATATCACCTTTTTCCATTGCATGGTCATCGAGCTTGCCTTTTTGTACCATATCGAATAAAGTTGGCACCGTAGCTACACTACTGTTACCCAGAGTGTGGATACTCATCGGCATAACGTCTTTTGGTGCAGGCTCATCACCATATAATTTATACATTGCTTTTATGATATTCTCATCCATTTTTTCGTTGGCCTGGTGCAGGAAAACTTTTTTCAGGTCCTTGATATTTACTCCAGCTTTCTCCAGGCATTCCTTCATGGCCAAAGGAACATATTTCATTGCGTACTCATACACCTTCCTCCCTTTCATTTTTATATAGCGTACCCGAGGGTCAGAATCCGGATAATTAGACTTGCCCATATAGAGATAATTCAGTTCATCAATACAGTGTGCCTGTGCTACTGCAGCTAAGATACCACTGCCATTGTCTCCGGTATCTTTATATTCCAGTATAGCTGCACCTGCACCATCAGAAAATATCATACTATCCCGATCATAATCATCTAATACCCTGGAAAGGGTTTCCGTACCTATCACCAGGCATCTTTTAGCCAGGCCTGCTTTAAAATAAGCATCGGACTGTATTACGCCCTGCACCCAGCCGGGGCAACCAAAAAGAATATCGTAGGGAATACAGGCGGGATTTTTAATATTAAGCGCATGCTTTACCCTGGAAGCCAATGCAGGCAAAACATCTGTTTGTATGGTGTGCTTAATAACGTTGCCAAAATTATGGGCTACAATGATCTGGTCGATCGTCTCCGGGTCACATCCCGCTTCTTCTATTGCTAGCTTGGCAGCAATAGCCGCCATATCGGAACTTTGCATATCCTCGGTTGCATAACGCCTTTCGGCGATGCCCGTTATTTGTTCAAACTTCTTGACCACTTCCTGCGGATCAGAATCGATGCGTACATTGTTTTCTGCATAAAAATTATGCACTGTAAAGTCCCGGTTTGTTTTTACTATTGATGGTATGTAAGAACCGGTGCCGGTAATAACTGATTTCATTTCCCAGATTTATAATCAAATAAAATTAATAACAAGTAACGACTAATATACTATTATCATTCAACATTCAGCTTATTTTTTGAGTGCCGAAAAAACGGGATGATCTTCGGCACAGTTTCACGGTATTGCTGATAATCGTCCCCAAACTGCCTTAGCAGTTTTTTTTCTTCAAGGCCAATGGCCAGCAATGTATAAATGATGATGACTGCCAGCACAATTGCATTCTTATAATAAGGCCAGTAAATAAAAATGCCGGCAATAAAACTAAAGGTGCCCAGATAAAGCGGATGCCGCACTATGCGGTGCAGGCCATTCACCTGTAATACGTCCACCGCATCTTTATATAAACCACTCATTTCCCGGAAATATTTCTTCATACAAATGCCCATTATGATAATTCCTGAGAGCAATAATATGGACGCAATTATTACAGAAAGCAGCCCTGTTTCAAAAAGCAGGCTGCTTTTTACCTGCAACTGGAACCAGGAAAGCAAGGCAAGCGATACAATTGCCACAAGATTATAAAAGACCCGGTAGCTTCTTGCGGTTAAAAACGTCCATTTATACAGCTTCTGTTTCAACCACTCTGTACACAGTAAACTGTGCAGTATACAGTACGCTGCCCAGTAAACTAATAATAAAACATGTGTGTAAACCATTGAATACCAGCGTTAGTAGCCTTTAATCGGCCGTAAATAATTATAATAAGTGCTCCTTAACTATTAATACCATACATTTGCGCATTATTAATACAATACAATTAAACAAAATGGACACTAAAAATCAAGGTACAGTAAAGTTTTTTAACTCAGAAAAAGGATTCGGATTCATTAAACATGACGATTCCGAAAAAGAAACTTTCGTGCACGTAAGCGGACTGATCAATGACATCAAAGAAGGTGATAAAGTTGAGTTTGAACTGCAAAACGGAAAAAAAGGAATGAATGCTGTTAACGTAACAGTTATAGGATAAATCTATATCATTTAAAATTTCTAAAGGGCTACTGCAAAACAGTAGCCCTTTTTTTATGCGAAAAAATTATGAAATAACTAACCATATTGTTTTTATGCTCTGGGAATATGCCGATATATTTACATTTCAATTAAAAAAACACCTAATGAAAAAAATTTTATGGATATCTGCCCTGTTAATTACTGGTGCAGCCAATGCGCAAACGATAACGCTTAACAAGGGGCAGCAAATTACCATAAGCAGCACTATTGTACAGGATATTGATATGAGTGCAATGGGTATGCAAATGAAAAATAATACCAGCACTACCGGAATCATAATGGTAAAAGATACAGATAAAGATCATTACCAGGCCTCTTACAAAGTAAGCAAGATGAAAATTGCCATGGAAGTTATGGGACAAGAAACAAAGTTTGACTCAGAAAACCCTGAAGACAGCAAAACTGATATGGGTAAAGAACTGGCAGGAAAAATAAACCAGGAAGTTAATGTATCAATTGACAAGAATACCGGTAAAGCGGTGATGGAAGTGAGCGAAACTGCCGAAATGAAAGATGAGAAAGATAAAAATCCAATGGAAGAGATGATGAATTCTTTTGGACCAGCGGATGATGCCGCCGCAGTAGAAACTGCTTACCTTATTATTCCCGCTGGCAAAAAGAAGGGCGATAGCTGGATGGATTCTACCAGCAAAGAAGGCATGAAGAACCTAAAGACCTATACTATCAAAGAGATAAAGGATAACGTAGCCACCATCGGCATTAGCGAACTATTAAAAGGTAGTACATCAACTGAAGCCCAGGGCATGCAAATGGATGTAACGATTGATTCTAAAACAACCGGCGATATTTTTGTGAATACCAAAACTTCGCTTGTAAAGAAAAGGGTTAGTACGATGGAACTTAGCGGAACCATTGATATGATGGGACAATCGATCCCCATGACCTCAAAGGCTACTATGACCGTAGATTATAACTAAAACTTATTCAATTATACACTTACCAAGGCCCCGGATTATTCCGGGGCTTTAGCTTTTAGCTAGCTGCCCATTTTGGCGAACGAAGATGCAATCGATAAAAACCCATAGCCGCCACAACGCATACAAATGCAGTAAGGTACCACAGGTTAACAAAACCGATATTGTGCGCCAGTATAGCACCAGAGCTGCTCCCAATCACTTGTGCCGCACTCCATGCCATGGTGTACATTCCTGCATAAGCACCACGGTTATGCTCCTTAGTGCGACTGATATAATAGCTGTTCATAAAGGGCATTGACATCATTTCTGCAACTGTTAACACCAGCACCGACATTACTGCAATGAGCATCCCTCCCAGAAACGGAATGTTCAGCAGCAGAAAAGAAAGCCCCATCAGCAGCGTGCCTGCAGCTATCAACAATAAGTAAGGTTTTCTCCCTTCAAGCTTAAAAACAATAGGCATTTCAACCACCGCTATCAATATCCCGTTCAGCGACATCACCATACCAATATGGAATTCATCAAGCTTCAACACATCTTTAAAAAAAATAGGAACCGTGGTAAACAACTGGAAAAAACATGATGCAAACAATAAAATAAAACCAAGGAACCACCAGAAGGTGCGGTCCCTATGTGCAGCAGAAGCCTGCTTTTCGTGGCTGGATAAATTCCTCATTGCAATACGATGCTGCTCCCCTTCTGACCTTGGCAACAGCAGCAGCAGGCAAAACGCTGCCAGCATACTTGTACCGCCATCTACCCAAAACAACAGGTGATAATTAATGGAAGCCAACACCCCTCCTACTGCAATACCCACTCCCCAGCCGAGATTAATGGCCAGCCTTACCAAAGAAAAAGATTGTGTACGATTTTTTATCGTGCTGTAGTGTGCAATTGCTGAAGCGTTTGCCGGCCTGAAAGTTTCATTCACCATACTCAAAACAAAGGTGCACAAACAAATGGCAAGATAGCTTTGCATTTGGCCAAGCAACATAAACATGAGGCCACCCAAAAACAACGCTGCAAACTGTAGGTTATAAAACCCGAATCGATCACTAAGTTTCCCACCAATAAATGCACCCAGCATTGATCCGATCCCATAAATAGCAACTACAATACCGCCCTGTTCAATGCTGAAACCTTCCTGCAAACAATACAAAGTAAGAAAGGCCAGCACCATGGTACCGCTGCGGTTTATCAGCATAACGATTGCCAGTAACCAGATATTCCGGTTAAGGCCGCTATAGGCTTTCCTGTATAAATTTATGGTGGCGGTTAACATAAACAATCACTAGTCGATCCAAAAAAAATCATCAGCTCTCGGGGCTTTTTCAAATACATGTTGCAAGGAGGCTGGCGGAGGTGCCAATTTTCTTTTTACTTTATCTATCCAGGCAGCATCAATATTGATAATGGCAGCAAGGGTAGCACCGTTCTTATACAATTCATGCCTCATACTCCAGCGCCCCATATCTTTTGTCATTTTCAACAGCACCAGGTTTACCTGCAAGGTGTCGCCAAAAACTATTTCCCTTTTAAACAGCGCCTCTTCCCTGAATAAGACAGGACCAATTTGATTTGAGGTCATCCACTTTGCATCTATGCCATTTTCGGCCATAAAACACATTCGGCAATAAGCCCCAAAATCATAGTATTTTGAATGCAATACGTGAAAATTTGGATCCAGGTCGGCCCATCTAATCTCCATTTCTTTAGTAAATGCTTCTTTCATAAAAGGATAAAAAAAAATCCTTTTCGAAGATAAAACGAAAAGGATTTTACAAAGATATTGTTAGTATTTAAACATATAAAATTTCATAGTATTCCTTAGCCATACGATTGCTGTCAAACTGCCAGCGAACATCCCGCATACTATTCTTAACTATCTGGCGCCAGGTATCGGGGTGATCATAATACAAAGGCAATACCTGGTTTTCTAATATCTCGTACATTTTCTTCAGGTCGTAATCATCCTGTTCATGCACCGAAATTGAACTGTAATCAATAGGCGGAATAACAAAGCCATTGTTTCCATGGTTGATGAACTCGCATATCCAGCCATCATTGGTGCTGAAATTTACAGAGCCGTTCATAGCAGCAGTCATGCCGCTGGTGCCGCTAGCCTCCCTGGGAACCCTGGGTGTGTTTAACCAAACATCAGAAGCTTGTTTTAATCTCTTACTTAAGGTTAATTCGTAGCCGGTGCAAACTGCAACATTCTTATACTGCTTGCTCAGGTTTACCAACATATTAAAATCGCTGATGGCGGGATAATCAACAGGGTAAGGTTTGCCTGCCCATATGATTTGCACAGGGTACTTAGTGTTTTGTAATAGTGCCCTAAACCGGTCTTCATCCCTGGTGATGAGGTCTGCCCTTTTATAACCTGCAAACCTGCGTGCCCAAACGATGGTGAACACATCAGGGTTCATCAACTTCCCGGTCTGATCTGCCACCACATCGAAGGCCCGCTTTTTCAGGAATCGCTTCCTATCAATAAATGCGGGCATATTATCGTCATCCATGTAGCGATACAATTGTTTATCCGCCCAATATTGCCAGTTCTGGGCATTGGTGATGGCTTTTATTTCGCAGGTATTGCCAAACTTACCCCACATCTGCCGGCTTACTTCACCATGCAACTGGCTTACGCCGTTGGCAAGTTTTGCTATACGTAAAGCAGCTAGCGAATGATCAAACATATCTCCATTAATACCGGTGTACTCTCTTACTTTCTTCAGCGGCATACCGCAGAAATAACTCATCTTTTCGCAAAGAAAAATATCATGCTTTTCGTTTCCGGCTTCCTCGGGTGTGTGGGTAGTAAACACTAGTTTCTCCCTCACCGCTTTCATACTACCCAGTTTTTTATACAGGTAGAATGCAGCGCTTAAGCCATGCGCTTCATTTAAATGATACAACTCAGGATTAAAATTCAATTGATCCATCAATTTGGCCCCACCAACACCCAGCAAAATAAACTGGGCCACTTTTGTAGCAACATTGGCATCATATAATTTATGAGAAATGGTCTGGGAAACATAGTCATTCTCCGGCAGATCGGTGGAAAGCAGGAATAGTGGCGCTGTCTTAAAGGTTTCGGGGTTCAGGTAAAAAGCCTTTACCCAGACCGGGTGTTCATGTATCTGTATCTGGAATTTAATACCGGTATCCTCCAGGAAATTATATATCTTTTCGTTCCATTGCACCTGCAAGGTTTGATCCTGGTTGCGGGCCTGGTCGTAATAACCGTATTTCCATAAGATGCCAATGCCTACAAGGTTTTGTCTTAATTCATATGCACTCCTTAAATGTGAACCGCTTAAATAACCAAGTCCGCCACTATAAATCTTCAAAGGTTGGTGTACTGCAAACTCCATCGAAAAATAACTTACTCTTTTTCCATAAGCAGGATCTACCTCATAAGGAACCTGAAACTGACTAAAATTCATTTTTTTTATTTTGATTTTGCTGCAATATAAATGGAAATTGCCATACCCATGTAAACTTTACACATTAGCCAACTGCCGGTCCGCTTAAAATTAAGGTGCTTACAAGGCAATAATTAGTAAAAAAATATTTAGGTTTGTCTAAATATTTTTTTAGCCTTGATGAAGTTTACTACAAGTGAAGAAAATTATCTTAAGAATATTTACCATTTGCAGGTAATGCACGACAAAAAAGTGTCTGCTTCAATGCTGTCAGAAACCGTGAATACCCGTGCCGCTTCTGTAACGGATATGCTTAAGAAATTACACAAGAAGAAGCTATTACATTACGAGCCTTACAAACATTTTCATCTTACAGAAACAGGCAACAGAGCTGCCATCGAGATCATAAGGAAGCACCGCCTATGGGAATTCTTCCTCGTTAATATTTTAAAATTTAAATGGGATGAAGTACATGAAATTGCCGAAGAGCTGGAACACGTGAGCAGCACCGAACTGGTAATAAGGCTGGAGCAGTTCCTTGGGTTTCCTTCCTTTGATCCGCATGGTGACCCCATCCCTAACAGTAAAGGAAAGATGCCCGAACAGGAACAACTAAGCCTGGAGGCATTGCCACTAAAACAGGCCGCCACCGTTTCCTACATCCGGGATCAGCGCATAGCCATGATGGATATACTGGCACATTACCAGATAAAGATCGGCTCCCGTTTAAAGGTGATCCGCAGGTTTGATTTTGACGAAAGCATAGAAATAAAAGTTGACAAACAACCGGCTGCAACCATCAGCAAACAGGTGGCAGCAAATATTTACTGCACAATATGAAGCATAAAACAGATATCGATTCACAATCACTAAGTGAGGTGCACGCCAGCGTAGATACGGCAGCAAAGCCCAAAGGCTGGAAGCGGTTGTTTTCATTTATGGGACCGGCTTACCTCGTGAGCGTAGGTTATATGGACCCGGGAAACTGGGCAACAGACCTTGCTGGTGGAAGTAAATTCGGTTATACACTTATCTGGGTGTTACTTATGAGTAACCTGATGGCCTTGTTGCTGCAGGGCATGTCATCAAGGCTTGGCATCGTAAGGGGTAGAGACCTTGCACAGGCTAACCGGGAAACCTATCCACGTGGGGTGAACTTCGTATTGTACCTGCTGGCAGAGTTGGCCATTGCGGCAACGGATCTTGCCGAAGTGCTTGGTATGGCCATCGGCATACAACTACTCACCGGGCTGCCACTAATTTGGGGTGTAAGTATAACGGTGCTGGATACCTTCATTTTATTATACCTGCAAAAACTGGGCATCCGCCGCATGGAGGCATTTATCATAGCATTGGTTGCCGTCATCGCCATCTCATTTTTGATACAAATTGTAATGGCCAAACCGGCTATTGCAGAAGTTGCCAGCGGCCTTATACCGTCTAAGCTGAATAACGAAGCACTCTTTATAGCCATTGGTATTATTGGCGCCACTGTGATGCCACATAACCTCTACCTGCACTCGGCATTAGTACAAACACGCAAAATCACCAAAACGGATGAAGGCATCCGGCAGGCGATAAAATTTAACCGAATTGACACTACCATTGCATTGAACATTGCATTTCTTGTAAACGCAGCCATCCTGATACTGGCAGCGTCCGTCTTCTTTAAAACAGGGAATACAGACGTAGCAGAAATAAAAGAAGCTCACCGTCTTCTTCCATCCTTCCTTGGGCCCCTGGCTCCTATTTTGTTTGCCCTGGCTTTGATAGCAGCTGGCCAAAGCAGTACGGTTACGGGTACTCTTGCAGGCCAGATAGTAATGGAAGGATATTTAAGCCTGCGGCTCAACCCTATACTACGAAGGCTGATCACAAGGATGGTAGCAATAATTCCGGCGCTCATCGTAATTAGTATTTATGGCGAAAGCCAGGTAGATGCTTTATTGATAATGAGCCAGGTGTTGTTGAGTTTGCAGCTAGGCTATGCCGTTATTCCCTTGATACAGTTTGTGAGCGATAAAAGCACCATGGGTAAGTTCGCCATAAAACCGTTAACCAAAGTTGCAGCCTGGCTGATAGCAACCGTGCTGATCTACCTGAATTTAAGAATGCTGTTTAATGAAGTAGAACCGGTTTTTCTGGCAGATCCCATCTGGCCAAAGATTGGCATCATAGCTGCTGCGGCATTTTTTGGAAGCCTGTTGGTATATATCATTATTCATCCTTTTATAAGGAAAGCCGTGCTGCCTAAATCTATTCGCATGCATAAAAAAGACGAAGGCGACGTACTGATCACAAAGCCGGTCTATAATAAAATTGCCATAGCATTAGACTTTAGCGAAGATGATGGGAAGATCATTTCTTATGCTATTGGCCAGGGCCACGAAAAGAGCAGTTACATTTTGCTGCATGTGGTGGAAAGCGCCGGTGCCATCATTTCCGGTGCACAAACCGATGACTACGAAAGCCGGAAAGATATGGAGCAACTAAATGAATACGTGGCTATGTTAAGTGCGCAAGGATTCAGATCAGAAGCTGCCATAGGCTACCGGAACCGGGTAGGCGAGATTGTAAGGATCGTAAAAGAGAACGATGCAGACATCCTGGTAATTGGCGCACATGGCCACACAGGCCTTAAAGATTTTATTTATGGTGCCACCGTAAATGCGGTAAGACATGAATTGAAGATACCAGTATTGATAGTAAATCTATAAACTGCTGAGCCTTTGGGAAAGGTAGGCATCCCATTTTTGCTGCACATCTTTTAGCTGGCCGTTTTTTGTTTGCCCGTCATATTCTTCCTGCATTTTGTTCATCATATCGCAATACTCTTTGTAAAGCGATGGCAGGAGCACATTAAAGTTGGAACGGTCAAGGCTTGCTTTTTTCAGCCTTTCTTCAAACATTTTGGCTGCAATAAAGCTAATGTTGAAGTGGTTCTGTTCATGGTTCAGAATATATTCTGTGGTTTTACCCGGCTTCACCCATGATTTATCTTTGGTGAAATAGCAGTAGATACCAATGTTCAGCATGCTTTTACTCCCCGTGCTGCTCATGTCTGCCTTATAGCCAAACCCTGATGCCGTAACGGCTGCAGCCAATGTTTTATCGTTTGTTGTCCCACGGAAATCACTCCAGCTTAATGGCCGTTGCTGGCTGTAATAAATAATATCTGCAGGCCGTAGCGTGGTTTGCTCCGTCCAGTAAACATTGGTTACCACCTGCGCCTTTAAAACTGAAGTAAAACTGAAACAAAAAAATACCAATAAATATTTCATACCAAATCGTTCAAAACATCAAAGCAACAATCATTTTTCTTAAAAAAGACTTAAGCCGTCAACTTTTGCCATTACATTAACAGGCCAAAGGCATCGTTATTTGCGTTCCAGCCTGGCATATATTTTTTTAACAATACTGTCTATATCCTGCTTCTCCATACAATTAAAATGTTCTAAAGGGCAGGTACGAGTGCCATACTTACTGCATGGCTGGCAGCCCAGTTTAAGGTAAACATTTTCATATATGGGTGTTTGCTGTTGCTCAATGAACAGCCTGCCATAGTAGGGTTCAACATCCAATGCTGGCGAAGTGGCGCCCCAAATGGCGATGAGCGGTTTATTAAAGGCGCATGCAATATACTGCAGGCCTGTATCGTGCGACACCACCAGTTTGGCATTCCGCACTAGATCGGCAGATTCGTTCAGGTTAAATTTTCCACAGGCATTATACACTTTTATAGGATCCACTGAAGCAATAGCTGCACCTGCAACGGCATCTTCTTTACCTCCCAGTAAAATTATGGGATGATCTAATTTTTTACAGAGTTCTTTTAACTTATGTATGGGCAGCTTTTTCGTTTCGTAAGAAGCACCAATAACGATGGCAACATAGCCCGCCATGTGCGCATGCGGCAGTTCCGACTTACTTACTTCATCTTCCTTTGGTATAAAATAATCCAGCCCAAGGCCGTCATCCTTTACACCAAGAGCTGCAACAGCATCCAGGCTTCTTTGAGTGATATGCCTGCCTGGCATCATGTTGATATTGAGTTGCGTGAGCAGGAATTTTTCTACAGATAATTTATCTATGGTAACACTCTTTGTACCCAACGCCTTTTTAATTTTTACACTCCTGAAATTTTTATGCAGATCGACTACATAATCATATTCCTCTTTGCGTAGGGATTCAATCAGTTCAGGCAAGTTATCATCAAGGTAAAAAAAACGATCGATGTAGGGGTTTGCGGCAGTAACCAATTTAAAAGATTGCTTTGTGGCAAAGTGTAGCTCTACATCAGGCAACTGTTTTTTTATACACCTGAACACAGGACTTGCCAAAACAATATCGCCAATGGAAGAAAAACGTATAACAAGAATTTTTGTCAAGCTGTTATTTTATCGTTCAATATAATCCAGGTCTTTGTGGAAGGTTTCTTCTGTAAACCAAACTGCCACCACACTAATGGCCATTACTATAACGCCTGTAATAAGGCCCGCCGTTGCATAGTTTGTATAATTTTGCAGCCAGTTAAACAATAATATAATAAGGGGAAGTGCACCCCGAACCATATTTGGAATAGTAGTGGCCGCTGTAGCTCTCAGGTTGGTACCAAACTGCTCGGCTGCCATAGTAACAAAAATGGCCCAAAAGCCAGTACCAAAACCCAGCAAAGCACAAATGGCATACATCGTTGATGCACTACTGTCGCCTTGTAAAAAGAACAATCCAATTGCCAGCATCGTAATTGCATAGAAAATGTACAATGCTTTTTTGCGACTCTTCAGCCACTGGCTCACAAAACCTATTAACACATCACCTAATGAAATTGCCACATAGGCATACATGATCGCCTTTCCCGGAAACACTTCTTCTTTAATGCCAAATGACTCTGCAAAATTATTGGAGAAGCCAACCAATATCCCGATTACATACCATGTTGGTAAACCTATCAATATGGCAGCAAGGTATTTTTTAAAACGCTTAGCATTATTAAAGAACATGAAAAAGTTGCCCTTGCTAACTGTGGCCATTTCTTTTACATTCTTATACATGCCACTTTCCACTACCGATATGCGCAAAATCAACAGGCTGAAGCCGAGTCCGCCACCAATAAAGTAACAGGTACGCCAATGAAAGTTTTGTGAAATGAAGAATGCTACTACTGCCCCGGTGAGTCCTACCCCTGCCACCAGCGAAGTGCTCAATCCCCTTTTTTCTTTAGAAGAAATTTCGCTTACTAAAGTTATGCCTGCACCTAGCTCCCCGGCAAGGCCAACACCAGCAATAAAACGTACCAGGGCATATTGACCGGAGGTTTGCACAAAACCATTTACAATATTGGCTACACTATACAGGATGATGGAGCCGAACAAAACGCTGAGGCGACCTTTTTTGTCGCCCATAATACCCCAGATAATACCACCCAGCAAGAGGCCCAGCATTTGAATGCTGATGATAAACTCGCCGTCTTTCTTTACCATTTCTGGCGACAGACCGAGGTCCTGCAGGCTGCTTACCCTTACAATACCAAAAAGAAGTAAGTCGTAAATGTCTACAAAATAACCAAGTGCTGCTACCAGCACTGCCAGGTTGAATATGCTTTTCGAATTTGAATTCATTATAGAAACTAAACTATTTTCTCAACCGGCTTCTTTTTTCCAAATATCAATTTAAAAATAACCGGGGCAGTTGTAACCAAAACGATTCCAATTACAATTACTTCGAGATGCTTTTCCAGGTCTATGCCAAATTGCTTCTTGGTAAATTCATTTAAGTAATGGCCAATAAAAAGCATTGAAGTTACCCATGCGATGCAACCAACAATATTATAGAAAACAAATTTCTTTTTATCCATAGAAACAATGCCGGCTACAATGGGCGCAAAGGTTCTAATTAATGGCAGAAACCGGGCAAATACAATAGCGCCGCCGCCATGTTTGTCGTAAAATTCTTTTGATTGAACCAGGTATTTTTTCTTGAAGAAAAAGCCATCATTCCATTTAAACATTGCAGGGCCAACTTTTTTTCCTGTATAATAACCTACCGTATTTCCCAAAATTCCTGCTATGGAACAAAGGGCCGAAATAATGAGCAGGTTTAAAAAATCGTTACCGGTATTTAAAGAAATGGAGTCAACAAGTGGTGTACTTAGAATTCCTGCAACAAAAAGCAGGGAATCGCCGGGAAAAAAGAACCCAATAAAGAGTCCTGTTTCAGCAAAAATTATAAAAAGCAACAACCAAAGACCGCCATATAAAATATAAAACATGGGCGTAAAGAGATCTTTCCATGAAAAGTTTTTATCTAATTCCACCAGGCTTCCTGCCTGTACATCCTTTAATAATATGGTTTTGTTTTCATAGCCCACCCTATTTATCGTTACAGAATCGGATGTTACCAGCGGAACAGTCAGGTTGCCTTCTCCGTCTGAAACATAACTTTTATTTTGAATTAAGATTTCTGCATTGCTCACATTCTGTTTGTATTGATTTGTTAAACCAAACGTAATAGAATCCTGGGCTACCAGCTTTAAAGAACTTGTCATGGCCAGGAGAATAAAAACAAATTGTTTCATAAATTTTATTAGCTGAAAAATTGATTTGCAATATATGACTTAAAGCTTGTTGTAAGCAAAGGCAGATTAAAAAATGTTGATGGAAGCTATAATATAAAATTATTGCTTACTTTTCCGCCATATTAATTATTTAAACCAATAACTACATGAGTATATTCATTAGAAAACCAATGAATACTTTAATGAATGAAGCTGCTGAAACTGGTGACCATACATTAAAGAGAACGTTGGGATCGGGCGCACTGCTTGCGCTGGGTATCGGCGCCATCATTGGGGCCGGCTTATTTTCTCTTACAGGTATTGCCGCGGCAGAAAATGCAGGGCCTGCTGTTACCATATCTTTTATTGTTGCTGCTGTTGGCTGTGCTTTTGCGGGATTATGTTATGCCGAATTTGCCTCAATGATTCCAGTGGCGGGTAGCGCCTACACATACTCATATGCTACAATGGGCGAATTTATTGCCTGGATTATTGGTTGGGATCTTGTTCTTGAATATGCTGTGGGAGCGGCAACCGTTGCAGTTAGCTGGTCTAGATATTTATTGGAATTGCTTTCAAGTTTTAATATTCACCTCCCAAAATCGCTGGTAAGTTCTCCGTGGGAATCCGTATCACTCAGCGATGGTACGGTATATACCGGAGGAATTATAAATCTCCCGGCTATCACCATTGTTTTAATACTATCCGCTATTCTTATAAGGGGCACCCAGGAATCTTCAAGGATAAATAATATCCTGGTGGTTTTAAAATTATTAGTGGTTATTATGTTTATTTTGCTTGGCTGGAGCCATATAAATCCTGCCAACTACGATCCATATATTCCGGAAAATACAGGCCAATTTGAAAACTTTGGCTGGACGGGTATAGCTACAGGAGCCGCCGTAGTGTTTTTTGCTTTCATTGGATTTGATGCTGTGAGCACAGCAGCGCAGGAAGCGAAAAATCCAAAAAAAGGAATGCCGATTGGCATTTTAGGTTCACTTGTAGTTTGCACAATTCTCTATATCTTATTTGCCCATGTAATGACGGGACTTGTAAATTATAAAGAATTTGCCGGCGATGCAAAACCTGCCGCTACTGCATTTGCCGAAACGGGATACGACTTTTTACAAACAGGTCTCATTGTGGCAATTTTAGCGGGATACACTTCTGTAATGTTGGTAATGTTACTGGGCCAAAGCCGTGTTTTTTATTCCATGAGCAAAGATGGGCTTCTGCCAAAATTCTTTAGCCAGATACATACAAAGTTCAGAACACCCTTTAAAACAAATATATTCTTTATGGTGTTCGTCAGTATTTTTGCAGGCTTTGTTCCTATTTCAGATTTGGGACATATGGTAAGTATTGGAACCCTGTTCGCATTTGTGCTTGTATGCGTTGGCGTGATGGTTATGCGTAAAAAAATGCCGGATTTAAAAAGATCGTTCCGTACGCCTTTAGTTCCCTTTGTGCCCATCATGGGAATCGTAGTTTGCGTTTACCTGATGTACGCATTGCCGGTGGAAAGCTGGCTGAGACTTGCGATCTGGCTGGGCCTGGGCTTGCTTATTTATTTTATCTATGGTAAAAAGAACAGCAAATTGCAAAATCCTGGAAGTAATCCATCTCCCGGTCCGCATGAAGTACCAGAAGATATTCCCCCACTGGTATAACTAATTAAACTTCTACAAACCGCCCCCCGGGCGGTTTTTTTGTGCTTTACATAATAATAATGGATAAGAACCAGACAGCTTCTCATAAAAAACCGGACGCACTTTTTTAAAATGCATCCGGGGGAAAGTAAAATCTTCTAAATTAAAACGGCAAATCGTCTTCTACAGAAGTTGCCGCCGGGGTAGATTGTTGGGATGACGGATCGGTTTTAACAACAGGTCTTTCTGTACTGCCTGCATTGCTAACATTGCCCTGGTTAGAACCAGTTGAATCGTTCCCACCCAACAACTGAATGTTCATTACCCGCATCCTTAGCGTGGAAGACAACTGACCATCCTTATTGGTGTAGGCATCAGCTTCAGGCGTACCCTCTGCATACACCGTTTTTCCCTTAGTGAGGTATTGTGCAACGGCGGTGCGGTCCGTCCAGTAAGCACAGTTTACCCAAATGGTTTTTTCCACAAGGTTGCCCTGCGCATCCTTATACTTCTCGCTATGGGCAACATTAAAATTAATAACGGTCTTGCCGTTAATCTCCTTCTGAATGCAATCTCCTCCGAGGTTGCCGATAACCTGTAATTTAATCATGACATTTGTTTTTAAAATTATTAATCGATGTATCTGTTTTGTGCTTAAGTTATGAATTTTAAAAAGCTTAGTTCATTTTCTTTTTTAGGGTACTCACCTGATCCTGCAGGTTATTAACAAGGTTGGCCAGGCTATTTACATCCCAGCGCTGTTGAGTGGTAACTTTCCCAATTACCACCTGCGCCTGCCAAATCTCAATTATATCTTCGGCATTAACCTGGTATGGTTGATAACTAGGATTGTCGCTCACCAATGAAACTTTATTCTTTGCCTTATTGCTCTTTACTATCCGCTTGTATACAATTCCCTCGTTTCGACTAATAACTACATAAGCGTTGTTATTTTTTACATCGTCGATGCTCTCCACTTTTTCGCCAACAATGATGCTGCCACTTGGTGTAGGTAACATACTGTCTCCTATTATTTCGAAAGCCCGGTAGTTACCGCCACTTAACATCGGCAGGGTAAATGTATTCAACTCATCAATGAATTCGCTGTCTGCATAGCCTGCAAGGTAACCTGCTGCTGCTTTTACAGGTACAAAATGAATAAGGTTCCTGTCTGCGCTCATCATTTTTTGCTGCCGCCTTTTCATCAGGTAAGAAGTAGACTGGTTACTGAGGTCTTTCAACAACAACTCATCCAGGCTTAGTTTAAATATATCTGCTACAATTTCTAATACCTCCAGCCGGGGATCTGCCCGCTCTTCTTCATATGCACCCAACAATGACCTTTTAATATTCAGTTTTGCTGAAAATTCTTCCTGTGTCCACCCACGAAGCTTACGCAGGTACTTTAAGTTTAAACCAGCTGTTGACATACTAAACTAATTTGATTAGCACAAATATACTAATATATTTAGTTTATCAAAATTTATTTTTTCATATATAATTTCAGGAAAGCCTCCTTTCGAAAGTCATCTATCCTATGGCAACTTATCATCAGGGCGCCATCGTTTTTCATAAGTCTGTTACTCCAGCGAATGCATCATAAATTAGCTATCATTTTAGTAAACACTGCTCTGTATCTTTGACCAAAAAAATATATAGCATATAAATGCGTTAACAGTAAAACAACCCCATGGCAAAAGCAACGAAAACAAAACCTATTATTTTAATAACCAACGACGATGATATTACTTCAAAAGGCATTAAGAGCCTTGTAGAAGCCGTGAGCGAACTTGGAACTGTAGTGGTGGTGGCACCCAATTCGCCACAAAGTGGCATGGGTCATGCCATCACCATAGGCTCTCCCCTGCGGATGAACAAGATGAACCTGTTTGGAGATATAGAGGCTTATCAAACCAGCGGTACACCGGTTGACTGCGTAAAGCTTGCGGTGGATAAGATCCTGCATCGCAAACCCGATATCTGCTTAAGTGGTATCAACCATGGCGCCAACCACTCCATCAATGTAATTTACAGCGGCACCATGAGTGCGGCTATGGAAGCCAGCATTGAAGGTATACCGAGTATTGGATTTTCACTATTGGATTATAGCTATGATGCTGATTTTACTGCTTCAAAACAAATAGTGCATAAGATCGTTTCTGAAATATTACAGCAAAAGAAAAAAGATAAACACTTGTTGTTAAATGTAAATATCCCGGCATTGGCACCAGAGAAAATAAAAGGCATTAAGATATGTAAACAGGCTTATGCCAAGTACGAAGAAGATTTTGATGAAAGGTTGGATCCGCATGGCAAAAAGTATTACTGGTTAACAGGTGCTTTCAAAAACTTTGATAAAGCGAAGGATACAGATGTGTGGGCCCTGGAGCATGGCTACGTGAGCGTGGTACCTGTACAATTTGATCTTACCAATTATACTTTAAAACAACAATTAGAAAAAAACAAATCCTTCCAATGATTTTTAAGAAAGACAATTTCGTGCTGGGCCTCGTGCTGGGCACTTTCGCTCCATTATTTGGTATATTGATATTTAAAGCCGTTAAGTTCAGTGTGTTTTCTTTTAAGGAAACTTTCCAGTTTATGTTGGTAGAGCCAGGGTTCAAAACCCTGTCGGTTGCATTAAGCCTGAGCCTATTGCTAAACGCACTGCTTTTTACAATCTATATCAATTCAGGAAGAGATTATACAGCGAAGGGGATTTTTGTGACCACACTAGTGTATGGTTTGGCGGTATTAATTATTAAAACTTTCCTCTAAACCAGCAGAAAGTGCTTTAACGGAGTTTTAATAATTTATTTGCATTCACTTAACAGCAAAAGTAGATGAGGCGTCGTACATTTGTGTAACAAACAACGACAATTAAATTTTTCTCATAAGCAGTTAGTTTTGGTAAACGGGGCATCTATTCTTAGGTAGCCCCTCTTTTTTTATACAGACTGCTGGAATAATCCATCAACAAACTGCTGCTTATCGAACACCAGTAAATCTGTAGCTTTTTCTCCCATACCAATAAATTTCACCGGAATTTTAAACTGGTTGGCTATGGCCAGTACTACACCGCCCTTAGCGGTACCATCCAGCTTTGTGATGGCCAGCGCTGTAACATCAGTAGCGGCAGTAAAATGTTTGGCCTGCTCCAGCGCATTCTGGCCGGTACTGCCATCCAATACCAGTAATACTTCATGTGGTGCCTCCGGTATTACCTTCTGTATTACCTTTTTAATTTTGGTTAATTCATCCATCAAATGCAGTTTGTTGTGCAGGCGGCCTGCAGTATCTATCAATATAACATCACTTTTGCGGGCTACGCCACTTATAATGGTATCGTAAGCCACCGAGGCCGGATCGCTGCCCATTTCCTTTTTCACTATGGGAACATTGGCCCTTTCACTCCAAATGGTTAATTGGTCTACCGCTGCCGCCCTGAAGGTATCTGCAGCACCTAACAATACTGATTTGCCCGCAAGGGAGAAATTATGGGCAAGTTTACCAATGGTGGTGGTTTTACCCACGCCATTTACACCTACTACCAAAATTACATGTGGCGAGTGGCCAGCCGGCAGTTCATAATTTACATAACTGGTATCCTGTGGTGCTGCCACCAGTAGGTTTTGAATTTCATCTTTCAAAATGCTGTTCAGCTCTGCCGTATTAAGGTATTTGTCTTTTGCTACCCGCTTCTCCAACTGGTCAATGATCTTAACGGTCGTTTCTACACCCACATCAGCACTTACCAGGGCATTTTCCAGGTCATCTAATACCGCCTCATCCACCGTACTTTTGCCTGCAATAGCTTTACTGATCTTACCAAGAAAGCCTTCCCGGGTTTTCTGCAAACCCTGGTCAATAGTTTCCTGTTGTTGTTTCTTGCCGAATAATTTATCGAATAAGCCCATATGCTATATAGTTAAGAAGCGTTGAAAATAAGAATGCTGAATTTGCCAGGCACCGTAACATAATTAAAATAAAGAAAGCCGTTCCGGTATTAACAGAACAGCTTCAATTATATAGTAACCCAATGAATCAATTATTATTGACCCATGTGATCTTTAATCTTGTCTTTGTGAACAATTGATTCTTTAAAAGTGTAAGCACCAGTTTTAGGGCTACGTACGGTACGAATAACTTTTGTCCAGTTTTTCGCATCGGCTGCGGCCTTGGTATCTTTAATCTTAGCGTTTTTTGAAGCTGCTTTTGCCATGTTTTTATTTTTTATGGTTATCGAAAGTTGTTAGTGGATTAAACCACATAAACCCTAAACGAATGACCTTATTTAATTTCTTTGTGAACAGTTACTTTTTTCAGGATCGGGTTGAATTTTTTCAACTCCAGACGCTCAGGGGTATTCTTTTTGTTCTTGGTGGTGATGTACCTGCTTGTACCGGCCATTCCGCTGGTCTTGTGCTCTGTACACTCCATGATCACCTGTACCCTGTTACCTTTCTTTGCCATTGTATTTTTATTATTTTTTTATTGTAAAACCTACTTAACCTGCTTTAATAAACAGGCCGGTTGGGGTTTATATCTTTGCGCCAGCAGCACGCATTTGCTTTACTACTGCATACAAACCATTCTTGTTGATGGTTCTGATTGCTTCTGAAGAAACTTTAAGGGTTACCCACTTGTCTTCTTCTGCAATATAATAACGCTTGGTCTGCAAATTAGGCAGAAACCTGCGTTTAGTTTTAATGTTGGAATGAGATACTTTATTACCTGTAATTGGTCTCTTTCCTGTAAGTTCACATACTCTTGCCATGTCCTAAAATTTTGGACGGCAAAGGTATGTATTTCTTATTTAAATTAATGAGGAATTGGCAATTATTTTATAAAACAGCTTTAATTCAGCATATTTGCCCGTGAATAGAGGGCTGCAAACTAATAATTTATTATGAACACTAACAATATCCGTTCGGTTTTTACACAAGGTATGGCCTTTGAACATAGCATAAATACCCATACCATTATTACAGATGCCGGACCAGAAGATGGAGGCAATAACCTGGGTTCCGGCCCGAAAAGATTGATGTTGGTTTCCCTGGCTGGTTGCACAGGCTTTGATGTAGTAGATATTCTGAATAAAATGAAAGTGACTTTTTCCAATTTTAGAATCGATACTGCCGGTACCTTATCAGAAACAAACCCGCAAACTTATACAGCAATAAAGGTTACGTACAGCATCCAGGTTGCAGAAAAACACCGATCCAAAATGGAAAGAGCTGTTCAGTTATCGGAAGAAAAATATTGTGGCGTAATGCTGATGTTTAAATCGTTTGCCACAGTAACCCATGAAATTATTTTTTTATAATTCGCCTGTGGCAATAGGCGATGGAATTGTTTTACGGGCAGGCAAAAACAGTTGCAGAAAAATGGCGATAAAGATCACCATCAAGGCCCCGATAACATTCAGCCATAAAAAAGAAATTATATCTGCATTATAGATCCAGATAATAAATGCTTCAGAAATTAATGCTGCAATAAATACTGCATTTGCACTCACCCATTTTATCCAGAAAGCAACCAGGAAAACCCCAAGTATAACTCCGTAGAACAATGACCCAAGAATATTAACCGCCTCAATCAGGCTGTTGCCGATGTTTTGTGCAAACATGGCAATAAAAATGCAGAAGATGCCCCACGCAAAAGTGTACCATTGAGATACTTTGTAATCTTTAAATTCCGTTTCATTCTTAACAAAGAATTTCTTGTGAAAATCAACCACCGTGCATGCAGCCAGCGAGTTGAGTGCCGCAGCAATACTTCCCCATGCAGAGAGGAAGATCATTGCAAACAGTAACCCTACAAGGCCAATGGGCAGGTTGTCTTTTACGAAGCGAAGGAAAATAAAATTAGCATCATTGGCATCATCGCCTGGCAGTGCTTGCTGCAGCGTATTTTTATATTGCTGGCGGTAGGCTTTGGATGCTTCTATTTGTCCGCTTTCAAAAGCTGCATTGTAATTTTTTTCTATAGCAGCAAGCGAATCTTTATAAGGCGTTTGGGCGGCCAGTTCCATTTTAGCACTATCAAAAAATACCGGGGCTTTATGGTGCAGGTAAAAAGAAAAAATCAAAATACCAATGAGTAAAATAAAGAATTGCATAGGCACTTTTACTACACCATTCATCAATAAACCTTTTCGGCTCTCCCGCACACTCTTAGCCGTTAGGTAACGCCCCACCTGGCTATGGTCTGTTCCAAAATAACTCATGGCCAAAAAGAATCCGCCTATTACCCCGCTCCATATATTGTATTTATCCTTCCAGTCGAAACCGTTTTCTGTGAATCCCGTTGTGATAACATTCATTTTCCCAAGTTCTGCGGCCTTGTCAATGGCTTCTTTAAAACCAACATCGGCAGGCAACAGACTAACGGCAATATAGGCGATGATAAACAGTGATGAGAACACGATGATCATCTGTAAGGTTTGTGTATACGCCACCGCTTTTGCTCCACCGCTCATGGTGTAAATAATGAGTAAACCACCCATTACCACATTGGTATAATAAATGTTCCAACCCATCAGCGAACTTAAGATCAGGGAAGGTGCATAGATGCTTACTCCCGTGCTGAGGCCACGGGAAAGCAAAAACAAAAAGGAAGTGAAGCTGCGGGTCTTGCTGTCGAAACGCTTTTCCAAAAATTCATATGCTGTATACACTTTTAACCTGGCGTACACCGGCACAAAAAATATACTGATGACGATCATCGCCAGCGGCAATCCAAAATAATATTGCACAAAGCGCATCCCATCTGTGTAAGATTGACCGGGACCGGTTAAATAAGTAATGGCACTAGCTTGTGTGCCCATTATGCTGAGCAGCACCAGGTACCAGGGCATGCTCCTGTTGCTGAGGAAATAGCCATCCAGGTCCTTAGTGGTACGGCTTTTATAAATCCCGTACATAATTATACCTGAAAGCACCAACACCAATATGATCCAGTCAATATAACTCATAGCTTAACGGCTTGAAGGATTCTATTTTCGTTATTTCTTGTTGTTTGCAATAAGGTTCGCCAGCAAACGATAAGCCCCCGGCACACCTGCGGGCAATTCCCTGAAGAATACCAGCCCTGTGTAAATAAACCTGCCTTTACCATAATTACTAACTATTAGGCTTCCCTCCTGCTCCTTCTCTCCCGGATCTTTCATGCTTAATATCTTCTGGTAACGATCATCAATATTTTCTGCATTATAGATACTGCGTTCCTGAATCCAGCCCTCAAAATCTTTAGCGGTAATTTTATTAGGATAGTTCAATACAGGATGATCTGGTAGCAAGAAATTTACCCTGGCGGTTTCATCTGTAACCCGGTTCCTGGTAATATTAAACGGGTACGGGGATATTTTTGACTTCATGGGACCAATAGAATTATTGGTATTGTACTGCACCAACAACACCCCTCCTTCCTTCACATAGTTCATCAACACATCATACACATTGCTTAGCCATGTATTGGTATTATAAGCACGCACACCGGTAATGATGGCATCCAGGTTTTTAAGGTTTTCCGGGCTTACGTCTTTTTCGCTTAGCATAACTACGGTGTAGCCCATTTGTTCCAGGGCCGCAGGCACTTTATCGCCTGCACCATCAATGTAACCAACCCTGCTTCCCACGGTTTTAAGGTCCATTTTTATTACCCTTGCCCGGTCGTAGTAACTATAAAAAATATCAGGAATATGATCGTAACTGATCTTGTTCAATGAAAGCATTTGCGGCTCATACAAAGATGCTGCAGTAAATTGTCCGCCAACATACCGGGTCGTATTATTCGGAAATGAATCGCTGTTGATCGTAACATTGATTCTATATTTTTCGCCACGGTTATAATTTTTCAGGGTATCGAATACAATCCTTGAGTGACCATTGTTCACCGTTTTAAAATTTACCTTTTCGTTAAATGGCAAATTGGTTTGTACATCGTAATGGATGGTGCGCTGTTCCTTTTTACTGTTCGACAAAATGATGAGGGAAGGAGTTGTATTTACAAAAACAGGATTAACCAATTGTATTGGCTCATACAATTCCCCTTTAACAGGATCGGTGTATTTATAAAAAATTGGCCTTACAAAACTATATAGCTTATCACCAATCCTCACCTGGAACAGGGCAGTTGCATTTAAGCTTTCCGGGGCACCAATGATGGCCTGGTTCTTTACTTCAAATGAACCCTCGTTCATAGGATACTCCAGCCAGTAAGGCTGAGATGTAGGCCTTTCTTTTGGAATAAAAACCGAAGCGGTAATGCTGCTGGTTATGTTTGGTGCAATATTTTGAAATACCTGTGTAGTGCCCAATATGCTTACCTGTGCTGTTTCTACATTTACGCCGGAACGGTTGTTGAAACTAACGGTGAACTTTAAACTATCGCCTACCACATTTAACTGATTGGCTGCAGTTGCTTCCATAAATAATCCTGCACACTGTGCAATAGCTTCTTCTATAATTAAGCGGTTTATATTTATTCTGGAACGTATTGCAAAGTCATATAAATCTTTTAGTGCTGGTATGCTTTGAGCAGGCATTGCAGCATTAAAGTTGTTCAACATTTTTTTTAGCATTTCATCATACTGTTTTTCAATTGCAGGCCCAGCATTAAATCTTTTCACGGTTGTCTCCACTCCATCCATTAAATCTTTTTCAGGCTTATCCCCTTTTATTGTAGCAAAATATTCAAAGATTTCACCTCTTTGTGCAGGCACCCCAAAACCCTGGCTCTTATGCTGGCTGCGGCTTTCAGCAGCCATTTCGCCATAACTTTTTCCAAGGATTGGATTGTATAATCCAACGTCAATTTTTAGCTGGTCTTCCCGCTGCGTATTGTTGCCGCCAAAATTAAAGGTGTTCCATAGTAACCGCTTTGCCTGCCACACGGTAATGCCAAACTGTTTCAATTGTTCCGGAAACATGGTTGAATCTGCCGCAGCATCAAAGGCCTCACTGGCAAGGATAGCCGAAGCTGTGTGATGGCCGTGGCCACCTTCACCAGTTGTAGGAAAACGGCTAATTATTACATCAGGGTTAAATTTTCTTATTACCCAAACTATATCACTCAAAATTTTATCATGGCCCCATTTTGTAATGGTTTCATCAGGGCTTTTGCTATACCCAAAATCGAAAGCGGTACTGAAAAATTGTTCAGCGCCATCTACCCTGCGGGCTGCCAGCAGTTCTTGTGTGCGGATAAGGCCGAGGTCTATACCCTGCTCACTACCAATCAGGTTTTGCCCGCCATCGCCCCTGGTGATGCTCATGTAGCCAGTACGTAACCTGCGTTCATTAGCCAGGTATGCCAGCAGTCGGGTGTTCTCATCATCGGGGTGGGCTGCAATGTAAAGCACCGAACCAAACACCTCCAGTTTTTTCAATTGCTGCAATATATCTGAAGAAGCCCAGGTTTTAGGCGACTGCGCCTGCACAAAAGAAAAACATAACACGGCTACTACTACCGTAAAAACTTTTTGCATAACTGGAAATTATATTCACGAAAATAAGGCAATGTACCGGCCATACCTTACCACTTATCATTGTTACAAAAAAACCGCATGTGCATGCGGTTATATAAAAGGTTTGTATTTATTGCCCCACCAGGAACACACCGTTGCTAAACATCAGCTTACCGTTCTCCCAGAAATTCCGGAACAACAAGTCATCAGCAAAGTATACAATGCTGCCACGCCCCGTAGGGCTTACAGCTATCACGGTACCATCTACCAGTTTTTGCCTTGCGGCACTTCCTACAAAACCGGCTACTTGTTTGTCTTTTTTTATCACGCCCACATTCCAGGTGTTCTTACCAAATTCAAAAAGATCAGTATTCATTTTTAATGAAAAGAAATAACCTGGGTAACCGAACGCAAGCGGGTGACTGTTATCCAGTTCAATTTTGTAAATAGCGCCCGGTACATTATTCTTAAGGTCATTTTTCTCCCTGTCTTCAAAGCGTTTCAGGTCGGCATATTTGTCACCGGAAGCCGGCTCCTTATCATCATCTTCTTTTTTTATTTTCATATCGCTATCCACGGCGGCTAAGGCAGTAGCTGCATTTTCAAGGGCGATAATTTTTCCTCCCTGATTAACCCATGATTTCAACTGCGCTACCGCATCCTTGTCTCCAAACATTTTATAATTGCCATTAGGTAAGATCAATACGTCTACATCCTTTAGCCGGTTTATCCTTAGCTCATCTGCATTTATTAATGTAATGGGATATTCCAGTTCTTTATCAAAAAAATACCACACTTCGCCCGAAGCATTCTCCGAAGTTTCTGAGCCGGTGAGCATGCCTACCACCGGGGCTTTTAGCTGGTGTAATTTATCTGAGCCAAAATCGAAGCCGCTCTCCATAAAACCGGAAGCAATGGCGGTTACGTTGTTATTAAACCTGCCTGCAAGCTTTACAAAATCCGGAATCTTTGAAGCGTTTTGTTTGCCCAGTACCACTAGTGTGCCTTTTTTATAAGTAATACCATTGTAAACAAAATCCTTTTCTGCAAACCGCACTTTAATGCCTGCTTTCAACATAGCGGCCAGTAATTTTGCATCGCTGAAAGATTGGTAATTTACCAGGTAACCATATGCATCAAACGGTATAGGCGCTTTCACGGCAGCAACAATATTTTCCTTGCCAACCAGTTTTTCTTTCAAAGCCCATGCCTGCATACCATATACATAAGGTAAAGACCATGCAGTGATATCATAAGTGGCCGAATCACTTAGCCGTGACATCGGCTCAAACAACACCTTTACCAGCGCAGCCTTGGGTTGTGTGGAAGAAACGACAAGATCATTCTCTTTTACATTAACAGTTTCTTCCTTGCCGGTAAAATAATTAAAGCCTTTGGTAGTAGCGTCTTTTACGGCATAACCATAAGCAATTTTATTCTTCTTAAACAATTTAATGAGCGATGCAGTTTTGTTTTCGTCTGCTGCTGAAAAAACATAAGTTTTATAATCGCCCAGCATGCCGTTGTTACCTGCATCGAAATATTTTTTGAACTCCTTCATTAAAGGGGCATTATTTGCTGCCACCATCTCCAGCGTACTCATGCTGGTAGTAAAATGATGGGCAATACGGTCCGTTAGTTTTAAAGTATCGCTTTCGCCCAGGGCAATAGCAAGCCCAGCACTACCGTGCCCTGCCTGCTCGTATGTCATACCAATAGAGCCATTGAACATGGGATAGGTATCGCCATAAGAAGGATAGAAAAGGTCAAAATATTGTTTGGTAAAATAAAGCCAGCCATTGGCATCAAAATATTTTGCATGGTTCTTCCCAATGGTTACCTGGAAACGCCTTTGCCAATCAGTAACAGATTCGTGAACGGGCTCTGCAGCGGGTGCAAAATAATAAGGACTGTATGGTGATTGTTCATGAAAATCAACATGCACTTGCGGCATCCATTCATTGTATTTAACCAGCCGCTGCTGCGATTCTACCTGTGTTTGCCATGCCCAATCACGGTTCAAATCAAAATAGTAGTGGTTTACCCTGCCACCCGGCCATGGCTCGCTGTGTTCCCTTGCCAGGGTACTGGCATTGTATTCTGCTCCCATCATCTGGTTGTACCATATAACATATCGGTCCCTGCCATCAGGGTTTAGGCATGGATCAATAATGACTACCGTATTTTTTAACCAAGTCTGTGCTTGCGCATTGTTGTTGTTCAGTAATTCATATAAAGTTTTCATAGAAACTTCTGAAGAACTGGCTTCATTACCGTGCACATTATAACTGAGCCATGTAATGGCCGGTGCATCCACCGTGCCGGTCTTATCAGCAAGCAACCCCGTTAACCGCAGGTTATTTTTCCTGATCTCTTCTATGTTACTCATATTTGCTGCACTACCAACTACAGCCAGCAATAAGGGCCTGCCTTCATTTGTATAGCCGTAGGTTTGCAACTGCATCTTTGCAGGAGCTGTTAAGGCAGCATATTCAAAGTATTGCACGATCTTATGATGAGGTGTAAACCTTTCACCCAGTTTGTAGCCAAGGAATTCATCGGGACTTTTCAGGTTTTGAGCAGACGCAGTTAGTAACAAAAAAAAGAAGCCAGAAAGTAATGCTAAAGTATGTTTCATATAACTTGTTAAGAGGTGAAATTATTAAAACCTCATGCCTTTATAAAAAGAAATTTTAGATTTGAACAAATAAACACGAAAGATGAAACAATATAAAATTCTAGTTCAGGCAATGATGTGTTTGATTTTCCAATCTTCAGTGATGGCACAATTGCCCTACAGTATTCAAAAGAAAGCAGTGTGTACACAGGGTGCGGTGGTAAGTGCCCACCCGTTGGCAACAAAGGCTGGCATGAGTATGCTGGCACAAGGCGGTAATGCAATAGATGCTGCCATAGCAACCCAGCTTGCCCTGGCAGTTGTATATCCTGCAGCGGGCAATCTGGGTGGCGGGGGATTTATGATCGCATCGTTGGCAAATGGCAAAACCATTGCCCTTGACTACCGGGAAATGGCACCTGCAAAGGCTTTTAAGGATATGTATCTTGATAAGAAAGGTAATCCAATCAAAGAATTATCGTTGAATGGTCCACTGGCAAGTGGTGTACCCGGCACCGTAGCGGGTCTTTTTGCCAGTATGAAATATGGGCGGCTGTCGTTTGCAGAACTGGTAGCACCGGCTATTGAGTTGGCCGAAGAAGGTTTTGCCATTACTGCATCGCAGGCTGCAAGCTTTAATGCTTCAAAAAGAACTTTTGAAAAAGCTAACAAAAATGCCGTGCGATTTGTAAAAGAAGACTTGTGGCAGGAAGGTGATATGCTGCGTCAGCCAGAACTGGCCAACACCCTTAAAAGAATGAAGGCTGCCGGTGCACGTGGATTTTATGAAGGTGTAACGGCAAGAATGATTGTTGAGGAAATGAAAAGAAGCAATGGCATCATCAGCCTGCAGGACCTTAAAAATTACCGGGCCAAAGAGCGGGTGCCCGTTCGTTTTAATTATAAAGGATATGAAATTATCGGCATGCCCATGCCAAGTAGTGGCGGCATCTTATTGCAGCAAATGATGACAATGATAGAACACCGGGATATTGCTTCTATGGGATTTCAAACGCCGGAAAGTGTGCAACTGATGGTGGAAGTTGAAAGAAGAGCCTATGCAGACAGAGGCACTTATATGGGTGATGCAGATTTTGCCAAAGTACCTGTAAAAACTTTGGTTAGCGATGCATACCTGCAACAACGCATGAGCGACTATAAACCCGGGGTGGCAGGAAGCAGTACTGTTACCAAGGAAGGGATGATAAAAGAAAGTGATCAAACTACGCATTTAAGTGTGGTAGATAAATATGGCAATGCAGTTTCTGTTACCACCACGCTTAATGGTGGGTACGGCTGCCACACTGTTGTAAGCGGAGCAGGATTTTTATTAAATAACGAAATGGATGATTTTAGTGTGAAGCCGGGTGCACCCAATATGTATGGCGCCGTTGGCAAGGCTGCCAATGCCATTGAACCTGGTAAAAGAATGCTGAGTAGTATGACTCCTACCATTGTGCTTAAAGATAACAAACCATACATCGTAGTTGGTACACCGGGCGGCACCACCATACCCACTAGTGTTTTTCAAAGTATTGTAAACATCCTGGAGTTTGGCCTTACGCCGGAAGAAGCTGTTAACAAACCCAAGTTCCATCACCAGTGGCTGCCCGACGAAATAAGGGTGGAAGACGATTTTCCTGATGATGTGATAGCAGCACTTAAAGCAATGGGATACCCCGTTAATAAGAAAGGCGCTATCGGACGCACGGAACTGATACGCATAAGCGAAAAGCCCGTTAGAACGATTACCGCTATTGCCGACAAAAGAGGCGACGATGCCGCAGGAGGATATTAAGCCTTAGGGCCGAATGCCTTACTTTTGCAAAAAAAATAATGCTGGTGCTGTTGCAAACCGCTATTGCCGTTACCTTGTTCCTCTATATCTTCTATATTCATAAAGGCATGACGTACAATAAAATGGTAAATTTTTGTACGTTATTTGCAAGTGGATTGCTATTGGCTAATTTTACAACTAATTGATTTTTCTGCGTAAATTCTTCAACATATTAAAAAAGGTGCTGCTGGTACTACTGTTATTGCTGGTATTGCTGTACGGGCTGCTGCATCTTTCTTCTGTGCAAACCTGGGTGGTTAAAAAAATTGCAGGTAGATTGTCTGAACAACTAGACACAAGGGTTACCATTCAATCTGTAGACCTGGAATTTTTTAATAATCTGGTGCTGAAAGGCCTGATGGTAGAGGACCGCAGCAAAGACACTTTATTGTACGCCGGCACTACAAAGGCCAACCTTACTGACTGGTTCTTTTTAAAAGATAAAATCACCGTTAACAATATTGAACTGGAAGATGCCAATATAAATATGCGTCGTACTGACTCCATCTGGAATTACCAGTTCCTGGTAGATTTTTTTTCAACGCCCAAGAACAACAAGAAAAAAAAGAAGGGTGTTGAGATAGACGTAAAGGAAATCCACTTAAAAAATGTGGTCTTTAATAAATTTGACAAATGGGTTGGTCAGGGCATGACTGCATCCATAAAGAAACTGGATGTATTGATTGATAAGGTTGATATTCCCGGCAAGCAGGTAATTATCCGGGAGATATACCTGGAAAAACCGGTGTTCGCTCAATCAGATTTTGAAGGCCTGAAGCCGGTAGAAAATGACCTTACCGATATTATGGCGAAGATACCGGTGGTGTCTGCGTTTAAATGGAATAACTCTGGCTGGGTGGCCAAAATTCAGAAAATACAGATCGTTAACGGTGCATTTCAAAATGATAAACTAACAGACAGGGCAGCGTATACAGATCGCTTCGACGGGCAACATGTACACTTTTCAAACATCAATGGAAGCGCTACTGATGTATTATTTCTCAATGACACGTTACAAGTAAATATTTCGCTGAAAGCAAAAGAAAAGAACGGACTGGATATAAAGAAATTTGAAAGCCACCTGCGGTTTACACCGGAATTAATGGAGTTTAACCGTTTGGATTTGCAAACCAACAAGAGCAAGTTAGGCGACTATTATGCCATGCGCTATAGCACTTTTAATAAGGACATGAGCAGCTTTATACACAATATAAACCTGGAAGCTCATTTTAAAGAAAGTGTGTTAAGTACCGATGACCTGGCCATATTTGCCCCCGACTTATCGGATATGAAACGGGTGTTTTTCCTGGAAGGCAATGCCAAGGGCACCATCGATAATTTTAATGTGAGGGCTATGAAGATAAGGACCGGCAATACTTTCCTTGATGGCGACTTATCTATGCGGGGTCTGCCAGACATCAACAATACTTTTATTGACCTGAGGGCCCGAACTTTTAAAACTACTTACAACGACCTGGCAGGTATTGTGCCGTCTTTAAGAAAAGTAAAAACGCCGGCCCTGTATAAACTTGGCGCCATTGAATACGAAGGAAGCTATACAGGTTTTATAAAAGACTTTGTTGCCTACGGAAAAATAAGGACCAACCTTGGTACCGTGGTGGCCGACTTAAATATGAAGATTGGCAACAACGGGCAGGCCGCTTACTCCGGCAAAATAAACACCGGAGGTTTTGAGCTGGGCGCTTTTTTAAATAACAAGAACCTGGGTACTATTGCCGTAAACGGCGTAATAAAGGGTCAGAATTTTGCCGTAAAAGACCTTAAGGCAAACTTTAAAGGAAAGGTGCAAAAGCTGGATTATGCCGGCTATACTTATCAAAATATTATCATTAACGGCGATTTTGAGAAACAAATATTTCGGGGAAAAGCTTCCATTGATGATCCTAATCTTAAAATAGCTAACCTGGAGGGCGAGATTAGCCTGAGTGGAAAAGAACTTGCTTTTAACGCAGATGCCGATGTAACATTTGCAGACCTGCAAAAGATTGGCCTCTCAAAAGACAAGATCACCTTTTCGGGAGTTTTTGGCCTGAATTTTACAGGCAACAGTATTGATAATTTCCTTGGAACGGCTACCGTAAAAGATGCCAGTTTACAACATGAAGACCAGTTATTATCCTTTGATTCTCTTACGCTCCGATCCTTTATTGAGAATGATAAAAAAACGCTCAGCCTCAAGTCTAATGAACTGGATGCTACCATCAGCGGTCAGTTTAAAATAATGCAACTTCCCAATGCATTCAAAGTATTTTTGGCAAGGTATTACCCAACTTATTTTCCTGTGCCTAAAGATCGGGTAGACAACCAGGATTTTAGCTTTAATATAAAGACCTATAATATTGACGAGTACATCCGGCTATTTGATAACAGGCTGGCAGGGTTCAACAATGCTTCCATAGACGGAAGCCTGGCCCTTAATAATTACCGACTGAATGTAAACGCTTTTGTGCCCTACTTTAGTTATGACGGTAAAGTTTTTACCAATACTGACCTGAAGGCAAACGGCAACCAGGACACTTTGTTTGCAAAACTGGATGTGGAGGACATTGCCTTAAATGATAGCTTGCATTTTCCGGAAACCACTTTGCAACTGGCCGCCCACAACGACCTGTCACGCATTAACCTAAAAACAAGTTCGGGTAATATCCTGAATGATGCAGACCTGAACGCCAGCATTGAAACCCTGAATGACGGGGTTCGGGTACACTTCTTCCCTTCTACCTTTATTTTAAATGGCAAGCAATGGCGGCTTGAAGAAGACGGAGAAATAAGCATACGCAAAAATTATATCGATGCCAATAAAGTGCAGTTTGTAAACAACGACCAGGAAATTGTGATATCATCAGAACTAGATGATGTTACCGACGATATCCACCTGGTGGCATCATTAAAAAATGTTATCATACAGGACTTCCTGCCTTTCTGGTTACCCAATCCTTCGCTTAAAGGAAAACTGACCGGGGAGGTAAAACTGAAAGACTATTTTGACAAGCAAAATATTTCTTTCATTGGAATTGCAGACAGCTTAACGCTTAATGACTCGTATATCGGGAGAACCAACCTGGAAAGCCATATAAATACCAGCACAGGAAAAATTGACTATAAGATCTCGACCAAGGGAACAGACAATGCATTTAATATAGATGGTTACTATAATTACAAAGACAGCATTGGCGACCGGATGAATACAAGGCTACTGGCTGAAAGAATAAATATGAATATACTGGAACCTTACCTTGCTACGGTGTTCAGTAAAATAAATGGATTTGGTAAGGCAAACCTTGTAATAAAAGGTGCCCAGAATATGACCATCGTGGGAGATGTGGATGTAGATACTGCGGCACTAACGGTTGCCTTTACCCAATGCAAATACATCTTCAATAACCAACGCATACATTTTGGAGAAAACCTGATAGACTTTGGACAGTTAAAAATAAGAGATACGCTAAATAACACAGGTGTGGTGGCGGGTAAGCTATACCATAAATTCTTTAAAGAGTTTGAATTTGAAAACATACGTGTAGAAACTTCGAAAATGCTTTTGCTAAATACCCGTAAAAAAGACAATGCACAGTTTTACGGAAATGTTATTGGCAATGCGTTGATGACCATCAACGGTTCTATTACGAACCTGCAAATGAATATTGACGGTCAGCCCAGTATTTTTGACAGCAGCCATATTTACCTGAACACCGGCGAAACCGGCCGGGAAAGCGGTAGTGTTGATTATATAAATTTTATTCAGTTTGGTTCCGAAATGGATAAGCCTTTGGGTACTAACAAAGCTGCCAACATAACCGTGAATATGAATATAACGGCTAACCCTGCCTGTAAAGTAGATGTGATATTAGATGAAGAAACAGGTGATGTTATTAAAGGACAGGGCAATGGTAAACTTAATATAAGGGTAGGAACTACTGAGGCGCTGAGTATTAGAGGCCGGTATGAAATTACACAGGGAGAATATACTTTTAACTTTCAAACCCTGCTGAAGAAACCTTTTATCCTCAGCCGTGGCTCTATCACATGGAACGGCGATCCTTATCTTGCACAGATTGACATTGATGCCCGTTATGTGGCAGAAAGAGTGGATATCAGCAGCATTACTTCCAGCAGCAATGTAAGAAGCAGGGAAGATATCATCATCCTATCAAAACTTACAGGTAGCCTTACCAAGCCAGAAATAACTTTTGAATTCCTGTTGCCGGAAAATAGTGAATGGAACCGTGATTATTTCACCGTAAAAAAACTGGCCGATTTCCAGAATGATAAGAATGAAATGTACAAACAAGTAGCAAGCCTACTGCTCGTAAATACATTTATCACCGGCAACCAGTCATTCTTAAACGGTGGCAACACTTATAACCTTGCGGCCAGCAGTATTGGCGGTGTTGTAAGCGATTTTCTTACCAAGGTATTTAATAAGGAACTGGAGCGGGCTACCAAGGGTGTGGTATCTACCTACATTGATATAAACCCATCTGTAGACCTGCAAAGTACTGCCCGGCAGTTGCAGGCAAATGTTCGTGCCGGGTTGAAAATATTCCTTAGTAATCGCATCAAGTTCCTTGTGGGTGGTAACCTTGATTATAATAATCCTTACTTACAAACCTCGGGCTTACTTACGCCGGATATTAATATAGAGTGGCTGCTGAATAAAGACGGTTCTATTAAAGTGGTAGGATTTAGCAAAACCAGCACCGATCTCACCAGTAACCAGCGTAACCGCTCGGGCGTAAAATTATCTTATCGCAAAGATTTTAATAAGCTATCCGATATCTTTAAAAGCAGGAAAAAAATTCAGGCCGAAAATTAAGAGAGGAATATCGAATGTACGACTGTCATCTAACACCTAACTTTTGAATTATGAGTGATGAATTATGAATGTTGAATTCCCTTTTTGACTTTTAACTTTTGACTTTTGATCCCGATGGCAATCGGGAAACTTTTGACTTTTAACTTTTGACTTTTAACTACAGCCCGTTCAGTATCTCATGCCCCAGCTTATCTCTTTTTGTAAAAAGGTATTTAGAATTATGTTCGTTGGGTTTCATTTCTATAGATACAGTTTCCACTACTTCAAGGCCATAACCAAGTAAGCCGGCTCTTTTACGAGGATTATTGCTCATCAGTTTCATTTTGGTAATACCAAGGCTTCTCAGAATTTGTGCACCTACCCCATAATCTCTTTCATCCATTTCGAAACCAAGTTGAATGTTTGCTTCCACGGTATCCATACCCTGCTCTTGTAATTTGTATGCCTTTAACTTATTAATGAGCCCGATGCCACGCCCTTCCTGGTTCATATATAATACAAGGCCCTTACCTGCAGTTTCAATGTGTTGTAAGGCGTGGTGCAGTTGTTCGCCACAATCGCAACGCAGAGAACCAAGGATATCGCCCGTCATACAACTGCTGTGCACCCTTACTAATACAGGTTCATCCTGTTTCCAGTCACCTTTTTTCAAAGCAAGGTGAATATCGCCGGTATTTACCTGCCTGAAGGCGATGAGCTCAAAACTGCCGTACCTCGTTGGCATGTTTACGCTCACTTCCATTTCAATCAGGGATTCCGTCCTCAGCCGGTAGGCAATCAGGTCTTTTATTGATATGATCTTAAGATCAAACTTTTTAGCAATAAGTAATAACTGTGGTAACCTAGCCATGCTGCCATCTTCATTCATGATCTCTACCAGTACACCTGCCGGATCAAAACCTGCCAATCTTGCAAGGTCAACTGTAGCCTCTGTATGCCCGGTTCTCCTTAAAACACCACCTCTCTTAGCTTTCAAAGGAAAAATATGCCCCGGTCGCCCTAATTCTTCCGGTCTTGTAGCCGGGTTAACCAATGCCTGAACGGTTTTAGACCGGTCGTGGGCAGAAATACCTGTAGTGCAACCATTGCCCAGCAGATCGATACTTACGGTAAAGGCAGTTTCATGGGAGGAAGTATTATCCATAACCATTGGGTGAAGGCTAAGTTGTGCACAACGTTCCTCGGTAATGGCCGCACATATCAGGCCCCGGCCATGGGTACTCATAAAATTGATAATCGCCGGTGTTGCCATCTGGGCCGAACCCACAAAATCACCTTCATTTTCCCGGTCTTCGTCATCAACCACTATCAATAATTTCCCAGCTTTCAGGTCTTCCAGCGCTTCGTCTATTGTATTTAGCATTGCAATTGTAATTTTTGGCTACAAAGGTACTGAGTAATGCAGAATGCTAATTGTAAGATTTCGCTTTTCGGAATTTCATATAATAATTATATAAAATACTGTTTAATCCTTTCCTCCGGCAGGTCAAAGCAGCAAATCCACATAAAAAATAGTCTAATAATTTGTTAACATAAATTAGGAAGCATTCGGCTTTTATTCACTTTCTTTGCACCGTAAAAAAAATCAGAACTAATTATGCATTTGAAAAAAATCGTAACAATGATCATTGCCTGTGTGGCAGTATCATTTTCCATCAAGGCTCAGGTAACTACCAGTGATATAACAGGTGTAGTTTTCAATGAGAAGAATGAAGGATTGGTTGGCGCCAATGTGAAAGCCACCAATACCGCTACTGGGTTTGTAAGGTATACCGTAACACGTAAGGATGGTCGCTATGACCTTACCAACCTGAACCCCGGTGGTCCTTACACAGTAGAAGTTACCTTTGTTGGCCAAACCATCAAGGCAAAGGATAATATCTATTTACAATTAGGAAGCACAGATCGTATCGACTTTTACGCTGAAGGCAATACTTCCAATTTACAGGAGGTTGTTGTAGTTGGCGGCAGAACCGGTCGTACACTTAAAACAGGTACATCGGAAAACTTTGGCCAGCGTGCAATTGCAAACATTCCAAACATCAGCCGTAGCATTACCAACTTAACTACACTTACACCACAAGCTGGTGGCGGTAACAGTTTTGGAGGTCGTGATGGCAGGTACAACAACATCCAGATTGATGGTGCCGCTTTTAATAACAACTTTGGTTTGAGCAATAACCCATTACCAGGTGGTGCGGTTTCTCCAATTTCATTAGATGCGATTGATGAGATTACAGTAAATGTTAGCCCGTACGATGTGCGCCAGTCTAACTTTACCGGAGCCGGCATTAGTGCTACAACCCGCAGGGGTACCAACAAATTTACTGGTAGTGTTTATGGTTATTACAGGAACGAAGGTTTTATAGGAAGGGAAGCTAATGGCAAACCTATTCCTACATTAGTAGAATCATCTTCTAAAACTTACGGTGCCCGCATTGGCGGCCCGATCATTAAGAACAAATTGTTCTTCTTTGTGAATGCTGAGAAAGTAGTTACTGACCAGCCAGGTGTTAACTGGAAAGCTACCCGCCCGGGTGGGGTTACAGATGCAAACACTTCAAGGGCCAGGGCAAGTGCTTTGGACAGTGTTAGCGATTACCTGAGAACAAAGTTTGGTTACGAAACAGGTCCTTACGAGAACCTGGGTAACTTCCTTACAGAAAACCAGAAAGTATTGGCCCGTTTAGACTGGAACATTACCTCTAAGCATTCTGCAAGTTTCCGTTACAACTATTCTAAAACAGATGATGACCAGTTGTTGAATGGTAGCAGTGCTCCTAACCCTCGTTCTGCCAGCAATCGTTGGAGCCAGAACAGTATGAGTTACGAGAATTCTAACTATGCCAACACAAATAAACTTGCTTCTTATGCTTTTGAATTAAAAAGCAACTTTACCAGTAGATTATCTAACCAGTTTGTTGCTACTTATACTGAAGCAAATGATCCAAAGAGAAGTTCTAAATCTGCTATTTTCCCTTTCATCGATATTAAAGAAGGCAGCGATAACTTTATTTCTGCAGGTTACGAGTTATTCTCTTTTGGAAACAACGTACAGAACAACACCCTCACTTTTAACGATAACGTAACTTACAACACAGGTAGGCACAGCATCACCGCCGGTGTTGCTTACGAGAACATCTATGTTAAGAACCAGTTCCTGAGATACGGAACAAGCTACTATCGTTTCGCTTCAGTATTGGATTTCGTTACCAACAAGGCTCCTATCGCCTTTGGTTTAACTTACCCATATGCTGGTCAGAAGCCATTTGTTGAATTAGATTTCGGTCAGGCAAGCATTTACGGCCAGGATGAAATTTCAGTAAACAATAAAGTGAAATTGGTAGCAGGCTTAAGGTTAGACCGTCCTCTGTTCCAGAACGACTTGACTTCTAACCCCGCAGTTTCTGCACAAACTTTCTTCAACCAGAACAACCAGCCTATCAAACTAGATGTTGGCCAGTGGCCAAAAGAAAGGACTTATTTCAGCCCACGTATTGGTGTAAACTATGATGTGTACGGCAACAAGAGTCTTGTTATTCGTGGTGGTGCAGGTATCTTTACTGGTCGTTTCCCGTTTGTATGGTTTACCAATCAGCCCAGCAATAGTGGTGTAATTCAAAATACTGTAGAAATAGTGAATGCTGCAGGCTTACCAAATTACTTATTTAACCCTGATCCAAATGCATACGTCGGTAATTTCCCTTCTCAGCCTGGAACAAGTTCTCCTGGTTCAATTGCAATCGTAGATCCTGAGTTTAAAATGCCTCAGGTGTTCAGGGCTAGTGCTGCAGTTGATAAAAAATTAGGTAAGACCTGGACCTTGACTTTAGAAGGTATCGTAAACAAAGACATCAACGCTTTGTTGCAATACAATGCTAACCAGAAAGCGCCGATCGGTGTTACTGCTGGCGCAGGCTCCCGGCCTTTGTTTGGAAACACCAGCGCTACAAGGAGGTATAACACTTCTATTAGTGAAGCAATGGTTCTTACAAATACAAGCAAAGGCGGCGCAGGTATCGTTACGGTACAACTTGCCAAGCGTTTCAGCAACAACTGGGATTTCTCAGTTGCATACACTCATACAGAGTCATTTGATGTGTCTGGTAACCCAGGATCTCAGGCTGCCAGTGCCTGGAGTAATGTTCAAAGTGTGAATGGCAATAACAACCTTGAATTAGCGTATAGTGATTTTGGCACCCCCAACAGGGTGGTAGCTTTTGGTTCTTATAAATTTAGTTATGCTAAGTTGTTCGCTACTACCATTGCCCTTGTTTACACAGGCTTCGAGCAAAACAGGTTCAGCTATCGTTATTCTTCTGACTTTAACCAGGATGGTTTGGGTACAAATGACCTGATCTATATTCCAAAGAACGCAAGCGAAATTACCTTTGCTACCAACGGTGCATTTACACCACAACAGCAGAGCGATGCTTTCTTTGCATACATTGCTCAGGACAAATACCTGAAAGATCACCAGGGTCAATTTGCTGAAAGAAATGGTGCTAAATTACCATGGTTCAGCAACCTTGATCTTAGGATCCTGCAAGACATTTTGCCGGTTGCCAAACACAAAAATTACGGCCTGCAGTTGAGCATGGAGATTGAAAACTTCACTAACATGATCAGTAGCGATTGGGGTGTAACCAGGCGTACAGTCTATAATAACGCTGCTATTTTATCTGTTGCAACTGCACCTACGGCTACTACGCCTGCAACCTTTAGGATGAACACTGTAAACGGTGCACTTCCTACTCGTACTTTTGATAGCAATATTACTGCTGCAAATACCTGGAGAATGAACTTAGGTTTGCGTCTTAACTTCTAATCATCATTCATGATTATAAAAAACCCCCGGAGCTGATCCGGGGGTTTTTATTTTAAAGCCATTACCCGATAAAAAAACCGGCAGCGCCGGTTAAGTATAAATATTACAGAGTGCTTTTTATCTACCAGCTCCCCAGCCCCACTTCAGGAAATCAGGAAATGCTTTGGCCCAGGTGGGCACATCATGTCTCCCATCATTCAGTTCAAGGTAGAAGATATCTTTTGTACGGTCGTATCCTTTTTTCTCCAGTTCATCTATCAGTCCCAAAGTATCATCAATTGCATCAATAATGCCGTTATTATTTCTGTCGGCAGTTTCGTCCAGGGTGCCCACTTCAAAAAAGAACTTTAGCCACGATGCATAATTAGCTTCCCGCACCTGCCGGTGCATAATCCTGTTAACATCTTCGTCAAAATCAATATCCTCCTGGTCCTTATCCCGCCACCAAAAGGAGCCGCTAAACACACCCACCTTTGTAAACTCATGCGGATAATTCCAAACAATATCCATAGCACACAAGCCACCTAGTGAGAAACCCGCAAAAGCTTTTTCGCTAAAATCGTTGATGCCGTAAGTTGCTCTTAAAAAAGGGATTAATTCCTGGAAAATAAAACGGGTGTAAAGGTAGGCTTTGGCGCCCCGTCCTTTATAGTCTAAGATCGTTGCCGTGCCGTATTCATTTTTCCTGTCGGCTGCACAATGTAAACCAACGGCGAATATTGGCTTTACTTTTTTAGTAATTATCAGCTCGCCCAGAATATCTTCAAAACCCATCTTTACCAGGTCCTGTCCGTCGTTTATTAACAGCAGTTCAACAGGCTCCGAAAAATTGAAAGCAGGTGGCAGGTAGCAATCAACTTTTACTACCCTGTTTAAATTAGAAGAATGTAAAAGATGTTGTTGAACCTTTAAAGAAGATACTTGGACTTCCGGCATAAGTTGACAAAATTAAGCAAAGCACCCCAAAAATCGGGGCATGTTATAAACGAAAACATAATTTGTTTTATTGAGTGGTAAAAAATATATTTGATAGACTTTAATATTTCAGTTTCTCACTCATCAAACAATCATATTATGAAGAAAATAGGCGTATTATTCGGCAAAGAACGAAGCTTTCCCGAAGCCCTCATAGAAAGAATAAACAGTAAAAATTTAGATGGCATTACTGCTGAACCTGTAAAGATTGATAAGGTAATGCAGGGTGAAGCAACGGGATATGCTGTGATCTTTGATCGTATTTCTCAGGACGTCCCTTTTTACCGGGCATATTTGAAAAATGCTGCCCTTACAGGAACTGCTGTAATAAATAATCCTTTTTGGTGGAGTGCTGATGAGAAGTTTTTTAATAATTGCCTGGCAACAAAAATTGATGTGCCTGTACCAAAAACAGTAATCCTTCCATCAAGAGATTTACCTCCGGATACATCTGAAGCATCTTTCAGCAACCTTGCCTATCCACTCGATTGGGATGGTATCTTTAAATACATTGGGTTCCCTGCTTACATGAAACCTTACGCCGGCGGTGGCTGGAAGAGTGTTTACCAACTGAACAGCCTGGACGAGTTCTTTGAAAAGCACGCCGAAACTGAGCAACTTGTGATGATGCTGCAGGAAGAAATTAAATTTGATGAATACTACCGTTGCTATTGTATTGGTGGAAAACATGTTCGCATCATGCCATACGAACCACGCAACCCTCATCACCTTCGTTATGTAGCCGATTTTTCTCCATCGCCTGAACGACACAAGAAAATGGAAGAGATCGTTTTGCGCATATGCAATTACCTGGGCTACGATTTTAATACCGTTGAGCTTGCGTTAAGAGATGGCGTACCCTATGCTATTGATTTCTGCAACCCGGCACCGGATGCTGAAGTTACCAGCGTAGGCCAGGAAAATTTTGACTGGGTGGTGGAAACCTCGGCTACCTATGCCATAGAAAGGGCACAAAAGCAGGTAGATGGTGCAGATAACTTAACCTGGGGAGAGTATATTAAGAAAAGCAGCAGCGGACAAAAATTGTATCCATAAGAACAAACACCCGGCATTTGCTGCTCTATTCATTAAACCAACAATATCATGGGTCCATTAGATTATAAGAAATTTACATTAGGTGTAGAAGAAGAGTATATGGTTATAGATCCTGAAACAAGGGAACTGAAGAGCCATGAACAGAAGATAGTGCATGAAGGGCAGAAAATCATCCGTGATAAGGTAAAGGCAGAGATGCACCAGGCGGTTGTAGAAGTGGGCACCGACATTTGTGCAGATGTGGACGAGGCTTATATGGACGTAGGCACATTGCGGAAAACCATCAGTGGAATTGCAGATGAACTGGGTCTGTGGATCGGCGCCTCTGGCACTCATCCTTTTAGCCATTGGGAGCGACAATTAATAACCGAACATATTCGTTACAACGAAATTGTGAACGAACTACAGGAAGCTGCACGCAGCAACCTCATCTTTGGTACGCATGTGCACGTAGGCATGGAAACGAGGGAAATGGCCATCCATATTGCCAACAGCGCCCGATATTTTTTACCGCATATCTTTGCCCTCAGCACCAATTCTCCATTTTGGGAAGGACGTAAAACGGGTTACAAGTCATTCCGCACAAAAGTGTTTGATAAATTCCCAAGAACAGGTATCCCCGATTACTTCGACAGCATTGAAACCTACGACAACTATATCAAACTGTTGGTAAAGACCAATTGTATTGATAATGCCAAGAAGATCTGGTGGGACATCAGGGTGCATCCATTTTTTAATACAGTAGAGTTTCGTATATGTGATATCACACTAACAGTACAGGAAACAATAGCCATAACAGCCCTGTTCCAGGCCATATGTGCCAAAATATATATGCTGCGCAATCAGAATCTCAACTTCATGACCTATAGCCGTCCGCTATTAAACGAAAATAAGTGGCGTGCCAGCCGCTATGGTATTGATGGCAGCATGATTGATTTTGGTAAAGAAATGGAAGTTAATACCAGGGTGCTTATTTATGAATTGCTAGACTTTGTAGACGATGTAATTCCACACCTGGGTAGTCAGCACGCCATCAGCCATGTGCACAAAATGCTGGAAGAAGGCACCGGTGCCGACAAGCAATTAATGGTGTACGAGGAAACCAAAAGCTTAGAGTCAGTTGTAGATTTCATACATTCTCAATTTTTGGTTGGATTGTAATTTGTTTGAAACATCAAAAGCTGTATATTTGCCGTCCATTAAAAAGCAATGGCTGCGTAGCTCAACTGCCCGCCCGGATGAACACCGTTCGGACGGGAATAGAGCATCCCGATACTTGTAGCGGGAAGGTTTTAAGGTTTGAATCCTACGTTTAATTTAATAGTTCTGAATAAAATGGCTGCGTAGCTCAACTGAATAGAGCATCTCACTACGGATGAGAAGGTTTTAGGTTTGAATCCTAACGCGGTCAC
>JBBSKH010000004.1:0-66100 GCA_038256495.1 Chitinophagales bacterium
AGAATCAATGGCATCTTCCAAACGAACGAAGATTCCCTCCAGGTTAAAGTCGGTCTGCTGAATGTCCTTGCGCTCCAAAATAACATGTTCGCACAAAATCTTTCCCTCCGAAACAAGCCCTTGTAAATTCATATTGAGAGAAGTTACGTCTGTATACAATTCATCTAATGTCTCTTCAAACGACATGAGAACCCCCGGCTCGTTAAAAGCGGTTGCACCTTTGATTAGAAAATCAATCCCAAAAAGGGTTTTTCCGGATCCGGCATTTCCGGAAACTAAAGTGGTTCTGTTTTTCGGAAGTCCGCCTTCGGTAATTTCGTCAAAACCTTTGATGCCGGTGGGGGATTTGAGTAATTTATTACGCTTATTGGTAATTTTTACTTTGGTAGTTTTTGCCATTATGATAGTCTTTTATTATTTTTTGAGATGGAGTTTCAACAGAAAGCAAGTTTGCTGAATAAGAAGTATCAATTTTACGGCCAGCAATAGAATGTTATTGGAGTTTCCTTAGAAACATTTTCAATCGGAATGTGTGTAGATCGATTAATATTTCCTCTATCGACACAGCAAGTTGATATTATATTAAAAAAAACCTTTTCAATAAACCCAGGATGTTTACTGGTCTTATCTTCTTATACAAAACACTACCCCTTATTCAATTTCTTTAAAATAAATGGGTTTGCAAGCTGTTCAGCTTCTTTATTGGTGAACCTGCCTGCAAAAAGTATGATTTAAGTAACTCCACATTTTTACAAGTTGTGTTTGAACCTTATCAAATTAACACTTCTATTTTTGAAAGACGAATTTATTAATTTAAGGATAATATTTAATGAATAGATAATTGAAGGTTATCCCATAAGGTTACGCACAACAACCGTAATTACGGCTATGAGCAAAGTTTTACGACTTGATAAATTTTAAACTGCGGGGAACAGTCTTATTCAGGCGGGTATTTACTACTACCGATCACACAAGTGGCAGGAACCATGTAACAAGCATTAATACCAGGAACCCAATGTTGCTGATGCGGCCGGGGAGATAAATAATTTAATCCTTCACCGGCATCAGTTTACCATCCCGGTACAAAGGCAACACATTGGCGCCGCCCGGTGTAAGGCAATAACGGATATCTTTTTCCAGTCCGTAGTTGCTGAGGCGATGGTAGTGGGAAGCTCCCTGTTGCTTCATAAATTCGTACATATCGCTTTCAGCTATCTTGTATAAACTATGGGCAATTTTAGAAGCGTCGCATTGAATGGAAAAATGCTCGCCTATCTTATTTATAACGGCACCGGCAAATAGGTTATCCTCTATATTTACCCTGTTCTTCCAGGCGGCACAGGCAAGAATCACCGGCATTTTTTTGCGCAGCAGGTAATCGCATACAGCATCAAGGTTAGGAAAAGAACCTGTAATGATTTCCCGGGCACCTTTATCCAGCGCCATATGCAACAGGCGGGTACCGTTGGTGGTGGTCAACACCAGGGTTTTACCTTTAATAAATGATTCGGGGTATTCAAACGGGGAGTTACCATATTGCAGGCCTTCGGCCACCTGGCCATCCCGTTCGCCGGCAGTAATGGCGTCTATTTTTTTGCCAAGCTGTATACATTCTGCTACGCTGTCTACAGGTATAATGGCTTTTGCCCCATTATTTAAAGCGGTGGCAATGGTACTGGTGGCACGCAACACATCAATAATCACCACTATGCTGCTGCTAACATCGTACAGGTGCAACAGGTCGGGCGACATGCAGGTAAATAAGACGGTAGGGTTGCTTTTGGTCATGGGTTGTTTAGTATTTTTTTCCAGGAATCTGATTCCGCATATTGTTTTATAATGTCATTTCGTTGTAACAATAATCGCCGGATATAGTTTTTTAAGAAAACGGCATCGGCCATTTTGCCAATAATTCCATAAGGTGACTCCAATAATATTTTATCTGTCATCAAGGTTCCTGCTTCGTTTTTTTCAAAAAAATGCTCGTGACTGAACTTCTTGAAATCGCCTTTTTGCATTTCATCTTTAAAATAAACGGGCCTTTCCATTGCGGTTATTCTGGATGTAAATTCTCTCAACTTGAAGAGATGTTTAGCTCGCCAGATAACTTCTTCTCCTTGTTCAATCAGGCCTTGCATTCTGCCGGCAACAGCTTTTTCCCCTGTGTGGGCGGTTGTTATGGTATGTAAATCTATGCTCCTGCTTAAATCAAAAACGATTTCAACAGCATTATTAACCTGGGTTTTAATGATAATGGATGCCAAGGAATAATTTTAAACAAATGGCACTTTTACCACCTGTGCTTTTACCAGTATTTGGCGGATGGATATAAAAATTTCCTTACCGGCCGTGGCATAGCTGGTATCTACATATCCCATACCAATTGCTTTACCAAGGGTGGGCGATTGTGTACCCGAAGTAACCCTGCCAATGCTGTTGCCTTCAAAATCTTTTATTTCATAATCGTGGCGGGCAATGCCTTTTTCCAACAATTCGAAACCCACCAGTTTACGTTCGACGCCTTCGGCTTTTTGTTTTGCGAAGGTTTCCTTTGAAATAAAATCTTTGCTGAACTTGGTGATCCAGCCCAGGCCGGCTTCCATGGGTGATGTGGTATCATCAATATCATTGCCATAGAGGCAAAAGCCCATTTCCAGCCTCAACGTATCTCTTGCGCCCAGCCCTATCGGCTTGATCCCCGCATTAGCACCTGCTTCAAAAATAGCATCCCAAATAATACTCGCCGCATCGTCTTTGTCTTCAAAATATATTTCTACGCCGCCAGAGCCGGTGTAACCCGTTGCACTTACCAGTACATTATCTACTCCTGCAAACACCCCTTTCTCAAAAGTGTAGTACTTAAGGTTAAGTACATCGATATCTGTAAGGGATTGTAAAATTTTGGTGGCATTGGTACCCTGTATCGCCAGCAGGCAGGTCTTATCAGAAATATCGTGCATTTCCACATCGTTCGTATTATGCTGCTGAATCCAGTCCCAGTCTTTTTTAATATTACCCGCATTTACCACCAGCATGTAAGCGCTGTTTTCTTCCAGGCAATATACCAGCAAGTCGTCTACAATGCCTCCATTCTTGTTGGGCAGGCAGCTATACTGTGCTTTGCCTTTTGTAAGTTTTGATGCATCGTTGCTGGTAATGCGTTGTATCAGGTCCAGCGCCTGCGGGCCTTTTAGTACGAACTCTCCCATGTGGCTTACATCAAATACACCGGCGTTGTTGCGTACAGCAGCATGCTCATCGTTAATGCCGGTATAGGAAATGGGCATATTGAAGCCGGCAAATTCGGCCATTTTTGCACCTAGTGCTATATGTTTCTGTGTAAAGGGGGTCGATTTCATACTTAATAATTAATGAGGGGCGAAGGTAAGAAGCCTTTGCTTATTTCCCTGTGTTGTAAGAGACAGATTTTGGCGACTGACCGGTTTGCCAAAAAATATACTGGCAGTTATATTAAAAGAAAAAATCCTGCCAAAAGGCAGGATCTTTTTTTGCTTCAACTTCAACTCAACTATTGAAACTTCTTTAATTATTTTATTAAAAGCATCATAGGATTATAGCCTCTTAAAATAAAGTTCTTGTCCTCTAAACTGGCAGAAGCGGAAACTATTTTCTTCTCAATTTTCTCCAGCTCCTTGTCTACATTCTCCTTCACTTTCTGCAAAGAATCTTTCATACGTTGTTGTTCCTTGTCCATTACTTCCCTGATAGAATCAAGGGCTTTCTGGTGGCGGTTATTTTCATAACGATAGTTCTCACCGTTGCCTTCTTCTATCCTGATGCCGTTTTCGTCGATCCTTATTTTTGTATCGCCATCATCGTAATTATAACTTTTGTTGTTCCTGCTATCCCTGCGCCACTCATCTGCGGGGATGCCTTCCAGCGTGTAAAGACCATCTTCTTTCATGATATAATCTGTGTTGCGGTCCCAGCCCTGCTCTACGTTATCTGTTTCAAGGTCCCAGTTACGATCCCATGGACTGTTGATCTCTACATGGTTACCCCAACCAACATTATCATTAATTCTTACCTGCTTGCCCACCGGAACATACACTGTAATAATTACCCGTTGGTTACGGAATTTATTGGTTTTGTTAACCTGTATGCCCTTATCCATTACCAGTAAACTATCTACCTGCTGCACATTATAGTTGATGGTAGAGGCCATGGTATCTGCATAACGTCTGGTGTTGCCATTGGCAAGTCGGATCATCGTAACCCGAAAGCTGTCGTTTGGCGATTTGATGAGGTGCACGGTTACATTGTTGATGCTGGCTGTATCATCTACCAGCATTTCGAAAGGCTCAAGGCTTAACCATTGGCGGCGATAATACTTTTTGTTGGGTGAAAGCGTGGTAAGCTCCAGCTTATTTACTGCAGGATTTACTAATGCAATTTCCTCTTGGTTGATGCTGCTGTTGCTGCGGAAATCCCTGAACACCGAACTTATTAAACTTACAAAGCAGATGATACCCAGGATAAACATGGCGGTGAATGCGCTACGCAGCACTTTGCTGTTGCTTTTTACTCTTGCCAGCTTGCGGATGATCCAGGTGATGATGCCTATGAGTGGTGCTGCAATAAAGAAAATTAGCGTGCCCCAGGCAAATACATTCTGCCAGCCGTCTGTTAAAATAAAATCCTTGGCAGGAAATAACCCGATTGCTGCCACACCCATGGCGAACAAACCGACAACAACAGCAAATACCAGGCAACCAATGATGAAGTAAGCAAATATTTTAAACAGCAACGCTATTACATCTCCCAGTCCCCGGCTGCTTCTTTTGGCTGCATGCCCTATCTCCGAGCTGATTAACTTACTTTTTTCATGTGCTATGCTGCCTGCTTCGGCACCAAATTTTTTGGCCCTGTCCTGCATACCCTTCATTTCTTCCATTACTGAATTCTTAATAGAATTCATATCCACTTTCTCGCCCTTCATTTCCAGCTTCTCCGCTGTGGAAGTTGCCTCCGGGATCACCAGCCACAAAATAATGTAGATGACAAGAGCACCGGGGCTAAAGCCCAGCCTCAGGAAGTTGGGGAAATCGCCCCAATGGCCAAACTTAGATACAAACGAAAGGAATGGAAGCAAGAATAGCACCCTTGGTATCCAAACGTTTACTCCAAAGAAATTAGCCAACCCGCTACACACACCTGCAATTATTTTGTTATCGGTATCCCTGAACAACCGCTTGCGGGGGCTGCCAATAACTGTGCTGGCGGTGCTGGGTACGGCGATCCATAATATGATGTATGGAATAATCCCCACGCCGAAGGAAAAGAACGCTACCAGGAATATGATACGTACGATCACCACGTCGATGCCAAAGTAATTGGCCAGACCGGCACATACACCGCCGATGAATTTTTCATTTTCACTACGGTACAAACGCTTGCTTCCAGCGGCAGAAAAATTGCCTGCTTCGGAACTGGTTCTTGCGGATGTGTCGGCATCGGCTGCACCAAATCCGGCAGTTTCGGCGGCATCCAGTTCTTCCGGCCTGCCCATACTCCTGATAATGTTATTTACATCATCATCGGTTATGCAGGTGGCGCCTGTTTGCAACCGCTCCTGAAAAAGTTCACCGAAGCGGTTCTCGATATCGTTGATGATTTCGTCTTTGCCTTCTTCGTTGGCAAAGTACCGGGTCAAACTATCGGTATATTGTTTTAAAATGTCGAATGCTGTAACTTCTATTGGAACGACCCGCCCCTGGAAGTTGATGTTTATTACTTGTTTCATGGCGTAATAATTGTGTTTTTTGGCTGCAGGTGCCTTTTGGGCAAACTGCATGTCTAAATGTTGTTTCGGTTGTTGTTGAAGTTGTACCAAAAAAGCATGGCTATACTTTAAGTTGGCTGTTGTTTTTTAAGTTCTTTTCGTAAGCGCCTGAACAGCGTTTGCCAGTTCATTCCAGGTGGACTCCAGTTCGTTATAAAACTGCGCCCCCTTTTCCGTTAGCGAAAAATACTTTCTTGGCGGCCCGCTGTTACTTTCTACCCATCTATAACTGAGTAGTTCGGCATTTTTAAGCCTTGTAAGCAATGGGTAGAGGGTACCTTCAAAAATATTAAGGTTGGCTGCTTTCATCTGGTCTATAATATCTGAGGGATAAGCTTCTCCCTGTTTTATTACAGACAAGATGCAGAATTCCAGGACCCCCTTGCGCATCTGGCTTGATGTGTTATCAATATTCATGGCTTTCAGTTTTCTCCCCGAGTATGCCGGTTTTGCAAGTGCCGGTATATGACGAAGTTTTTTTCTTAAAAAATAATTTATTCATGGCTATACTTTAGTGAAAGTCTGCAGCGGAAGTTTAATTTTTCGGCACCGGTACCTCGTGCTTTTAAAAACTTTTTTGTTGCTGATTTCCTTTCACATCACAAATATATAAACTTTCTAGTACTATGCAACACATAATACTATTTATTTTAAAGTAGCTGGTAGTGCTATAGATATGGGCAACTAACACAAGTGAGTGTCCGTAAGGGTTTGGCCATGATTTGGCAGTATATCATAAAAATTAAAAATGGGATGAATGGTTTTTTTGCGGGACAAACGGTAATTTGTGTTAAGATCTTTTATAAGAGCTTGTTAAACAATAGGAATAGAGCCGTTTTCATTCATATCTATGTAACTATGGGTATTATATTTGAGTCTAATATCTGAGTAAACGCTATATCAGCACAGCAGTAAATTAAAGACCATGAAACAATTTTTATCCTTTGCATTTTTGTTGATGTTGCTTGCTGCCTGTGGCAGCAGTAAGAATTACCTGGAACGGTCAGACGAAGACAAAGCACTGGCTGATGCGGTGAGAAAAATAAACAGGACGGCATCTGATGATGATGCAAAAGAAGCCATTCCCATTTTGTACAAGAACATCGTTAAAGTGCATACGGCCCGGGTTAAGAGTATTGAAAACGGCAGCGACCTTGCCCGCTGGGATAAGATCATTAATGAATACAGCGACCTGCAGAACGCTTACGACCTTATCATTAATTCCTCCGCAGCTTTTAAACTGGTTACACCAGAAAACTTCGGCAGCCAGCTGCTTGAAGCACGACAGTCTGCAGCCGCCGCTTACTATGCGGCAGGGCAAAATTTCTTAGAAAAACAAGGAAGGCAAAATGCAAAAACTGCCTATAATTATTTTAAGAAATCGGGTAAATACGTGAATGGCTTTAAAGATGTGCAGGCCAAAATGGATGTTGCCTTTAACAATGCAATTGTAGATGTGGTGATCAATGCTGTACAGGACGATCGCTATTTTTACAATAGCGGCTGGGGCAGCAGTTATGATTACAGCAACGACTATTTTCAACGCAGCCTTGTGCGAGACCTTTCCTACAACAATAATAACAGTAACTATGCCGCCCGGTTTTATTCTGACTGGCAGGCACAAAGAGAAAACATTAATCCAGACTGGACCGTAGATCTTCGACTGAGGAATATTGACCTGCCGCAGCCATACCAAAACACTTACAGGCAAACCCGTAGTGCTGATGTGCAAACAGGCACCGACACTTCCGGCAAACCCATTTATACAAAAGTTTATGCTACTGTAAACATTACCCGCATGAGTTTTACTGCCAGGGCAGATATGGAAGTATTTATCCGGGACCTGGAAAGTAATAAGATTATCAGCAACCGTAGCTTCCGGGATGACTACCGCTGGCAGGAAGAAAGGGGCAGCTATACAGGTGACAGCAGGGCTTTAAACAGCCAGGACTGGGCCATCGTAAACAACAGGGGCAATATGTATACACCAAGGAGAGATGAAGTGCTGGCAGAGTTATACCGTAAACTTTACCCGCAGGTATTAAATAATATTAAATATGCTGTTGATTGGTAAGCAATTCAGCAGAAAGATGGAAGAGCCGGCACCAGTTGCCGGTTTTTTTATTTGAACAACACGTAAATCAGCCAGCTCATGCAGTAAGCCAACACGGTCATATATACAAACTGTATGATGGGCCATTTCCAGCTTCGGGTTTCTCTTTTTACGATGGCCAGGGTGCTCATGCACTGCATGGCCAGCACATAAAAAATAAGCAGGGAAAGTCCCGTGGCCAGGTTGTACACTTTGCTGCCATCGGCCCTTACGGCCGCCTGCATTTTCTGGCGAAGGGTGTCATCGTTTTCATCATCTCCCACACTATAAAGTGTGGCCATGGTTCCTACAAATACCTCTCTTGCTGCAAAAGAGGTTATCAAAGCAATACCAATCTTCCAATCGAAGCCTAATGGCCTGATAGCAGGCTCAATGCTGGTGCCCAAAATACCTGCATAGGAATTACGCAGTTCTTCAGTTTTACGTTGCTTAATTATTTCGGTGCTGTTTGCAGGGTTTTGTTGTAGCAATTGTTCATATTTACTTGCTACAGTTTTCATTCTTTCAGGAGGGCCATAGCTACTTAGTGCCCACAACAACAGGCTGATGACCATAATTACTTTACCGGCATCTACGACAAATATTCTTGCCTTTTCTACCATAGTTACCAGGGCATTTTTCCAGCGGGGGCTGCGGTAAACGGGCAGTTCCAATATAAAATAACTTCTCTCTGTACTTTTTATAAACCATTTCATTACCCATGCTACCAGCAGCGCCATCAGGGTACCCAGCATATACAACGCCATCATCACGAGGCCCTGTAGCCCAAGGAAACCCAGGAACATTTTATTGGGAATTACCAGCGCTATCAGAATCGTGTATACCGGCAGACGAGCACTACAGCTCATCAGCGGTGTTATCATGATGGTTAACAACCGCTCCTTTTGGTTTTCTATATTCCTTGCGCTCATGATGGCAGGTACCGCACAGGCAAGGCCGCTGATCATGGGCATTACGCTCTTGCCATTTAATCCAACCTTACGCATCAGCTTATCCGTTAAAAAACTAATACGGGCCATATACCCCGAATCTTCCAGCAGGGTGATGAGTCCGAACAGGATCATGATCTGTGGAATAAAAAGTATGATGCCACTCAAGCCGGCCAGTATGCCATTTACCAGCAGGTTACTTAGCCAGCCTTCGGGCAGGTTTACCGATAACCATAGCGACATTTTACCAAAACTCCACTCAATGGCATCCATGGGGTATTGCGCCAGCCAGAAAATGCTTTGGAACAGGAGGAACAATACCAGCATCATAATAACGTAACCCCATACCCGGTGCATCAGGATATTATCGAGCCTTTCGGTAAACATTGATTTTTCCAGCGGCCCCTCTTCAATTACGGTGTGCTGCATTATTTGTTTAATGCGTGCATACCGTTGCATAATCTCTTCGGCCTGTGTTCTGGTATGGTTAAAGGCATTGGCTTCCTCTATAGCTTCAACGCTTTCCTGTTCGCTGGCTTCCAGGGTAAAATGCTCATGGTTTATGAGATAATGTATCGCCTTGTAGTCGCTGATGCCGGGGTACATTTCCTGCACTTCAGATATGGCCACCGGCGCTAGTGCAGATGAATCAATAAAGTTACGGACGGGTGCCCGCTCAATATTATTAGCGGTTAATTCAATGGCTTTTTTAAGTGCAGTTATCCCCTTGTTTTTCCTTGGGTTGATAGCTACGATGGGCACGCCCAACTCACGCTCCAGGCCGGGGATATCAATCTTTATTCCTTTTTGCTTTGCCAGGTCCATCATGCTCAGGGCAATTACCACGGGTATGTTGAGGTCCACGATTTGTGAACAAAAGAGCAGGTTGCGACGCAGGTTACTAGCATCAGCTACCAACACTATCATCTCGGGCTGTATGCTGCTGTCCTGGTTTAGTAAAACTTTATACGATACCCATTCGTCCTGCCGCTTTGGGTATAAACTATAGGTGCCAGGCAGATCAATGATGGTGGCTTTGCAGCTTTCTGAAATATGTGAAATACCAGTCTTTTTATCAACGGTTACACCCGGGAAATTGCCTACTTTTTGATTAAGCCCTGTGAGTACATTAAAAAGAGATGACTTTCCGCTGTTTGGATTTCCTACTAAAGCTATGTTTATATTGCTGCGCACTTACTGATTATAGAGGTTCCCGGTTTTTGTGGGGCACAAAAATAACCTTAACCAATGGATTGTATTTACGAATTAAGAAAGTTGGCACCCGCAATGCGGAAACAAAGTCGGTCGTTTTAGCTCCTTTCTTTTTATACTCTTCAGGAGTTTCTACCTTTGCCAGCTAATGAAACTTTGCATAATGAGATATTTATTGCTATTGATATGCCTGTCCACGTCGGTTGCTTTTGCCCAAACCGCTGTCGAAAAAAAGACGATGGATCGTTTAAAAGCTACTGTAAGCCTCCTGGCAGATGATAAGCTGGAAGGCCGCCGAACGGGAACGCCTGGCGAAGTACTGGCCTATGATTATATCAGCAAAGCATTTAAAAGTGCAGGGCTGCAGGCAATGGGCGATAATGGCAGCTACCTACAGGTGTTTGATGCCGGCAAAGACGGCAGACAGGGGCATAACGTGGTAGGCTACCTGAACAACAAAGCGCCATTCACCATCGTGTTGGGTGCTCACTTCGATCACCTTGGCTATGGGGAAGATAGAAATTCGTTATACCACGACAGTATGCCCATGATTCATAACGGCGCCGATGACAACGCCAGCGGCACCGCAGCATTGATAGAACTGGCCCGCTGGCTGAAAACTTCAGGCCTACGCAATTACAATTACCTGTTTGTGGCTTTCTCCGGGGAGGAGCTGGGTTTGTTTGGTTCAAAGTATTTTACTGAACATATGCCGGTAGCGGTAAGTAATATCAACTACATGATAAACATGGATATGGTGGGCCGCTTAAACGACAGCAGCAAGGCAATTGCCGTGGGAGGCTTTGGCACTTCGCCTTCCTGGGGCACTCTCGTAAAATCAACACCTGCATTAATCATTAAAACAGATAGCAGCGGCACCGGACCAAGTGATCACACTTCATTTTACCGGAAGGACATACCCGTACTTTTCTTTTTTACCGGTAGCCACAGCGATTACCACAAACCCTCTGACGACGCAGATAAAATTAATTACGCAGGAATAGTTAGCATAATAGATTATATAAAATATCTTCTTGCAGCAACTGATAAAACGGGCAAATTGGTTTTCGCCAAAACCAGGGAAGTAGCTCCGGCCAGGGCCGGGTTCAAGGTAAGCCTGGGGCTTATGCCAGACTATACCTTTGCCGGACCAGGTATTTACGTTGACGGTATTAGCAGCGGCAGGGCTGCAGAAAAAGCAGGCATACTAAAGGGCGATATTATTCTGCAGGTAGGCGAAATAGCCACACAGGATATGCAGGGATATGTGAAAGCGCTGAACAGTTTCGACAAAGGGCAGCAAACAACTGTAAGTATTAAAAGAGGAGACAAGGAAATTATTTTACCTATATTGTTTTAATTGAACGGTGCGACGGGAATTGGAAACTTCCGGTTTCAGCCTGGTGCCATTTTAAATTTTCTACGGTTTAAAACATGAAACTTAAAATAGATAACGAAGCTATTGCTGAAGAATTTTTTGAGAACAGTTTTTTAATGGGCATGGTTGCCCCGGTACAGGACTATACCCTGAGCTGGCATATCAACCAGAAACTGGGTTTTAATTTTCGCATCAACAATAACCTGGAGATACAACTACTTAAAAAGAATCGCAATTACTTTTTTTCGGTATACGAATTTATGGAGCCTGGATGCAGCACGGTGCATTACCTGTACAACAACCAGAACGATGGAGAATACCTGTTGCCGGAATTTAAACACCTGGATTTTTTATGGTTGATTAAAAGCGAAGAGCCTACGCTAGAGGCCTGGAGAGCTTTATTACAATCTGTGAAAATGATACCGGCGGTTCAACTGGTAAATGAAATGACCAAAGAAAAAATAAAGAACAAACAACACCTTATTTTGTAATAACAGGTAATAACTTTAAAAAAATTTAATATTATGAGCTGGAAAGAAGAAGACAATAAGCTATATCGCAAATTTGAATTTGCAGATTTCTCCGAAGCCTTTGGTTTTATGACCAGGGTGGCCATAGCTGCAGAAAAAATGAACCACCACCCTACCTGGAGCAATACCTATAATAAAGTAGAGATCTGGCTCACCACACATGATGCGGGCAACAGTATCACCGAAAAAGACAGAAAGCTGGCTGCTGCAATTGATAAATTTTGAAGCAGCAAAACCCCGGGCTGACTATTTAACTGTTACTCTTTTTTCACCCGTAGGCGTGATTCTTCCAATAGGGCTGGTAAATTTTTTCAGGCCATGGGCAATTAATGTATCCTTCACCTCCTGCAATCCACTCTCATGAACGCTGAACAAAAGGCCACCACTAGTTTGAGGGTCGGCCAGTACTGCACGCTGGTAATCGGTAACCGATCCTATTTTATCGCCATAACTATCCCAGTTGCGGTTGGTGCCTCCCGGTACTGATTTTTCAGCAATATAGGCTTCCAGATCGGGGCTTATCAACGGCACTTTTTCAAAATCAATTTCAGCAGACATTCCGCTGCCTTCGGTCATTTCTACCAGGTGACCCAGCAGGCCGAAACCGGTAACATCGGTCATGGCATGTACTACGCTCAGTTTACCCAGCGCTTCCCCCACTTTGTTCAGTTGCATCATTTGTTGGGCAGCCATCGACTGATGGCCAGGTTTTAGGATTCCCTTTTTTTCAGCGGTGGTAAGTACGCCCACTCCCAAGGGTTTTGTCAGGAATAAATAATCGCCTTCCTCAGCTTTATTATTTTGCTTTATATTTTCTATTGCAACAATCCCATTTACTGCCAAACCAAAAATGGGTTCAGGTGAATCGATGCTGTGGCCCCCCGCCAGCGGGATGCCTGCTTCCAGGCAAATACTTCTGCTGCCTTCTATTACTTTCTGCGCAATATGTGGTGGCAATACATTGATGGGCCAGCCGAGAACAGCAATGGCCAACACAGGCTTGCCGCCCATGGCATACACATCACTAATGGCATTGGCAGAAGCTATGCGGCCAAATTCATACGGATCATCTACGATGGGCATAAAAAAGTCGGTGGTAGAAATAAGGGCCGACCCATTACCAAGGTCATATACTGCAGCATCGTCTTTGGTATGGTTGCCAACAATCAGTTTATCATTGTCTGGCATTGCCATATTGCTGGCCAATATCTGGTCCAGTACTTTTGGCGATATTTTACAACCGCAGCCTGCGCCATGAGAGTATTGTGTTAATAAAACCGGTGCTTGTTTTTCGGCAACTGTAGGTTGTCCATCCCTGTTAATTTCCATGCTGCAAAGATATTACTCCTTCTTGCGGTTAAGCACAATGGAAGCATTTTTTTGCATATCGCCGCTAAAGCGGATCTCGTAAACACGCTTACCGTCTCTTACTACCAGCAGGCCGGTATTGGGCGGAATGGAACCAAGGCTTTCTGCATACATAACCAGTTCTACCCGGTCTATATTTGAAGGTATGTAGATCGTTTTCTTATTGGCCACGGTACCTAATCCTTGTTTGGCAATGATCAATTCGCCGTTTAACAGTACACTCACAGAGTCGCCATCTACTTCGCCATTATCGTACAAAGAAAGTTGCAGGCTGTCTGAAGAAAAACTAACGGTTTGTTGTAACACCGTGGTACGTTCGTTTACATAGGCTGCGGGGGCGGTGCTTTTGGCGAATACGGAGGCAGCCGGTTTAGTAACTGCTGCCTGCTTTTTGGCAATGCTTTCCTTTTCGGCTTGCAGTTTTGCTGCGTCCGCATCGGCATCTTTTTTTGCAAGGGCTGCTTTTTCTTCAGCCGCCTGAGCTGCTTTTTTCTGTTCAGCCAATAATGCCAGGGCTTGTGCCTTTTCCGCAGCGGCCTTTTTTTCTGCTTCTATCCTTAACTGCTCCCTGGCTGCGGTTGCTTGATCTTCCTGTTGCTTTTTCGCATAAGCATCTGCCAGGCGCTGCTTTTCGGCCTGCGAGCGGGCTTCCGCCTGCTGTTTAGCAAGCAGGTCTTTCGCTGCTTTATCTTTTGCCGCCGGCTCCTGTTCCAGTTTCTTCTGTTGGGCAGCCATAGCCATGGCCTCTTCTTTTTCCGCTGCGGCCTTTCTTTCCGCCTCCTGCTTTGCCAGTTCCTGCTGCCGTTTTTGATCCTCTAACGCAGCTTTCCTTTCTGCCGCATCCTTTTCCGCTTTTGCCACCGAAGCTTTTGCTATGCTGTCGTTCGTGGCTTTCAAGGTGGCAGCCAGCATTTCCTTTTCTTCTTTTATAAAAGAAAGTTCTTCTACCCTGCCAAGTTCCTGCAGGTGCGGCACCAATGCGCTTTGCCAGAAATCATTTTTCCGCTGAAGACGGATATGGCCTGTTAACGGGCTGTATTCTTTGGTGCGGTTGGTTGTAAAAGGTCCGTCCAGCACCATGATGCTGTCTGCATCATCCAGCGAAAGAATATTTAATTGCCGCACGTTTTTGTTGGGTGCCACCGGGTAATTGTTGGCTATCAGGCCATCATCCTCGGTTACGATCTTGCCATCATCGGCTACCTTTATTTTTACCTTTTTTACCCCGTAATATTGCTTGTCATCCAACAGGAACCATGTGTGTGAATAGCCGGTGTACCGGCCTTTTTCTTTACTGATGGCAATTTCGTATTTGTAGTATTGCTGGGTAGTGTCATTGAACATCGTTCCCTTCCACAAGCCGGTAATATCCTGCGCTACCAGTTGTAAAGGAAAAAGAAATAAAAAGAAAATTATATACTTGCCGTACTGCATGATACAAGTTTTTGTGAGTTGATTTTACTATCAACGGTAGAAGCGGGTATTTTATTTAAGAGGTTGCCGATATTTTCCCTGTTATGCAGCCCTTTTTGGTAATATTTATCATAATAAGCAAGCAGGATGGCAAAACAGGCTTCCATATTATTGTTTTCAAGATGCTCCAGGGCAGTCTTTGTTTCCAGCGGACCAAGGCGTTTACTGATCCGTTCAATGGAATCCGCCATCATTTCTTTATTGCATTGGCCGTAGTCTATAAGAATAAAATCGAGGCGCTGCTCAAAAGGTATATCAATGAAGAATACCGGTTTTGTTCGCATGGTATTCCAAAAAGGATGAGGTATATGAAGTTTCCCAATGCGCTGGCTTTCATCTTCCAGCCAGAAACAATCGGCTTGTTTTTGAAAAAGTTCGGTGGCCAGTAAATTTTCAAACATTTCCTGTGTTGGCTGCGGGGGCAGTCCTATAGCACCGAATGCAGAGCCTTTGTGAGAAGCTATTCCTTCCAGGTCAACAATATGCTGCCCTTCTTTTTTCAACTGATGAAGCAGATCTGTTTTGCCGCTGCCTGTGAAACCACCGAGTATGTTGATTTCATATTTTTTTTCAAATTGTGCCAATACCCATTGGCGATAGGCTTTGTAGCCTCCTTCCAGCGTAAAAACCTTGAAGCCATACAGGTCAAGCAGCCAGGCTACGCCGGCACTACGCATGCCACCCCGCCAGCAATGAATCAAGACGATTTTAGAATCAACGTCCTGCCGATCGTTTTGCAGCGTGCCATTCCCGTTAGATAAAATCGTTCTCTCCGCCTGCTCCACCATCGCCCGCATTTTCGCTCCAAAATAATCAAGCCCAATTTTAATGGCGGGTTGCTTTCCCTGCTGCTTGTATGCTGTTCCCACCACTTTTCTTTCTTCATCGCTAAACAAAGGGAGGGTTAACGCTCCGGGTATATGAGCGTGCTCGTATTCTGATGGGCTACGCACATCCAACACGGGAAACTGTGTGGTCTTTTGAAGAAATTGCTCTATTGATAACCTTGTAACAGCCATAAAAAATTTATGCTGCTAAATTAGAACTTATTTACCGGGGGTACCTTTCGCTAGCGGTCTTTGTTCATAAAAACATGCAGGTATAAAAAAGGCCTCCTATTGGCAGCCGTTTTTACCAGCAAACTTGTATCTATTTCTTTTTTTCGTTCTTAACAAGTAGTTCGGCCTTACCGGAAGTAAGCGTAACATCCATTCCCTGTCCAATTTGTTCTAGGCGGTTCACGAGATCGCTACCTGTAAAATCACCTTTACGGGTCAGGCTGATATGGCCGGTAAGTTCATTAAAGTCTTTTGTGCGGCTGGTAACAAAAGGCCCCTCCAGTACCTGGGTTTCGCCTGATGACTGAAAACTGAGGATATTAAGCTGCCGTACATTTTTATTAGGCGCAACGGGGTAATTGTTTGATAAAAGTTCATCATCCTGCACCACCACTTTGCCATCACCGGCTATCCGTACTTTCACCTTCTTCAAGCCATAATATTTGTTTCCGTTTATAACAAACCAGGTGTGTGAATATGCAATGTACTTGCCTTTTTCTTTGCAGATACCTAGTTCGTACTGGTAATTTTGTTGGGTGGAATCGTTGTACAATGTGCCGGACCAAAGTCCAGTAATGTCCTGACTGAAAAGTGCCAGCGGGCATGCAAAAGCCAGCATAATGAGTCTAATTTGCTTCATAAGATTGGGTTTAGAGGTATAAAATCAGGCTATTAACGTATGACCGTCTTGATTTATTTGAAAATATTAAACTTTATTTTTTCAAATAAAATTCATACAATGCGTCGCACCCGAGGCAGTTCCAGGGCATTAAAAAAGCCGGGCGATACCCGGCTTATATAAAAAAGTAATAATTAAAGATTATCCATTCATAGAAGTAAGGAACTCTGCATTATCCTTGGTGCCTTTCATGTTTTTCAGCAACAGGTTGATCGCTTCTTCAGGATTCATATCTGCCATATGCTTGCGCAATACCCACATCCGCTTGAAGGTTTCTTTATCAAGCAACAGGTCATCACGGCGGGTAGAAGATGCCACAATATCAATTGCAGGATATATTCTGCGGTTAGAAAGCTTACGCTCCAATTGCAGCTCCATGTTACCGGTTCCCTTAAATTCTTCAAATATAACCTCGTCCATTTTGCTTCCGGTATCTACCAATGCGGTAGCTATAATAGTAAGTGATCCGCCATTTTCAATTTTACGTGCAGCACCAAAGAACTGCTTAGGTTTTTGCATGGCGTTGGCTTCCACACCCCCAGAAAGTACTTTACCTGAAGATGGTGCTACCGTATTGTGCGCTCTTGCCAAACGGGTGATAGAGTCAAGCAGGATTACTACATCGTGGCCACATTCTACCAGCCTTTTTGCTTTTTGCAAAGCGATGGTAGAAACCTTTACGTGTTTTTCTGCAGGCTCATCAAATGTTGAAGCTATTACTTCGGCCTTTACGCTGCGTTCCATATCTGTCACCTCTTCCGGGCGTTCATCTACCAATACAATCATCAGGTAACACTCAGGATGGTTTTCTGCAATTGCATTTGCCAGTTCCTTCAACAACATTGTTTTACCTGTTTTAGGCTGTGCCACTATCAAGCCACGCTGGCCCTTACCTATTGGGGTAAACAGGTCCATAATGCGGGTACTGTAATTATCCGACCTGGTAGTAAGTTCCATTTTTTCGAATGGAAACAGGGGAGTGAGGTAATCGAACGGTACACGATCTCTTACTTCTTCGGGGCTTTTTCCATTGATGGTTTCCACCTTCAATAAAGCAAAATATTTTTCTCCTTCTTTTGGCGGGCGAACGGATCCGTAAACGGTATCACCGGTTTTAAGGCCAAAGAGCTTTATCTGCGATGGTGACACATAAATATCATCGGGAGAGGATAAGTAATTATAATCGCTGCTTCTAAGAAATCCATATCCATCAGGCATCATTTCCAACACACCTTCACCCAGTACCACGCCATCAAATTCGATATTAAATACCTGTTCTTTCTTTTGTGGTGGACGGTTAGACTGTCTGCTGAATTGCTTTTCGTCTTCTTCATAGTCCTCATCATCCTCCAGGTCTTCCTCTGGGCCTTGAATGTCATCTTCTGCAGCTAGCATTTGAGCAATGGCTGGCGGTATAGTAGATTGTTCAGCAGTAATTGGCTGCAACTCTTCTTCCGAATCCTGATCCGGTTGCTCTTGTTCTACCTCTTCCTCTTTCTGTTTTTTAACAGGTTTCTTCTCTGCCTCAGCTTTTTTTGTTTTTGAAGCGGCAGGTTCTTTCTTGAACAATTCATCCTGACGGGGCGCTTCATCTTTAGATGCTGATTTTACTATCCGCTTGCGCCTGGGCTTCTCTCCCTCTGGGGTTGTATTCTTGGTTGCCATACTATTTTGTTTATCAAGAATGGTAGATACCATTTCCTGCTTATTCATTTTTTTGGAGTTAGGTATGTTTAACTGTTCTGCAATGTCATGCAGTTCGGGAACGAGCAGGTCGTTCAGTTGTGATATGTCGTACATAAAGTATTGAGAAATGCGTTGTTCAAAAAGTCCGCTCTGATTTTTCCTTTAATTGAGAATTGAGATTGAAAATTTATGCTGATGGTAGTAGGTTGTAACTATTGAAGTAAGTGATATAGGATCGCCCAACCGTTTCCGATGCAATGATACGATGAATTTTGCATATTAAAACAAATTATTTGACCGCTGGTATTAAAAAATTAACCGCCGGGAAGCCCTGTCTATAGCTAAAATATGCGATAGCTTTCTTTAACAGGCGTGGAAATTATGCCCCAAATCTGCTATTTGTTGTTACACATATTCCTTAGCAAAACAATAGGGTTGAGGCCAGGACCGTTGGTTTTTAGCCAGGCTGGTGTAAAGGCTCGTTGTAATATGAATATTTTTTTGTACATCAAGGAAATTGCGCAACGCTTACATATGCAGGCAAATTCTGGCAACGTTTTCGCTTATACTTAAGTGAACCATTTATTTACAATTAAAATTTTAAACAATGAGTAAAGGAAAATTATTAGCAGGTCTGTTTATTGGTGCGGCAACTGGAGCTGCACTTGGTCTATTACTAGCACCGGATAAGGGTAGTGATACAAGGAATAAGATCTCTAAAAAAACCAAGAAGCTAGGTAAAGACTTGCAGGATAAGATCAACCAGGCTAAAAATACCATCAAAAACAAATATGATAATATTAAGGGTGATGCCAATGAAATAATGGAACAAGAAAAAAGGACGCAGCAGAATTTCGGTTAAGATATGCTGTTTACGTTACCTTTTAAAAGAAACAATTGATGGAACAGGCTAAACATTTTGAATCGTTATTTGACAAAGCAAGCGAATACCTTGAAACAAGGGTAGGGCTTGTGAAGCTTAAAACGATCAGGAAAACTTCAGACGCAGTATCGGTTATGATAAGTAAGCTAATTGCTTTGCTCATTGCCGGTGCTGTTCTTTTAATGCTGTCTATAGCATTGGCCTTTTTTCTGGGTGAGGTGCTTGGTAAAAATTACTATGGCTTTCTTGTAGTAGCCGGCCTTTATGCATTAATTGGCCTTGTTTATTATTTTTTGAAAGATAAGTTGGTGAAGGAACCCGTGGGAGATGCTATCATAAAAAAAATGACGAGTCAATGAGTATAAACGACAAAAATGAACTGGAGCTAGCCATTAAGGAACTGGAAGCTAAAAAAGTTTTACAGGAACTGGCGCTTACAGCCCAGTACCACGAAACATTGGATAGTGTGAAGCCGGGCAATTTAATTAAGTCTGCGGTAGCCTCAATTGATGCTGAGACCGTCTTAAAAACTGCCGCAACATTAGGTGCGGGGTTAATTGGCAGCAGGCTAAGTATTTTTAAAGGTGCCACTGGCGCCGGCAAAAAAATAATTAATGGGCTTGTAAAAACGATGGCCGCTAAAACGGTGTTAAGTAATACTGACAAAATAAAAGCTTACGGCCAGGCGATTATAAAAAACTTCAGCAAGAAAAATCCATCCCCGGTTAGCCATAATGGCCTTGAACATTTATAATAAATACCATCTTGCAATGAAAAAGCCAGGTAAATTTACCCGGCTTTTTTTATGCTTTAGTCTTAAACTTTTCAATAGCTGTTTTAGAGAAATTGCTTAGTACAAGACTGCCGCTGATAGCAGCTCTTTCTTTTAAAAGTATATCCCAATGTTCGGTGCCATGCCAAAACATTTTTTTCATTGCTGCCATAGCTTCCGGGTTACTGTGAGACAAGGAGTGCGCAAGCCTTTCTACCGCCTCATCCATATTGGAAATATTTTCGTGAACCTCTGCATACAAACCTTTTTTCTTTGCCCAATCACTATTGCGCCACATACCTGCATCTATGGCCAAAGCATTAAAGGCAGCTGCACCTAATTTACGTTCTACCGCGGGGCCCACTACAAATGGACCAATACCAACGGCCAGTTCGCTCAGCTTTATATCAGCCCCTGTTACTGCAATTGCGTAATCCGCAGCCGCAGCCAACCCAACACCACCGCCTACACATTTTCCCTGAATCCTGGCGATTATGAACTTGGGGCATTTCCGCATAGCATTGATCACTTGCTCAAACCCACTGAAAAATTTCAGCCCCTCTTCTTTTGTCTTTATCTCCACCAGTTCGGTAAAAGAGGCCCCGGCACAAAAAGCTTTTTCGCCAGCGCTTTTCAGGATAATAACTTTAGATTCCTGGTGTGTGCCTGCAAAATGAATTTCCTGCGCAAGCTGTTCTAATATTTTTCCGGGTAAGGAGTTGCTTTGCGGATGAAAGAACTCGATACTGGTAATGCCATTATGTGTTTCCGACCTTACGTATTCCATAAAAATTATTTTTTCTTTTTACAACTGAATGGTGCGCTAAAATTAACTAAAGCATTACCGTTTTCAAACACCCTTTTCGTTAAGCTTTAACCGCTTCCTTCATCTGCACCATCGTGAGTATTGTGGCTACGCCGGTAATTTCATCATTATCATCAAAAATTTCCACGTACCATTTTACTATTCCCCGGGGTATATCCTGTCCTTTTACAAACGCCACATCAGGGCTGGGTTCTTTTAATTCCTGTGCTGTTTTTTCTTTGCATGTAAACCTGATATAGATGCTGTTGCCAGGATATACCGGCTTTGTAAACCTCAATTCATCAATACCGTAATTGAGCAAAACAGGGTTCTTTTCTATACTGCTTACAAACAATCCTGCGGCAGCACTCATTATAAAATATCCGTGTGCTACCTGCTGTTCAAACATGGTACCTTCAAAATTGGTGTCGGCAAGGTGGGCGTAAAATTTATCGCCGCTTAGGTCCGCAAAGCGGTTGATGTCTTCAGCCGTTATCAATCTTTTTTCGGTAATAAGCTGGTCGCCTATTTTCAATTCTTCAAAGTATTTTTTAAAAGGGTGCACATCTCCCTGGATGCCGGCTGCATGCGGCTGGTACACATTACTTATAGCAGTTAGCATAGTAGGAGATCCTTGTATGGCGGTGCGTTGCAGATAATGCCTGATACCCCGGAGGCCGCCCATCTCTTCGCCACCACCGGCACGGCCGGGACCGCCATGCACCAACAATGGCAGCGGTGAACCATGCCCCGTACTCTCTTTTGCACATTCAGCATTTAACACCAATATGCGACCATGATGGGTTGCTGCGCCAAGCACATATTGCCGGGCAATTGCATGGCTTGCTGTTACAATGGATGAGCACAAACTCCCTTTGCCTTTCTTACTTAACTCAATAGCGTCCTCCAATGTTTTGTATGGCATCAGCGTACTTACCGGTCCAAAAGCTTCTACATTATGAGACGCATCTGCATTAAAAGGATCGTTGTTCAAAAGTAACAGCGGACTTAAAAATGCACCATCCTGGTCGTTGGCATCAATAACGGCAACACTATCAAGTGAGCCATAAATGATCTGGGAACTTGCCAGTAATTTCTGCACCTGGTTTCTTACTTCTGTGCGCTGCCCTTCGCCCGCCAGGGCCCCCATTCTTACTGTTTCATTTAACGGGTTGCCAATGGCAGTTTTTGCCAAAGCTGCGGACAGGTCTTTTGCAACCGCTTCTATTTTTTGTTCCGGTACAAATATTCTCCGGATAGCAGTACACTTTTGTCCTGCTTTTACCGTCATTTCTTTTTTTAGCTCTTTTATAAAAATATCCCATTCAGGCATACCCGGTTCTACGTCTGTTCCTAATACGATACAATTAAGTGAATCGGCCTCCATATTAAAAGGAACAGATTCCGCTAAAATAAAGGGGTTAGCTTTTAACTGTAAACCGGTACTTGCTGAACCGGTAAAAGTTACTACATCCTGGGAGTTTACATGGTTCAGGATGTCTCCTGCGCTACCACAAATTAATTGCAGTGCGCCTTCGGGGAAAATGCCCGAAGCTATCATTTCACGAACAACGGCCTCTGTAAGGAAAGAAGTAACGGTAGCGGGCTTAACTACTGCAGGGATTCCCGCCAGTAAATTAACCGCAATTTTTTCGAGCATGCCCCAAACAGGGAAGTTGTATGCATTTATATGAACTGCAACTCCTTCTTTTGGTACAAGTATGTGGTGGCCCATAAAAGTGTTGCCCTTACTTAAGGCGATGGGGTCGCCATCCAGGCAAAAAGATTCATCCGGTAATTTTCGCCTGAGCGATGCATTAGAAAAAAGATTGCCAATCCCTCCTTCAATATCTATCCAGCTATCTACCCTGGTGGCCCCGGTTTTATAACTGATGGCATAAAATTTTTCTTTATGTTCCAGTAGGTGCAATGCCATAGCACGGAGCATGCGCCCCCTTTCCTGGAAAGTCATTTTTCGCAAAGCGGGGTTTCCTTTCTCCCTCGCATATTGCAGTATGGCAGCAAAATCGAGGCCTTTTGTGCTGGCAGTTGCTACGGGGCTTCCGTTTACAGCATTCTTTAATTGTTGTCCATCTCCATCCCCTTCAATCCATTTCCCTGTAACGTAATTTCCTAATTTCTGCATAGTAAGTTGTTGTGTTGTAAAGCTACGTAATGAAAATAAATCTGTAATTTTAAAATGCCATCAAGCTTTGTTATTAAAAGAACCGATATGAAATTTTTTACCGTTGGAATTTTTTTATTTTGTGCCTGTAGTCCCTCCAAAACAAACGATCGTGCCTGTAAAGAAGCAGCTAAGAAAGATTGTGTTTGCACTATGCAATACGATCCTGTATGTGGTTGCGATAATGTTACTTACGGTAATGCATGCATGGCCAACTGCGAGGGCGTACAACGTTATACAAAAGGCGCTTGTAAGTAAATCAGAGGTCAGTGCTGGATACCAAACTGTCGCAAGTGATGGGTTACATGTTTGTAATGTAACAGTATCCATTCATCGTACGTGAGCAGACCAAATACCGGGTGCATGGTTGTTGCGCCAGGATTATCTTTAAAATACTGAATGAATGCCGCTACTGAATGTTGTAGTTGCCCGAAAGCATCTTTTAGCGATGCAGTTTTCATTGGTGCAGGCTCTTCCCCAATTATTGTTAACGGCGCTTTTGTATTTTCTCTGAAGATTTTTTCGCTGTATAGAAATTCTTTGTACCTGGGCAGCTGTTCTTCCGGCGTTATGAGTTGAAAATGTTTCCGGCCAGCGGATACCAGGAAGATATCGCTCATGTGCTCCAGCATTTGCCTGGCATTCATCTTTCCCCATACTGCGGAAGTATCTTCCTGGAGTTGTTCCAGTAAAGGGAACATCGTATGTTTAATATAGGCTTCCCTGGTATTTTCTATCATAACAATTCAAGGGAATTATTAATTATTTATTCTGCTGGATTCGCTTATCTATTTCTTCGCAGAGTCTTTCAAATATTTCGCTGATGCTGCCTTCTCCTTTAACCATTACTACTTTACCAAACTGCTCATAGTAGTCTGCCACGGCGGCTGTTTCTGTATGGTACACTTTTATTCTTGATTTGATAACCTGCTCATTCCTGTCATCAGTTCGTCCGCTGGTTTCTCCTCTTTTCAATAATCGTTTTACCAATTCCTCTTCGCTCACCTGCATTGCCAGCATAACACCAATTGCTTCGTTTTTCAACTCCAGCAATTTATCGAGCGCTTCTGCCTGGGCCGAGGTACGGGGAAAGCCGTCAAATAAAAATCCATTTACATCTGTATTTGAATCCAAGGCAGAACTGATCATGCCTATTACAACCTCATCTGGCACCAATTGGCCTTTGTCCATGAATTTTTTTGCTTCCAGGCCCAACGCTGTTTCATTTTTTATTTCTGAACGCAGGAGGTCTCCCGTGCTAAGGTGCTTTAAACCATAACGTACAGTCAGTTTTTCACTTTGGGTTCCTTTGCCACTGCCCGGGGGGCCAAAAAGTATTAAATTGAACATATTGTATTACTAGCCTTATTGGTTTATGTGTAAATGAGCCCAGGGGCAATTGCGCCAAAGATAATTAAGCATTTGTAATTTATGCCGATTTCCTGCTTGGCTCCAATAATTACACATTAAACCAACAACTTGTAAAATATTAGAACGAAGTATTGACCCTTTTTCCTACACAAAATGAAACTTTGGCGGTGACGAGGGTAGTCTTTTAAAGGTTTGCTTTTTTATAAATCGCTTTAGGGTTATTTTTGAGTGTTCAAATAAAACTTTACTTACATGTCGTCTACCAAACTCAGCCATCTTGCAGAAACTTTGATCGGGTCAGAAATTGTGAAACTGGGTGGTATCATAAAAGAAAAGATAAAACAGGGCGACGATATTTATAATTACACCATCGGGGATTTCGATTCCGGCCAGTTTCCTATTCCTGAAGTGCTGCAACGGGAAATTATAGCAGCATACGAACAGGGTTATACCACCTATCCGGCAGCCGAAGGCGAGCTGGACCTGCGCATTGCTGTCAGCAATTTTATTAAACAGCATGAAGAACTGAACTATAGCCCACAGGAAATTTTGATAGCGGCAGGCGGACGTCCTTTGATATACTCCATTTACCGTGCTATTGTAGATAAGGGCGACAAGGTTATTTATCCTGTGCCCAGCTGGAACAACAATCACTACGTACATTTCACCGAAGGAACGCATGTGATGATTGAGGCCACAAAGGAAAATAATTTCATGCCTACTGCAGATCAAATACGCCCGCATGTGAAAGATGCTTCATTGATTGCCGTTTGCTCACCGTTAAATCCAACAGGTACAGTTTTTTCAAAGAAAGAGCTGGAAGCCATTTGCGACTTGGTGCTGAAAGAGAATAACAGGAGACAGCCCGATGAAAAAAAACTATACCTGCTTTTTGACCAGATCTACTGGACACTAACTTTTGGTGACACACGGCATTATAACCCGGTTTCTTTAAGGCCGGCAATGAAAGACTACACCATTTTTGTAGATGGTATCAGTAAGTCATTTGCTGCTACCGGTGTAAGAGTTGGTTGGTCGCTGGGACCTGCCGACGTAATTGCAAAAATGCGTGCCATTAACAGCCATGTTGGTTCCTGGGCACCAATGGCAGAGCAAAAGGCGGTAGCTAATTTTTTAAAAAATGACGACGCTGTCACCAGCTTCCTTTCCACTTTTAAAGAGGAACTATATACCAGGCTAAGCAGGATATATGAAGGATTTATACAACTTAAAAATGATGGATTCAAAATAGATGCCGTAGCACCGCAGGCAGCTATTTACCTCACAGTACAGTTAAACTTGGCGGGTAAAAAAACTGCTGATGGTAACGTATTAGAAAACCAGTCTGATGTTACCGCCTATATTTTAAATGAAGCCAAGCTGGCCCTGGTGCCATTTTACGCCTTTGGCGCAGATAAGAACAGCAGTTGGTACCGTTTAAGTGTTGGTCGTTGTAAAAAAGAGGAAATAGTTACAATGCTCAAGAAGCTAAGGAATGCCCTTGAAAGATTATCTTAATTCTTATTGTTTAAGAAAACGAAAGGCTTTTCTTTTCCGCTACGGAGAAATGCTTTGATAAGATGTGGTTTGGATATTTTTTTAAACCTATTCAGGTCTAGCAGTTCATGCGAAGTTACTATGTTGTCTAGCCGCTCCACAGCGTAGAGCAAATCATGCAGTAAACTTACCTGCCGCTCCATGGCCTGGGGCGTCATCAATTCCTGCTTAAGTAAGACTAATATATCCCTGTTAGTGTTGTTCATTTTAAACAACTTTTAATTGATTTCTAGTAACCAACCATCCCTTGTTTATTGGGACAACCGCAGCCGGCTTTTTTAGAAGAAGAGCAGCCCATGGCGGTAATGCTTATAGCAATTAATAACAAAGCAATGATTCTTTTTGTTCGTTTCATAATTTCAAGTTACAATTTAAACTATTTTCACAAATAATTATTGCACAGTTTTAATGAATGGCGAAAAAATTAACATACCCGATCGGCCGCTGCGGATTTTAATTGCTCCGCTGGATTGGGGACTTGGCCATACAACCCGTTGCATTCCCATTATTAAACTGCTGCTACAATCCGGTGCCAGCGTGGTTTTAGCCGCAGAAGGCGGCGGAAAAGAGCTACTTCAACAGGAATTTCCACAACTGCAAATACTGCCATTAACCGGTTATCGTGTACTTTACGGACGATCAGAAAAAACTTTTGCTTTTCGCCTTTTTTTTCAGCTTCCAAAGATAATTTCAGCAATACGTGGGGAAAGTAAGTGGTTGCAAAAAACCGCAAGAACGGAGAAAATTGATGCCGTGATTTCTGATAACAGGTTGGGGTTGTCAACCGCAGCTGTTCCCTGCATTTACATAACCCACCAGTTACATATCAAAACAGGAATCTCATTTTTGAACAAATTTGTTCAAAAAATTCATTACCGCTTTATCAACAATTTTAACGCTTGCTGGGTGCCCGATGTTGCCGGCGATTTCAACCTCGCCGGAGTACTTTCCCACCCCGTTACATTACCAAAAGTGCCAGTACGCTATTGTGGCATACTCTCAAGATTTAGCAGTAGTTGTGCCAACCCCATCACTACTGATCTGCTTGTTTTATTATCGGGACCCGAGCCTCAGCGGAGCCTGTTTGAAGCCCTGCTGATGCCGCAACTAAGCAAATTCAAAGGTTCGGTAGCATTGGTGAGGGGCCTTCCGGATAATAATTCAATAATTGTGTTACCAGGCGGCAAACAGGTATTTAACCACCTACCTGCCGCGGAACTTGAACGTTACGTTCACGGAGCGGGAATGATCATCGCAAGATCAGGGTATTCAACCGTTATGGATATTACCGTGGCAGGAAGCAAGGCCATCCTTGTGCCCACACCCGGGCAAACCGAACAGGAATACCTGGCCGGCTATCTTAAACAACAAGGAAGATTTTATACCGAAGAACAGCAAGATTTTTCGCTACAAGAAAGTATTGAAAAAGCGATGGTTTTTTATAAACGAATTTCTTCTGCACAACCCCTTGGCTTTAATGCAAACCCCATTCTTGATTGGTTAGCCGGGCTTAGGCCTGTTGATCACGGGCTATAAAAACCCCTTTCGACTGTTGGTCATTACTGCCCACAATACTATCGCTGCCTGCAGCATGAAAAAGGAAGTTCACCTTTCCCGCCATAGTCTCCACATTGCTAATAATCTTTTTAAAGGAAAGATCCCTGCTGCAAAATAGCAGTTGGGTAATACGGTGTTCTCTTACCAGCGCCTTTGAATTATCCATGCTTCCTAAAGCCTTTTCATCATCTTTTTCAAGCGGGCTGATCCTTCCTGCAATTACCAGGGATGGTTGTGCATGTTGCAGCAGCCGGAGGCATTCATTAAAAAGCTCTTGTCCGGCCATCACAGCAGTAAGACTTTTTGAAGAACTTTGCAGCGACTGATCTCTCTTAGGCGTAATATAAAGTTTTAGCGTAGCAATGGCTTTACTAAAGTTTATAGAACACTTCATAAAAAAGCGCAGCAATTTTTTATCTGTATAGTGCTTTTTTACAAATAACCACATGGCGCCATAAAAATGCCTGATATAATTTTTCGACAACCGCTGGGTACTTTCTCCCTTAAAATGTATGATCATGGTATCACTATAATAATAAACACCAAGCCCTGCTTTTTTTAACTGATAGCAAAGGTCCACATCTTCTCCATACATAAAATAATCTTCATCAAAGCCTCTTGTTACTTCAATCGCTTTCCTGTTCAGCATCATAAAAGCACCGGCCAATACATCTACCGGGTTATTTTGTTTTTGGGGCAGGCCGCCGGCATAATAGCCGGCAAAAAAAGAAGATGAAGGAAACAGCTTTGCAAAACCCAACATCTTAAAAAAAGAATTTAACGGAGTTGGCATTCCTCTTTTGCTCTCTCTTAAAAACCGGCCATTGCCATCCAGCATTTGCACCCCCAATGCTGCGCATTGTGTGTTAGAGGTAAAGAAAGAATAGCATTTTGATAAACTATCTTCCGCAATGATGGTATCAGGATTTAAAAACAAAATATATGCACCCCTCGCTTCTTTTAACACGCTGTTGCTGGCTTTGCCGAAACCCATATTTTGCTCACTCCAACGAAATTTTACTTTAGGAAACCTGGCAGGCAGGTACGTTTTGCTTCCGTCTGTTGATGCGTTATCTACCACGAAAATTTCTACATCCATATTTCTGGATGCGGCCAACACAGTATGCAGACATTGCTCCAGGAAATATTTTACATTAAAATTTACGATGATAACAGACAGTTGCAAGTTGCATAGTTTTGCTACGAAAATAAGTATTTAGACTCAAGGCTGCATCATACGATAAACAAGCTGTGCAATAGCTCCCGCTGTGCAGGGTACGGGCTTGTTCCCTATCTTTGCCGGATGCTACAATCTACATTGGTAAAGGCGGTAAAGGCAGGGGGTGCACAACTACAGTCTTTTTATAATGGTAGTTTCGTCATCTCCAATAAAACTGGTATCAATAACCTTGTAACCGAAGCTGATCATGCCGCAGAAAAAGCTATCATAGAAGTGATTCAAGGGGTTTTTCCAGATCATTTTATTCTGAGCGAAGAAACCGGTGAAATTGCAACCAACAGCGAATACAAGTGGATAATTGACCCGATAGACGGCACTGTAAATTTTGCCAATGGCATTCCTATTTGCTGTGTTAGTATTGCTTTGGAAAAAAACGGAACCATCATAATGGGTGCAGTATATGCCCCCATTTTAAACGAGTTTTACCTGGCCGTAAAAGGAGAAGGTGCTACTTTAAATGATGTAAAAATCAATGTGAGCAGCAAAAGCCATCTTTCGAAAAGTTGCCTTGTAACCGGCTTTCCTTACACCTACCTGGATACGCCCAACGGGCCTTTGCAGGTTTTTGAAAAGCTGATAAGGAAGGGTATACCGGTGCGTAGACTCGGAAGTGCAGCCATAGATCTTTGCTGGGTAGCAGCTGGCAGGTTTGATGGTTTTTACGAACATGAATTACAGGCATGGGATAGTGCTGCAGGCTTCCTGCTAATAGAAGAAGCTGGCGGCAAGGTCACCGATTTCAGCGGCGCTGCCTACTCGCCTTACCAGCCTCATATACTGGCAACCAATGGCAAGATTCATGACTCCTTGCTAGACGTTGTAAACGGTGGCGAGGTTAATATGGAAGATGCCTGATAAAATTTTAATGAAAAAATTATAGTATGCCGGAAGAAAGCAGAACAGAAATAGCCTCCCTTGGAGAGTTTGGTTTAATAGACCACCTGACAAAGAACAACGAAACAAAAAATGTAAGCACCATTCTGAGTGTGGGTGATGATGCCGCCGTGATTGACCACTTTGGGCGGCAAACTGTTGTGAGCACCGACCTGCTTTTAGAAGGCATTCATTTTGACCTTAGCTATACGCCCTTGAAGCATCTAGGTTATAAAAGTATCGTGGTAAACCTAAGCGATATATATGCCATGAATGCGGTGCCAACGCAGGTTGTTATCAGTATTGGATTTAGCAATCGGTTCAGCCTGGAGGCGCTGGAAGAATTTTATGCCGGTGTATATGCGGCTTGTGCACATTATGGTGTAGACCTGGTGGGTGGCGATACTACCACTTCTAATAAAGGATTTGTAATAAGCGTTACAGCTATTGGCGAAGTTGCGCCGGATAATTTTGTAAAAAGAAACGGCGCCAAACCCAACGATCTTATTTGTGTAAGCGGCGATCTTGGAGGGGCATTCCTTGGTCTTACATTGTTAGAAAGAGAAAAACGCATTTTTGAGGAAACAGGTGCCCAGCCAGACCTTGAGGGCCAGTCTTATATTGTTGGCCGGCTGTTAAAGCCAGAAGCAAGGAAAGATATAGTTGAATATTTTGCCGAGGCTGGAATTACACCCACCAGTATGATGGACATCAGCGACGGGTTAAGTAGCGAGCTGTTGCATATTTGCAATGACAGCCACACGGGTTGCATTTTGTACGAAGACAAAATTCCGTTTGAAGATGCCATGAAGGAATTTGCTTATACTCTTCAACTAGATCCTACGGCTTGTGCATTGAGCGGGGGAGAAGATTATGAATTGCTATTTACAATTGACCAGGCTGATTACGAAAAAATTAAAAATAACCCTGCCATATCCGTAATCGGTTATATGACGGAGGAAGGAGAGGGAAAAAACCTGCTTACCAGGGGCGGCAACAAACACGCACTAGTTGCGCAGGGCTGGAATCATTTAAAATAGTTTTATAAAAAAAGCCGGCTCACACCGGCTTTTTTTATCAGTAAAGGCTCAGGACCCGAAGTTCCCGCTCCATATACCAAAGTGTCTCAACAACCAGATTATCACGGCAATAATTACCACGATGTTTAGTATTGACTTAATTGAACTGGCCATTGGTATAAACCGGTTGATGAGCCAAAGTATCAACCCAACAATGATCAGGGTAACAACTACTGTAATTAATGAATCCATATTAGAAAGGTTTTAGGTTACAGGAAGATAGGCAAAAACTATACTAATTTTTTAATATGGGTGGGCCAACGTCAATTTATGTACTTTTAAAACGCATATTATAACCCGGTATGAAAAAACTTGCAATCATTTTACTGCTGGCAATTGTTGCCTGCAACCAAAAGAAAGAAGCAACAGCCCCTGCTTTACCAAACGCCGGAGCAAGCCGTTTCTACACATGTTGATGAAATGACGCTGGTAATATTAGGTGTAGTGCAGGATGGCGGTGCACCACATATTGGTTGCAAAAAGGATTGCTGTAAAGAGCTGTTCTTGCACCCCGAAATGGCCAAAAGAGTAGTGTCCCTTGGCATAATAGACCCTGGTGAAAATAAATCGTATTTGTTTGAAGCCACCCCCGATATGACTACTCAAATGAAGGCGCTGAACCAATACCAGCCAGGGCCACATCAAGAAACACCTGATGCCATTTTTCTAACGCATGCTCACATTGGGCATTATACCGGCCTTATGTACCTGGGCAAAGAAGCCATGTTTTCAGACAGGGTTCCTGTGTATGCAATGCCCCGCATGAAATATTTTTTAGAACTGAACGGACCATGGAACCAATTGATACACTATAAAAATATTGTGCTGCGCCAGCTGAGTAACCGCACGCCTGTTGCGCTGGGTAAAAATTTAAACATTATACCTTTCCTTGTACCACACCGGGATGAATATGCTGAAACAGGTGGATACAGGATTGATGGTCCGCACAAAAAGTACTGTTCATTCCCGATATAGATAAGTGGGTAAAATGGGACAGCTCTATTATAAAAGCAATTGCACAAGTTGATTATGCTTTTATTGATGGCACTTTTTACAATGCCGCGGAGATCAACAACAGGGACATAAGCGAAATACCCCACCCGTTTATTATTGAGAGTATGCAGTTGTTTGATAGTTTACCCGTTGCCGAAAGACAAAAGATCTGGTTCATACATTTTAACCATACCAATCCCTTACTTAATAAACAGCTCAAGGCACTCGATTCGCTAACCCAGAAAGGTTACCATATTGCAGAAGCTGGTCTTCGCTTCAAACTTTAATGCAACCCTACCGGGTTTTTGCTTCCTTATTTTTTTGTATATTTAAAACAATGCGGAGGCACTGCATGTCCCACCTAAAAATATATTAAGTATGGATATTAATGAAGCCCTGGAGCTCATCAAAGGAAAATTATCAGGATGGTTACAGGACTTAATAAAGATGCTGCCCAATATTTTATTAGCAACACTAGTGTTGGTAATAGGTATTTTTATTGCCCGCTTCATCAAAAACTTTGCACTAAAACTCATTAAAAAAGTTTCTGACAGGAAAACACTGAATAATCTCTTTGGCTCTGTTATTTATATTTTTCTTATTGGCATTGTACTATTTACAGTACTAAGCATTTTGCAGCTAGATAAAGCAGTTACCTCGGTGCTGGCTGGTGCAGGTATCATCGGGCTGGCATTGGCTTTTGCCTTCCAGGATATCGCAGCAAATTTTATCTCTGGTATATTTATTTCTTTCCGGCGGCCCCTGCGTACAGGTGATATTGTTAAGATCGGAGATTACATGGGAAAGGTGCAGGAAATAAACCTGCGGGATACTGTCTTAATGACTTTCCAGGGGCAAATGGTCATCATACCCAACAAAGACGTTTTTCAAAACCCCATTGAAAACTATTCAACGCTGGGTAAAAGAAGATTAGACCTTACTATAGGTGTTTCTTATGGTGAAGACCTTGAAAGAGTAACGGCCGTTACCATGGAAGCAGTAAAGGATGTACCTGGTTTGTTGCAGGATGAAGAAATAACTATGCATTACAGGGAATTTGGCGATAGCTCTATCAATTTTGTAATTCGTTTGTGGCTTAATAATCCTGAACAGGCAACCTACTGGACCGCCAGCAATCAGGCCATTATAAGAATAAAGAAAGCTTACGACAAGAATGATATCATGATACCATTCCCTATCAGGACACTCGATTTTGGAATTAAAGGTGGCCAGCAGCTAAGCGAAATGAAGATCAATATTCCTTCTACAAGTTAACGTTTGCATTTATTGATTTTAGTTATTTCAACCGGCAGCAATACTGCCGTTTTTTTATGCTGATTATTTTTTTGCGGCAACTTTTATAAATGTTCTGTCAGGGGTAATTTATAGGCCAAATGGGGAAATTTCTTCCCTTAATCATCCACTCTGAATTACATGTATTCATGAAATAAGCATGGCAAAATTTTTGAAACATTGTACGAGGAAACAGCATTTTTTTACCACTAAATAATTTAATATGGAAAGTTGGAAACAAAAATTAAAAGGCAACTGGGATATTGCCAAAGGCAAAGCAAAACAAGAGTATGGAGATCTTACTGATGATGATCTTACATACGAAGAAGGAAAGGAAGATGAATTATTGGGCAGGCTGGAGAAAAAAATGGGTAAAACCAAAGACCAGGTAAAAGAATGGATAGATAACTTATAAATTCCCATCCTTTGATGACGAGATCCCTTGGCCTTTATGCCAAGGGATCTTTTTATGTATTGAACAATGCCATTTGTACCGGCAATACTGCAGCATATTTTTTTTGAGCAGGCGTTGTTGTTTTCACGCCGTTTGCCAGCAGTTCAAATACGGGTGTAGAATGAAACCTGGATGCCACCACGATCTTGGTTTGCGGGCATTGGGCCTCAAACAAAGATTGCACAAGGACCGGGTCGTTATTATCTTTTGAAAGGTGAGCCAGCAGCAGGTGAGTCATAAAGGAAGGTCTGTGCCTGGCAAAAATTTCTAAGGCCTGATTGTTTGAAAGGTGGCCGTTACCACCCCTTATGCGGTTTTTAAGAAAGAGCGGGTACCGGCCATTCTCCAACATAGCTTCATCGTAGTTGGCCTCTAAAAATGCAGCGTGGCACCTACCGAAAAATTTTTCTACATTTTGGCAGGCGGTGCCGATATCGGTAAACACGCCAACACTTACACCGTTAGTTTCCACAACAAAACTGTGCGGATCTTTTGCATCGTGTTTTTTTGAAAACGAATGCACACTAATGCCCATTACCTGGTTAACCGTTTCGCCACTAAACCACCTTAATTGCTCCTGCGGAATATTTAGACCACTATTGGTATAGGTATGCTTACTGATAAATACCGGTAACTGGTATTTGGTAGCCAGTACCGTTAATCCTTTAATGTGATCCGTATGTTCGTGTGAAATAAAAACAGCTCTTACTTTGCTAATGTCTAATTGAAGAGCGGCCATTCGTTTTTCAGTTTCCTTGCAGGAAATGCCCGCATCTACCAAAACGGCATCCTGTTCATTTCCTATGTAGTAACAATTACCGTTGCTTCCGCTATTAAGTGAGGTGATCTGTACAGCCATCGTATGCAAAGAAACCATTTTTTATGTTAACCGCCCGGTTGCTTAATGGCAACCGGGCGGTTAGTGTTTTAAAAAAGTATCCTTTAAATGTTTTATAAGAATACGACTCTTTCTGTTACCTGAATGTTGGTTTGGATATTTGTGATCTTCAACAAATATAATCCCCGGGCCATACCGGGTGTGCGGGTTACTGGTAATATACTGTTTGCAGCGGCAGGGAATATTTTTTTCAGCAGCAGTTGGTTCATACTGTTGTATAATTCTACGCTATACGATTGTGCCGTTGCATCCTTTAACTTAATATAAACTACTTCTTTGGCTGGGTTAGGATAGATTGTAAACTCGAATCCTTTTGGCTTTTGCTGCAACAGCACGGTATTACTATAATTTTTGGTTCCATCCTTGTCCACCATTTTCAGCCGGTAGAAATTATCGCCTGGTAGTGGGTCTGCATCAATAAACTGGTATTGCTGTTGTACGCTTAGGCCCCTGGCCCTGGTGGAGCCTAATGGTATGAATGCAGTATTGGTGCCCTTCCGCTCAATAATGTATTTGTCTAATTGCTGCTCCTGTGTTACCGTCCAGCTCAGCAGATGGCGCTGCGGCTCTTGCTTACCTTTAAACTCTTTTAGGTTAACAGGCAAAACGGTGTAGCAGGATCCCGTAAGACGGTGAGTATACTTTCGTTGAATACAACCCTGGTTCACATTGAGGTAACAAACGTACATGCCTGTATCGGCAGGCGTAAGATCAGGAATAAAAATGCTGGAACCCGAACCCATAAATGTACTGTCTGCAGCACTAATGTTTAATTTCTTATACCAGCTATAAGTAGCATTGTAAATAGGATCTACGCTTAATGTTGTGGGATAGAAAAAGCAGTTTTCAGAAGCACTAATGCCATTGTTTGCAAGTGGCAAAATGCTTGCATCGCCCAAAGTGGCATTGCCACAAGCATCAAGTGCCCGCAACCTTATAAGCGAGTAATTAGAGCCGTTATTAATATTAAATACAGAGCTGTTTTGCGGCGCCGATATTATGGATGGATTTGATGGCATGCTGCCGATTAACTCGTAGGTATAAGGCGCTACACCATTAGAGGCTATTGCACTTACGCTAAAACCACCTGGATCGCATTGGTATGCGGTAGACCTGTTAAGGTTGGGAAACTGGTAGGACCGAATGGTTACAGTATCGTACATATATCTATTACATATATTCTCGCTGGCTCTTAGTATATATGTTCCGGGGCCAAGATCAAGAAACGAATAATTTCCGGCATTTACAGTATTAGGTACTAACGGACTGCCATAGCTAACGCCATCTTTTTTAATAATTCGAACAGTATTAGAGCCCATATTGCTGCTAATGGTGATGGTAATATTACCGGAACCATTTGCCCAGGTAGAACCGGGACATTTGGGAGTAACCGTGGTGCTTACATCGTAATAGCTAGCCTCCGCACCGGATGTGGCACTGTCTTTATTACCACAGGCATCTGTTGCAACAATTTTGTAAAAACGGCCAGGAGCAATACCGGGCATACTGTCTATAAGTACGGGGTTTGTATTAAATACCTCTGAAAGATACAGGCTACTGTCTGGCCGGTATACTTGTATACTTACCGGTAAGTTGGCGTTAGACATAGTAATAGCGAGGCGTGAATAATTGTATGCGCAGGACTTGTTACTGCTAACCGAAATGGTCATGGGTATTGCTAAACGGCTAAAGCAACGGGTGATCACCGTATCATAACAGGTATTGGTGATCTTGATGCAATAACTGCCGAAAGACAAATTATTAAATACACCCCCGTTATTACATTCAATTAAATTATTGCTACTGTCGTAAATACAGTATTCAGGCTTGGTTAAATTTTCCTGCCCGGTAACGCTAGCTGTAAAAAGCATGCAATCGGTAGCATTGGTTGCAATGTTTGCATTTACTGAGGGTACCAGTGGCGAAATCGTAAAACAATGTACCAATGTGGTATCCGGACAATTGTTCTTTGCCTTAACACAGTAGGAACCATAGGGCAGGTCAACAAAAGTACCAGTACTATTGCAGCCAATCAATCTATCAATACTGTCGTACAGGCAAAACTCTGGCCTGGTGAGGTTGGCACCGGCAATATTTATAGAAAAAAGGCTGCATCCATAATCAGTTACTCGTACCCTGATATCGTTTTGGAGCACAGGCGGATCAACGCTGAAACATCTAACAATGGTTGTGTCGTAGCAGGAGTCAAACATATTTACACAATAGCTGCCATAGGCAAGGCTGTCGAATATGCCAGTGTTGTTACAAATGATCAGCACACCTGCTGTATCGTATAAGCAATACCGAGGCATGCCCAATGTATCGCCGCCAACACTAATACCAAAGCTTGTGCAAGCCAGGTAGGATGGTACAATTGGCGCAATATAAGGACGGGGTCTTACCGCTGTAAAGCACCTGGTGATGCTGGTGTCCCGGCACTCAATTGATATAATGATGCAATAAGGGCCATAAGGCAGATTATTGAAAACGCCGGTTCCATTACAGTTTATTAATGTATTGGTACTGTCATACAAACAATATTCCGCTGTATTAAATCCTGTTTGCCCGGTTATAGAAGCAGTAAAATCAAGGCAGGTTTTGTTGCTGATGAATACATCGCTTGCCACCAACAATGGGGGAGGTGTTGCTGTGAAACATCGATTAAAATAAGTATCGGTACAATTATCATGTATGCTAATGCAGTAACGGCCGTAAGGGAGGTTATCAAAAGTACCGGTATTATTGCATGCCAACTGAATTCCTGCGCTGTCGTACAGGCAGTACTGGCCTATTAAAACATTAACCACCCCGGTAACCGAAGCTGTGAATGTATTACATGTTTTGTTGGTAATTAACACCACGTTACCCACCTGCGGTTCAAGATTTACGTTAACCGGGCCGGTTTTAATGGTACCACAACTGTCTTTGGCAACTACCTGGAAACTGTTGCTGCCTAAAAGTGAGACAGTAATGTTGGGATTATTAGACCAGGTAGTATCGCCTGGCGAAAGTACCACGCCATACATAAACCCGGGTATACCAGACACGGTGCTGATATTACCGCGGCTATCCCTTACTTCTATATACCCGGTTGCTTCAAAACAAGAGGTTTTAGTAAATGGGTATGCCGTTAGCGACCAACTGTAGTTATTAATGGTGATCTGGCGGGTTTGAATGCCGCCACAGGAATCCGTAAGGCGGATGGCATACTGCCCGGCAATAAGGTTGTTAAAAACACCCGTATTGTTGGTAGTACCAACGCCCATGGGTGATGGCGCTACAATGCTGTAGGTAAATGGCGCCAGGCCATTTAGCTGACCATTTACGCTGATGCTACCATTGCTTCCGTTGTCGCAACCAACATCCGTTTTATCCAGCACAAAACGGGGATCAGCATACGATCCCGATACAATTATATTGTTTACTACGATGCTACAGTTGCGGTTAATATCGTAAATGGTAACATTATAGGATCCTGCAGATAAGCCGGTGATGGAATCGCTGCTTGTAAAATTGATATTGACAGGTCCGTTTACTTTGTATTTAAAATTACCAGAACCGCCTGTGGCAGTTACCTTAATGGATCCTGTGGCGGCACACCTGCTTTCGTAACCGGTGCAGGTTGCATTTACATCAGTGCAGGTCTGGCTTATTGCGCTTTGCACAAACATGCAATACATACAGGTGAGTAATAAATTTAGTAGGTAAAGGTTTTTCATAGACGCAGTTTTTACACGACCCGGAATCGGAAAATAAATGTTGTTATTTTCCTGGCAGCCCGGCTGCCGCAATAGCTCCCTCTATTGTAAACGAGCTTATTGTGCTTTTATTTCCAATTTTATCCAGCAGTTGTACACAGTAAAAAGGCGTATGAGGCTCAAGGGTAAATAACCCCTGTTTAATATTGATTATCAACGTAATATAACAAGTCCGTAATTTTGCGTTGGCTTAAAAAGAGTAGTTTCCCCAATGCTATTAAAAAAATAGCATCGAAGTGTGTTTGTTTAAATAAGCAGGGTTAAATTGGTTATTGGGGTGATGATACGATTATCAGAACCATCCTCTCTTCCTAAAAATGATCACCATCCAAATAGGGATCAATAACATGAGTCCAACTGAAATGAAAAAGCCCCACTGGTTGTGAAGCAGCGGTATCCTATCAAAGTTCATCCCAAAAATGCCACCGATAACAGTTGCCGGTGCCAGCAGGCAGGTTACAATGGCCATCACCTTCATAACCTCATTTAATTTCAGGTTTACATTATTCAGGTAAAGATCCTGCAGGTTGGTCATCATATCCCGGTAGTTATCTGCCAGGTCGTGTGCCTGCACAATATGATCGTACACGTCTTTAAAATATTTTTCTGTTTTCTCATCAATGAGTTCGCTTTCTGTTTTCAATATACCATTCACCAGTTCCCGTACGGGGCTTATACTTCTCTTCAATACGATCAGTTCTTTACGAAGGGTATTTATCTTAACCAGGCTCCGGGTATTGGCTTTTCTAATGATCTCTTCTTCCAGGTCTTCAATACGATTGCCCAGTTTTTCCATCACCAGGAAATAATTATCAACGATCATATCTATCAGGTTATAAAACAAGAAATCGGAGCCCGCCATTCTAACTTTGCTGGTATTGATCTTCAATTTTTCCCGCACCGGATTGAAAAGATCTCGGCTGGCATCTTCCTGGAAACTGATGACGAAGTTCTTTCCCAGTATGATGCTTACCTGCTCGGTTTCTACTGAAGCAATCTTTTCGTTGAAGTATAACATATTTAACAGGCAAAATACCAGGCCGTTAATTTCATCCATTTTAGGTCGCTGGCCTATACTTAAAATATCTTCCACTATCAACATATGAATGCCGTAATGTGTACAAAGTTCTTCTACTTCTTCTTTCTTTAAACCGTCTACATTTATCCAGGTGTGAGATTCGGAATCTATATAGGGAAAACAATCTTTCACCGTTAACCCGGAGAACACTTCCATGTTATCATTGCCATATTCGTATACCTTGATAACCGTTTGGGTGGTATGGGTCCGCTGCGGAATTACTGTTGGATTTACATGCAATACTTTTTTGGTACGCAGCAAATCCAGCGGATTCAATATGTATTCAAAATATTTTTTTGCATCCATATAAATAAAAATTGTGGGTAAATGTAACTATAAAATTAATTGCTGGCTTGCAACCTGGCTTTAGGTATACTATTTCATAAAAATAAAAAACTCCATGAAGTTTGTCACGGAGTTGGTTTCAGTATTTTTAAAATGCAGCGCTTTTAGGAAACCTCGGAAAAGGAATCACATCCCTGATATTTGTCATACCGGTTACAAATTGCACCAGTCTTTCAAAACCCAGGCCGAAGCCGGCATGCGGGCAGGTACCAAACCTGCGGGTATCAAGGTACCAGTCCATTTCTTCTGCCGGTATATTCATTTCTTTCATTCTTTGCAGCAGCATGTCCATTCTTTCTTCCCTTTGAGATCCACCTACAATTTCACCAATACCGGGAGCAAGAATATCCATTGCAGCCACCGTTTTTCCATCATCATTCATGCGCATGTAAAAACTCTTGATGTCTTTGGGATAGTTGGTAAGAATCACCGGCTTTTTAAAATGCTTTTCTACAAGGTAACGCTCGTGTTCACTCTGCAGATCGATACCCCATTCATTTACGAGGTATTTAAATTTCTTCTTTTTGTTGTGATTGCTTTCTCTTAAAATATCGATGGCTTCTGTATAAGTAACCCTTTCAAAATCGTTGTTCACTACAAACTCCAGTTTTTCTATCAATCCCATTTCACTTCTTTCTGCCTGGGGTTTCATTTTATCTTCTTCTGCAAGGCGCTGGGCAAGGAAATCAAGATCCTCCTTGTTATGCTCCATCGCATAGCCAATAATGTTACGGATGAATTCCTCTGCAAGGTTCATGTTATCTTCCAGGTCTGCAAATGCTACTTCTGGCTCTATCATCCAGAATTCTGCCAGGTGGCGGGTGGTATTACTGTTCTCTGCACGAAAAGTAGGACCAAAAGTGTAGATATCACTAAAAGCTGTTGCTGCCAGCTCGCCTTCCAACTGGCCACTAACAGTAAGATTAGTGCTGCGGCCAAAAAAGTCTTCTTTAAAATTAATGCTGCCATCATCATTCTTTGGTGCGGTGCCATCCAGGGGTAAGGTAGTTACCTGGAACATTTCTCCTGCTCCTTCAGCATCGCTGCCGGTAATAATGGGTGTATGCATATACACAAAACCACGATCGTTGTAAAACTTGTGTACGGCAAAAGCTAAAGTATGGCGCACCCTGAAGATAGCGCCGAAAGTATTTGTACGAAAACGAAGGTGTGCGATCTCTCTTAAAAATTCGAGGCTATGTTTTTTAGGTTGCAAGGGATATTTTTCGGCATCACTATCGCCCAGCACTTCTACAGAACTGGCTTGCATTTCTACTTTTTGTCCTTTTCCCAAAGAGGCAATTATTTTGCCGGTTGCTTTAATAGCTGCACCGGTAGTAATACGTTTTAATATTTGCTCGTCCAGCAAACCAAGCGTGGCAACCACCTGCAGGTTATTGTTGGTGCTTCCGTCATTTAATGCAATAAACTGGTTGTTCCTGAAAGTGCGTACCCAACCCATTACTGTTGCTTCATAATCCGTGGCATCGTTTTGCAACAATGCCTTTATTTTGGTTCTCTTATTAAACATATTATTTTTTAAATTAAACGACAAAGATAGAAATCAAAAAGCAGAGATAAATTGCTGAACAGGCCTATTATTCTACTACTTTGTACCTGGCAAAGTTAGTCCTGCTCCAGGTGCCGGGCTGCATATGGCTTCCTTCCTGCAAATCGATATGCACATATTTAATACCCGGTACTTCGGTAAGGTTCATTACTACATCAGCCACGTATACTTCCGCCCCGGTAGATCCCATACGGTTTGTTAGAAACTCACTGTCCTTAATAAAAGTATACAGGGTATCGTTGCTCTGCTTGTCTTTTTGCAGGTAAACATTTTCATACATTTGATTGAGGCCTTTTATAAGGCTATCTGCATTTATACTGGCTACGTTTATTTCCGAATTTTTTCTGCGGGTATAATCAGCATCGTTTTTCCAAACATATAGTTTAGCCTCCCCTTTTACGATCTGTAGGGAATCTGTTGTTGCTTCCGGTGGTTGCTCTGGTAAAGGAGCCGGTTCTTTTTCCTCCTGCTGGTTACAGGCGGAAAAAAATATTATCAATCCGAGGTAGCATATTTTTTTCATGATTTTTTATTTTTATACGAACGGTTTTGTAAATTTTTTGTCAGGTAGTTTGCCTTTACCAGCCTATACAAATATCGGAACATCAACTTAAACTCTTCTATTTTTGCGTCTTTATGAATCTTGAAGCATTTTTTTATCGTATCAAAAACTGGGAAACATGGCATCACCATGTAAAATATTTACCCATATCACCGGCATGGGTTTGGCATTGCATAAGGTCTGGTACTCCATGGTTTTTTACTGCTTCTAATCCTACCTTAACTTTTGGAGGATTTGAAGGAGAAGGTAAAAGGGAAATGTATGAACAACTACCGCCGGGCACCTATCCTCGTACTATTTACATACAACCAGGCGAAAATTTCAAAAAGGTAGATGAGATGGTGGCGGAGGCCGGTTTCAGCTATCCTTTTATTGTAAAACCAAATGTTGGTATGATGGGCTTTATGTTCCGCAAGATCTCCAATACAGCGCAGCTAAGGCAATACCATGAAACCATACCCATAGAGTACCTGGTACAGGAACTGATAGATTACCCATTGGAAATAAGTGCTTTTTATTACCGGATGCCCAATGAACAAAAGGGAACCATTTCAGGTTTTCTGAAAAAAGAACCTCCATACATAACCGGTGATGCTGTTAAAAACATTGCAGCATTGATACAGGAACATGAGGGCATCAAATTTAAAAGAGAAGAAATTATTACCCGCCACAAGGAAAGATTACACAAAATTTTACCGCAGGGTACCCAGTATTACCTGTCTCATGCCAGCAACAGGATACAGGGTGGTAAACTGTTGGGCATTGATCATGAAATAGACCAGGGGTTACAACGTTTTTTTGATGACCTCAGCCATTATTCGGGGAAATTCTTATACGGTCGTTATGATATCAAATGTAAGAGTGTAGCAGACCTCAAGGCCGGAAAAAATTTTTCCATACTCGAGTTCAATGGGGCCGGGGCCGGTACTCAGCATGTATACGCCAATAATTATTCGCTGTTGCAGGCTTGCCGCATAATTCTGCATCATTGGAAAATGATGGCCCGCATCTCCCGCTATAATCATCAACATGGTGAAAAGGTGTGGGGAATAAGAGAAGGCTGGCTACATTTAAAAGCTGCAAAGAAAAACCTGATGATGCTGAAGCGGATGGATGCCACTTTCCCCACCTTCCTGTAGCAAACAACATAAAGATTTTTTAATCGTGGCTTTAGGGAATAATTATTGCATAATACTAATACATAACCCAGGGCTGGAAGCCTTAATCAAAAAATTATTATCATGAAGCATTTAATAATGTATGTAGCACTCGGTTGCTCGTTTATTTTTTTTAGTGGTTGCGCACGTAACCCTGTAACCGGTAAAAATCAGGTGGTGCTGGTAAGCGAAGCGCAGGAAATTCAAATGGGAAAAGAAGCAGATCCCCAGATCATTGCCCAGTTTGGGTTATACGACGATAAAGGCCTGCAGGATTTTATTACCCAGAAGGGCAAGGCTATGGCAGCCATCTCTCACCGCCCTAATCTTGATTATGAATTTAAGATTGTAGACTCCGAGGTACTCAACGCATTTGCTGTGCCGGGTGGCTATGTTTATTTTACCAGGGGCATTATGGCACATTTTAATAACGAGGCCGCATTTACCGGTGTACTCGGTCACGAAATTGGTCACATCACCGCCCGCCACACCGTGGTGCAGCAAAGCAGGCAGCTGTTTGGACAGCTTGGTCTTATTGCCGGTATTATTATTAAACCTGAGTTAGGAAGGTTTGCAGAACAGGCTTCGCAAGGCCTTGGATTATTGTTCCTTAAATATGGCAGGGATGCAGAGAGACAAAGCGATGAACTGGGTGTAGAGTATTCGTCCAAGATAAATTACGATGCCCACGAAATGGCTGATTTTTTCAACACCTTATCACGAAAAAGCGAGTCCTCAGGCCAGGCGGCTTTGCCAGACTTCCTTTCAACTCACCCGAATCCTGGAGACAGGAATGTTACCGTAAACAAACTGGCAACAGAGTGGCAGCAGCAATTAAAGCTGGCTAATCCGCAAGTGAACAGGGATAGTTATTTGCGTAGAATAGAGGGGCTGGTATATGGAGAAGATCCCCGGCAGGGATTCCTGGAAAACAGTATATTCTATCATCCCGGGTTGAAGTTCCAGTTCAACGTACCGCAATCCTGGAAATACCAGAATTCGCCTCAACAAGTGCAAATGGCTCCACAAGACGGGCAGGCACTCATGATATTTTCTCTGGCACCTGCCAAAACTTTACAGGAAGCAGGCCAGGCATTTATACAAAATAATAACCTTCAATTGATCAATTCCCGCAATCAGTATGTAAACGGATTAGATGCACTCGTGCTGGTGGCCGAGGCGCCGGCCACTCAACAACAGCCTGCCATACGGGTGATGTCTTATATGATTTCTTACGATGGTATTATTTATAACATGATGGGCGTTTCGGCCGCAACAACTTTTAATAATTATGCCGGATTTTTTACTAATAGCATGGAAAGCTTTAAAAAATTAACGGAAGCTTCAAAACTAAATAAGCAGCCAGAGCGGGTGAGAATTAAAACCGTGGCGGCAAACGGCACTCTAAAGCAGGCGCTAACATATTACAAAGTTGCAGACCAAAAAATGGAAGAGCACGCAATCTTGAACGGTATGTTGCAAACAGACGCAGTTACAAAGGGAATGCTGATAAAGATCGTGAATTAGTTAACAGGTAAAAAATTGATGCCCGGACGGTTTACCGCCCGGGCACTACATAAAAGGTGAGCCTTAACAACTACCTAGTGCCCACCATATTATTAAGAATACGATAATGGTGCTAATACAGCCGCCGCCCAGTTTCTTTGCACCATATCCTGCAATTAATCCCCTTATAAGTTTATTCATATAGTTGGTTGTTTATATTAGCCTATAAAAATACCGTGCCGATAAATATAGGCGAATGCATAAGTTTTATACATTTACATAAAATTACCTCAATATGAAGCTATTTGTAGCAGGCCTTCCTTACGACCTTGATGACGCCGAACTGGAAGAGATTTTTGAAAAATTCGGAACGGTGAGTTCAGCAAAAGTTGCTATAGACCGTGAGACTGGTAAGAGCCGTGCATTTGGCTTTGTTGAAATGCCCAACCGGGAAGAAGGAACGGATGCGCTGGAAAGTATGAATGGCATTTCGCTGGGTAAAAAACCTCTTGTTGTAAAAGAAGCGGAAGAAAGAAGCGGTCCTCCATCTTCTGGTGGTGGTGGTTACCGCGGCGGTGGTGGAGGTGGCGGCGGCCGCGACTTTAACGATCGCAATCGTGGACGCTATTAATTAAACGAGGTAAAAAGTTACCCTCTTTAAGATTTTACCATTGGTTTCTTAAATACAGGCACAGTACTGCAAGGTTCGCCATACATAATGCTTTTTGCAACCGGCCTTAGTAAGCGTGTAATTGTAACGTAAGCGGCCTCCGTAACAGGCAGCTCGCCGCAACCTTTTACTACCACTCTTTTATCTTCAAAGTCCCTAGGGTTTATCTGCTCAATATTTTTCAGCAGTATGGTTTGGGTGGTTTCGGCTGCTGTGCCAAAATATACGGCAAAGGCCACAGGCTGCAATATACTCGCCGCCAACATATACGCCCACACAGGAATTACCGCATCTGCGGTGCAGGTTAATGTAACAATCTTGTTTTCATAAAGGGAAAGATCAATGGTCTTCAACGATTCCCGGTAATCCTTTTCTTTTAATATCAATCCCATAAAAAGGTAATCTTTCATATCAAATACCGTAACCGGTTCTTTGGTATAATACGATTCCAGGTTAAGGGTGATGATACCGCTTTCTGCTACTTTGTTTACCAATATATCGCTCATACTGCAATTTAAAACAAAAATGCCGGCCCTGATAAAAGGACCGGCACTTGTATATGCGTTTTAAGGAATTTTTTTAGAACAGTTTACTCCTGTTATCTTTTACATCAGCCTGCTTTCTTAAAGCTTCATACCAGTTATTGGTTTGGCTGCGGATGGCAGATAAACGGCTGGCCGCTTGCTGCTGAACCATATCAGGTGCATCTGCTGGTTTTGTACCGATGCTGTTTACTTTTACAACATATACGGCACTTGTTCCTGCAAATGGTGGTGTGGGTTTGGTTTGATAAGCTTTGTTAAATGAAGCGCCGATCATTTTAGGTTCTACCCCAATACCATTAATGATCTGGGAGGTGAACGTTAGGGAAGAATCGGCACCTGCCTGCAACACTTGTTTACCATAAGCTGATGCTGCTGCCTCTAGTGATGGACTGCTGCCCAGTTTCTTTTTAATGACCTCGGCTTTCTTTTCATTACGGATGATAGCTTCAGCACCGCTTCTTGCAGTGCCGGCATCCTGTACACCCTCTTTATATACCTTTTCTACAACAGCCACCACAAACTGGTCACCAATACTGAAGGGCTCGCTTACGTCTCCTTTGTCTGCCTCAAACACCCAACGTACCAATTGCCTTGCTTCCTCAAGTGACCCTACAGAATAATCATTCTCTTTAATGATAGTAGGGCTTTGAATCATACTGTTGCCGTTTTCCTTCAGGAACTTGGCTAATTCGGCTGCATTTGTTTGCGCAGAAGCTTTAGTTGCCTGCAGGCTGGCATTATTGATCGTAACATCGCTTGGATAAATTTCTTTAGCTACGAATGCTATTTTATAAGCCGGCTTAAAATCTTTTTGGTTTAGGATATCAATAACATGGTAACCGTATTGGGTTCTAACCACATCTTTCGATCCAACAGTTTTTGTAAAAGTAAAATCATTAAACTCCGGCACCATTGTTCCATATCCAAATGTGCCAAGATCGCCACCTTTATCTTTACTTCCGTCAGAAGAATATTTTACTGCAAGTGCTGCAAAGTCAGCACCGCCTTTTACCGCTGTTAAGATACTGTCCGCAATTCTATTTGCTGTTGAATCGGGATACAGTGCTTCACCGGTTTGGGGGTTTACGGTTGGTATTAATATATGACGGGCTCTAACGCTGTCGGGTAATTGCTTGCTGCCAAGATTTTTTGCCAACACGTATGCTCCATTGTCAAGGTATGGTCCGTAAACTGAACCTACCGGCATTTGAATGATACTGTCTGTAAGGCTTGATTGAATTTTTGATTTTGGTAGATAGTTATCCTGAAAATCGATCAATGATGCATTGCGGGCAACAAAAGCTTGCGCATTACTATCTGTTTCAAAAGTACCTTTCAGGCTTTCAACCTGTGTCCTTACACTCAGGCTATCTTCGCTGTTGGGCAATTGACTGAAGGTTGCATAAGAGATTATCCTGCCTGCTTCCTGCTTAAATAAATCTTTGTGCTTGCTTACATAAGCATCTACGTCTGCATCAGAAACTTTTACGGCGCTGTCAGAAACTTCGTTGTAAGGAACCGCTACATATGATATCTGTGCAAAGTTTTTACTTTGAATAGCTTCTTTCTGCTGCATCCATTTAGGATAATAAGCGCCGCCGTTTAGCAACCCGCTGTACTTAGAAACAATAGACGACAATTTCAGCGGATTAACAATTTCAGCATTTACGGCTTCTTTTTGCTCACCCTTCATCTTCTTAATATTACGCAGGGCTTCCTGTGCTTTACTAATATCTAGTTGGCCGGTAGTGGGATCAACCATACCCTGTTGTTGCATGAACGGGTTATTTTGATCGCTGCTTAATAATATAGCAGACAATTCTTTTGGCGTAAATTCAATATCCAGTTTTTCAGCTTCTGCAAAAAATATTTTCTCTGCCACCAGCGTGTTCCATACCTGTTCTCTTAACTGGTTAGCCCTGGTGCCGCTTGGGCGTTGGCCACTCCGCTGCTGTTCCTGCAGTTCCGCTTCGTTCACTCTTTTATTAAACTCAGCAAGCGTGATACCCTCACCGTTTACTTTTCCAACATTTTGAGCTAGTGAGCCAAAAAGCTGGTTGTTACCTTGTTTGGCATCCATCAATACAAAACCAATAAGGCATAATACAATAACAGTTACTGTAATGGCCGCACCTCTATCACGAATACTTTGAATAATTTGCATCTGATTAATTGATTAATTTTGGAGGGCAAAAATAGGGGAAAAAAGGATATTAACATTGAATAACTCTACTGTGGATAATCTTTGGATAATGCGGCCGGCTTCTACTTTCAATAAAAGTGACCTGGTAAAAACAGGAGATGCCGATTTTCTTTAATAAGTAGCTTATCAACAGCCTATGTTGGCAACGATGTTTTTGTGTGGATAAAGGCTATTTTATTATCCGGACACTGGTAGTAATTGGCTGGCAAAATGGGGCATATTGAAGGGTGCTGGCAAAACAGGCGAGTTAGTCCCAAATTATGCGGATGCTATTCACAGCTTTTTTAAAAAAAAACTTCATTTAGTTATCCTCTCTATTTTTTATTAACCAATGTTAAATACCTGGTAATATATTTTATAGAAATCAATGTTCATCGGGGTGTTGTAACTGATATGCTCTCTAGGAATAATGTTAATAGCCTGTGGATGGACGTGGAAAAGAGAAAACTTTTAATTTTACAATAGCTACAAAAAGTGAAATACCCACATATTAACAGCCCTAATAGTAATAGGGGATTATATAAATAAATAGTATTAATACATATTATGGTAGATATACACAATGAAGAAATAGAGAATGCGGTAAAGGAAAAAGGGTTCCTGGATATGGAACTGGATCCGACCCTTGATCTTTTTGCAGAGATTGAAAAACTCAAAAAAGAAAAGAATGCTGTGATCCTGGCGCATTACTACCAGGAGCCCGATATACAGGATGTGGCAGATTACATCGGCGATAGCCTTGGGCTGGCGCAGCAGGCCGCAAGTACTAAGGCTGACATCATCGTTTTTGCCGGTGTTCATTTTATGGCGGAAACCGCCAAGATCCTGAATCCGGGTAAAAAAGTATTTCTACCTGATCTGAAAGCAGGTTGTTCGTTGAGTGATTCTGCACCACCAGCGCTGTTTAAAGCATTTAAGGATAAACACCCGGATCACCTGGTGATTACCTATATCAATTGCAGCGCAGGCATGAAAGCCTTAAGTGATATTATTTGCACCAGCAGTAATGCACAAAAAATTGTAGAGAGCTTACCTAAAGACCAACCCATTATCTTTGCACCCGATAAAAACCTTGGAGCTTACATCAACAAGCAAACTGGTCGTAATATGTTACTTTGGAACGGTGCATGTATGGTACATGAAATATTCAGCCTGCAGAAGATAACTAAATTAAAGATCCGTCATCCAAATGCAAAAGTAATAGCACACCCGGAGTGCGAAGAACCTGTATTAGCCGTTGCAGACTATATAGGGAGTACCACGGCATTATTAAAGTTTTCGCAGGTGGATACCAGTCAGGAGTTTATAGTGGCTACAGAGGCTGGTATACTGCACCAGATGCAAAAGGCCAGTCCGCAAAAGACTTTTATTCCTGCACCGCCCGATAATAGTTGTGCCTGCAATGATTGCCCATATATGAAATTAAATACATTAGAAAAATTGTATCTATGTTTGAAATACGAAACGCCTGAGATACTGATGGATGAAGAATTAAGGTTAGCGGCTAAAAAACCTATTGAAAGGATGTTGGAGATAAGCGCCCGTTATGGTTTATAATAAGTTCAAAAATTTAAAACAGGAATTATATGTCGATACCCGCAGTGGATCTTGCCGATTTTTTGAGTGGATATCCTGCAAGGAAAAATGCTTTTGTACAGGATTTGGGAAAAGCTTACGAAACGGTAGGTTTTGTGGCTGTTAAAAATCATGGTATTTCAAATGAGTTAATTGATTCGCTTTACGAAAAAGTACAGCAGTTTTTTTCGCTTCCTTTAGAGCAAAAGAAAACCTATGAATTGAAAGACCTTGCCGGGCAAAGAGGTTATACCAGTTTTGGTAAGGAACATGCAAAGGGCAGCGATGCGCCAGACCTGAAAGAGTTTTTCCAGTACGGGCAAATAGCCAGGAACAATTTTGTGGAGGAACTGTATCCTAATAATTTAAGGGTGAAACAGGTTGAAGAATTTAATGAAGTATTTGATGATGCTTACCGTGCTTTCGAAAATTCGGGTACGGCTTTGTTGCAGGCAATTGCTTTATTCCTTAACCTTGATGAGCATTATTTTGATGAGTTTGTTTTTAATGGTAATTCTATTATCAGGGCTATTCATTATCCACCCATAACTGAGAAACCAAAGTCTGCCATCAGGGCCGAGCAACATGAAGATATTAACCTCATTACTTTGCTGATAGGGGCCTCCGCAGATGGTTTGGAAATATTGAGTAAGAAAAATGAATGGGTTCCTGTGACTTCTTTACCCGAGCAAATAGTTGTAAATGTTGGTGATATGTTGCAGCGGCTCACCAATAATAAATTAAGGAGCACGACCCACCGGGTGGTAAATCCAAGAGAAGAATTCTGGCATACCAGCAGGTTTTCTATACCATTCTTTTTGCATCCAAAAAGCAGTATGAGTTTAAAATGTCTTGCTAATTGCATTGATGACGATCATCCCGAACAGTACGATGAAGCAACCGCCGGGGAATACCTTCACGAGCGACTTGTTGAGATAGGATTGAAAAAATAAAATTATATTAGCCATTCCTAAAAAGAATGGTTTTTTATTTACACGATTGAACATCATCAGGCATATACCTTTTTTAAAAGCTGTATTTTTTTACAGTATTACTGCATTTGGCGGTCCACAGGGGCATTTGGGAATGATGTTCAAAACTTTTGTGCATAAGCGGCGGGATGTTACAGAGCAGGAGTTGATGGAATACACAGCTTTCTGCCAAATGTTGCCAGGTGCATCCAGTACACAAACCATCACGCTAATCGGCTTTAAAAGGGGAGGTGTGCCTTTGGCAGTCTTAACGCTGCTGATATGGTTAACACCAGCCTGTATTTTAATGGGTGCCTTTTCTTTTTTACTAACGCTTACACCGCATAAGAATCTTACTGGTGGCATCCTTAAATATATTGAACCAATGGCTATTGGGTTCTTGTTGTTTGCTGCGGTAAGAACCTTTTCAATTTCTATTAAGAACCTTATAACACAGGTGATCATGTTGGTTTCTATGATCATCAGCTTTTTTCTTTTTAAGATTCCATGGATATTTCCTGTGCTGATTGTTTGCGGTGGTATCGCCACGAATATGAGTGATAAGCGTATACCGGAGAAAGAAGTAATTAAGCCCAAACAAATTAGATGGACCAATATATGGTTGTTCGGCCTCGTGTTTATTATAGCTGGTTTTCTAAGTGAGACAGCCCGTAAGCAGGAGTGGGAGAACAGAAAAGCCTATAACCTGTTTGAGAATTTTTATCGTTTTGGAAGTATTGTTTTTGGTGGTAGTGATGTACTGTTACCCCTGATGCTAGATCAATATGTGGCAAGGCCACAATCTCCAAGGGTGCAGGAAAAAAACCCAAATGCAATTAAGATTGAAAAGGGTGACCTGTTAACAGGTTATGGTATAGTAAGGGCTATACCTGGACCGGTTTTTTCTGTGGCTTCTTTCACCGGCGGAATGGCATTGAAAGATGAAGGTTACAGCAAACAGTTGCTGGGTTGCATTATAGGTACAGTAGCCATCTTTCTGCCTAGTGCATTATTGATTCTTTTCTTTTTCCCGGTCTGGCAATATTTAAAAAAATACGTGGTGGTCTTTCGGGCTCTGGAAGGGATCAATGCTGTGGTTGTAGGAGTAATGTGGGCAGCCGGTTTATATCTTTTAAAAGGATTACCGTTTAATGATTTCAATATGCATTTAATGCTGAGTTTAATGGTGATTGCAGGTACTTTTATTGCGCTGCGCATGACCAGGTTACCGGCCCCGGTAATTGTACTTTGTTGTCTTATGCTAGGATGGGTTTTCTAATACCGATTTGTAATACTGTTCTTTTTCAATTTCATCTTTAACGGAATCCGGAACGAGGAAACGGATAGATTTATTATCCTTAATTAACTTACGTATATGCGTACTCGAAATTTCTAAAAGGGGGGCTTCCATGAGGGTGATATCTGCCCCATGAGTTTCACTTATTTCAAATCCAGGCCGTTTGTAAATAAAGATTGGATAGTTATTTAAGATGACCTGTGCATTCTGCCAACTGGCGATATTGCTGAATCCATCGCTACCGATAATGATAGTAAATTCGTGCTTTGGGTATTTCTCTTTCAGGTAGGTAAGGGTTTGCACCGTGTAAGACGGTTTGGGTAATTTGAATTCAATATTACTCGCCTTTAATCTGTCTGATCCATCAATAGCAATTTGTACCAGGTTTAACCTATGTTGCTCGTTTAATAAGGAATTTGCCTTTTTAAATGGATTTTGCGGTGAAATTACAAACCATATTTCATCCAGGTTTCCCTCATTCAGAATATGGTTGGCGATGATGAGATGACCGTTATGTACAGGATTAAAGGATCCAAAATAGAGACCGATCTTCATGGCATCATTTAGATTTCTTCTACAATTATATTGTCTGCTTCATTAAGACGAAGGCTTAGATGATAACCCGCCACAGATATAGAGATTGGATCCCGGAAAGGTGCAATCTGGTCGACTTTAATTGTCTCACCTGGCACGCAACCCATTTCCATCAACTTTAAGAAAATGTCATTGCTTTCAAATGACCTTATAATTGCCGACTTACCTATCTTAATTTCCGAGAGCTTTTTATACATTGGGATCTATACTTTCTGAGCGTCAAAGGTAAGTTTAATGTAAAAGGTATTAATTTCGATATTAGAAATATCTCCATGAGAATTAGTTTTAACTTTTTAGCACCTATTGCTTTACGAAACCGCCAACGATTAAAAGTATTCATTGATTCGATTTTTGAGGCTGAGCACATCGAGGCAAACATGATCGACTTTATATTTTGTTCTGATTCTTACTTGCTTGAAATTAACCGATCGTTTCTTCAACACGATTACTTTACAGATATCATCACTTTCAGCATGGCGGATATAAAAAGCCCTGTGGTAGGGGAGATATACATAAGTGCCGATACTATCCGAACCAACGCATCCCGGTTTAATACAACTATTGAAAGAGAATTACACCGTGTTATGTTTCATGGAATCCTTCATTTGTGCGGACACAAGGATAAAACAAAGAAAGAACGGTCGATCATGACAGCAAAAGAGGAACATTATCTTTCCTTATATTTTAATGTTCCACGTGGAGCATAAATTTACATCTCCCAGGTAAATATTCAACATGGAGCAATAAACAATCAGCTAGTAATGTTTCATGTGGAACATTGATTAACATTCCCCTTGCGGTAACTCTTTTCTTTACAATCTCCCCGTTTAGTACCTTTGCGGCATGATTAATAAGTATGATGTTATAGTTGTTGGTGCCGGTCATGCCGGTTGTGAGGCAGCAGCAGCAGCAGCTAATATGGGTAGTAAAGTGCTGTTAATTACCATGAATATGCAAACAATAGCCCAAATGAGCTGTAACCCTGCTATGGGAGGTATTGCGAAAGGGCAGATCGTTAGGGAAATTGATGCAATGGGTGGCTATAGCGGTATAGTTACTGATAGAAGCATGATACAGTTTCGTATGTTGAACAGGTCTAAAGGGCCAGCGATGTGGAGCCCTAGGGTGCAAAGCGATCGTGCATTGTTTAGCAGTACCTGGCGGGAAATGCTGGAGCAGACCCCTAATATTGATTTTTACCAGGACATGGTGCATGGCCTTATAGTGGAGGATGATAGGGTAAAAGGCGTGGTGACAGGTATGGGCCACGAGATTCGTTCTACTTCAGTAGTGCTAACAAACGGAACTTTTTTAAACGGTGTAATACATATTGGGCAGAAGAATTTCGGCGGCGGAAGAGTAGCTGAAAAAGCAGCTACCGGTATCACAGAACAATTGGTTAGCCTTGGTTTTGAAAGCGATCGTTTAAAAACAGGTACACCTCCCAGGTTAGATGGAAGGAGTCTCGACTATAGTAAAATGGAAAAGCAGGACGGTGACCAGGAAATTGTGGGATTTAGTTTCCTGGAGAAACCAGCCTTGAAAGCGGCTGATCAACGAAGCTGCTGGATAACCTATACAAATGAAGAGGTACATGATATTTTAAGAACCGGCTTTGAGAACAGCCCGATGTTCCAGGGAAGGATACAAGGAACCGGCCCGCGGTATTGTCCTAGTATAGAGGATAAAATAAATCGTTTTGCAGAAAGGGACCGTCACCAGCTTTTTGTGGAGCCGGAAGGCTGGAACACAGTGGAAATCTATGTAAATGGTTTTAGTACCTCTTTATCTGAGGATGTACAATTGAAAGCCTTGCAAAAGGTACCAGGTTTTGAACATTGCAAGATGTTTCGTCCGGGATATGCTATCGAATATGACTTCTTTCCACCAACCCAGCTTACGCACTCACTTGAAACTAAAAAGATTAAAAACCTGTTTTTTGCCGGACAGATAAACGGAACTACCGGTTATGAAGAGGCTGCCTGTCAGGGATTGATGGCAGGAATTAATGCTCACCAGGCTGTAATTGAACAAGAACCGGTGATATTGAAGCGAAGTGAAGCTTATATCGGGGTATTAATTGATGACCTGATCAATAAGGGGACAGACGAACCATACCGCATGTTTACCAGCAGAGCTGAATTTAGAACTTTATTACGGCAGGATAATGCCGACTTGAGGCTGACAGAAATCAGCTATAAGGTAGGTCTGGCCAGCCAGCTAAGAATGGATAGGGTAGTGGAAAAAAGGAGGAATGTGCAAACGATCAAAGATTTGCTGACGCAAACCAATATTGAACCCGCCGCTTCGGAAAATTACCTAACAGATATCGGATCTGCAGTTTTAATCTCTCGCCAAAAGGCAGCACAGATTCTGCTACGCCCAGGTGTAAGCCTGCCGGCGTTAATGGCGGTTACCCCTCAATTGGCCGATCAACTAAAAGATTTTGATGCGGAAACCCTTGAACAGGCTGAGATACAGGTGAAATATGGAACTTATATTGAAAAGGAGAAGGAACTGGTGAATAAAATGAGCCAGTTGGAAGATCTTAGCATCCCTGACAACTTCAACTACGATAAACTGGTTTCATTAAGCAACGAAGCAAGGCAAAAGTTTATGAAGATACAACCACGCACGCTGGGGCAGGCTTCCCGTATTTCAGGGGTAAATCCTAGTGATGTGCAGATTCTGATGCTGTTTATGGGAAGGTAGTAGTTTGTATTATATTTATATATAATATATAAAAAAAGTAGCCTTTTTAATGAAAACGGGCTAAAAGAAGCCAGATATTAGCAGTTAAGGCTGTTGATTGGCAAATTTCTCAGATGCTATCACCATTTTTATATCACCATAATTGATAGAAGCAGGCAAATGCTCCTTAATCACCTGAATGCCTGCACCGTCATTTTCATTTAATGCCTTAAGTATTAGCTCTATTTTGTCGTTAGGGAGCAGATCAACCAGGTCAATTTCGCCGTTTTCAATATAATGAGCCAAATGACCTTCAATCGTTGCAACCGTTAAGTTTCGTGCTGCCGCAATTTCTTTAATACTGTTGCCTCCCCGATACAAATCGTAACTCTCTTTTTTGGTGTCAACTTTGGACTTTGAAGGTTTCTTTTCTTTTGCAGCATTTTTCGGGTAGGCATCCATGTTACCAGGAATATTATAGGTGCTGCAATAGCTTTCAATAGCAGAAAGAATATCATCTCCATACTTTTCTGCTTTGGCTTTTCCAAAACCAGTTATGCGGGTCAGCTCTTTTTTATTCAGCGGCAAGTAGGTGCTTAATTCTATTAATGAATTCTGGTTGGCAATCATAAATATTGGTTGCCCGGTTTCCTCGCAAGTCATGTCCCGCCAGCGTTTCAGCGTATCAAACAATTCGCTGTTGGCCACATCTGCCACCTGTTTTTTGCCGCTGGCATAAGCGCTTAAGTTAAAGCGTGGTACCGCAAAATCGATCTTATGCCGTAGAAAACTACCCACTTCAAACGGTTGCTTACAATAGTTAATGTAATAATGCGCTGTATAAAAAGCCAAAGCTGTTTCCTGCAGCGCCTCGTTTAAATTTGCCGAGGCTTCCCTGTGCTCGGTAATTATAGGGTGCTGTTTTACACTATTTAGATAAGCAAGCAATCGGCTCTCAAAATGGCCTGCAGCATCCATAATTCTTTTCTGCAGCGCTTCGTTCTTTTCAATAATGCCTTCCTCTTTCATCATAACCGCAATATGGCCAATGAATTTGAGGCCAACCTGTCTGTCAGACTGGAAACGTTGGTCCAGCTCAACCGCCCACTCAATACCTGCGGTGTTTAATTGTTGACTATGCTGTTTTACGTGGTACAGCAACTGCTTAATGGCTGTTTCAATAGCATTAAAGGAAAAAATAGCTTCCATCAGTTGCTGTGTAAACACCTGGCGTGCTCCTTCAAACCGTTCTGCCAAGGAGCCCCGGTGGGTTAAAGTTTGCTGGCCCCTTATAACATGTTCGTTGCTCAGGATAGCTGTGGTAGGTATGCGGGATAACAAAACGATACCTTCCAGGCTGGTACACCTGCTCAGTGCAACGTATACCTGACCACTGCTAAAGGCAGCTCCGGCATCAATCATCACATTTTCGAAAGTAAGGCCCTGGCTTTTATGTATGGTAATGGCCCAGGCCAAACGCAGGGGAAATTGAGTAAAGCTACCCAGCGTTTCCTGTTCCAGCTTGCCATCCTCCCGGTTTAAGCTGTATCGGGAGTTTTCCCAGGTTTCTTTACTTACATTAATATCAACATCGTCGCAGGAAACGATGATTTCGTCTTTATCCAGCGATTTAACCACACCGATCTTTCCATTAAAATACCGCTTGGATATGCTGTCATTCTTAAGGAACATCACCTGGGCACCTTCTTTTAACAGCAAGGATGCCTCCGCCGGGTAAGTATTCTCATAAAACTCTCCTTCAATCTCTGCAGCATAGGTAAAAGCCGGCTTCAGGAGTTTTTCCAGTTCATTGGTATTGATCTGGTCGCTCTGCTTATTGTGAGAGGTTAAGGTAATGTAATTATCATCGTACCCTGGCCTGAAACCAGGATCATAACGCATATGCAGGTCCTCGAAGTCATCGGCATCCATATCGTTGTTCCGAACCTTGTTCAGCAATCGGACAAATGAATCTTCTTTTTGCCGGTATATCGTCGTTAATTCGATTAACAAAGGCATCTGCTCCTTAATCACCATACTTTCAAAAAAGAAAGGGGAGCCATAGTATTCCTGTAATATTGACCATTCATGATGTTGGGCAACGGGCGGTAACTGGTACAAATCACCGATGCAAAGTAGCTGAACCCCCCCGAACGGCGCCTCGTGGTTCCTGCGAGCCGACCGCAGGATGGTATCGATGGCATCCATAACATCTGCCCTAACCATACTGATCTCGTCTATAACCAGCAATTCCATCTTGCGCAGCAATTGCAACCGCTGCCGGGTAAATTTTAATTTTCCTAGCAATTCTTCTTTATGCTGGCGGGTGGGTAAAAACGGGTGAAAAGGCAACTGAAAAAGGCTATGCAAAGTCACACCACCGGCATTGATGGCTGCCACACCTGTAGGAGCAGCTACCACGATGTTTTTGGCGCAATGATCTTTCAGGTATTTTAAAAAGGTTGTTTTACCTGTACCGGCTTTACCTGTCAGGAATATATTTTCACTTGTTTCCGTAACAAACCGCAGTGCCAGTTCGAATGTGTCGTTTATTTCAATTGTTTGCATCTTCTAATATTTCTGGTAAAGAATAAGTGACGGTTTCACCCTTCAAAGTTAATGATAAGCCTTTCATCTGTTTAATACAGCGCCGAATTAAAAGCGGGCATTTTAAATTGATTATAAAAAAGGCGGGCTAATTTATGCGCCCGCCTTTTTACTAAACCTAAAACTCAGGCAGAGGCCTTGCTGCCAAGCATCAGGATCTCGTTTACCTGAATCTCGGTGATGTATTTTTTGTTGCCTTCCTTATCGGTATAATTGCGGTTTATCAATTTACCTTCTACAGCAACTTCGCTGCCCTTGCCAAGGTATTTTTCTACGATCTCGGCCACAGCACCCCATGCAATTAAATTGTGCCACTGTGTTTCGGTTACCTGCTCGCCCTTGGCGTTGCGATACTTTTCGTTTGTTGCTACTGAAAAACGAACCAGCTTTTTGCCGCTTTCTGTGTTGCGTACTTCCGGTGCGTTACCTAAATTTCCAATCAGTTGAACTTTGTTTTTTAATGCGTACATAGCTGTAAAATTTGTGCCTTTTCTTTATTGGAGCAGGCGGTTAAAAATTGTTATTGATTTTTGTTGGAGGAGCAATTCGTTTCATTCCATCAACAACACAAAGGAACAACCACCGGCAAACCCGACTCGTATTTTAATCGTTTATAGACGGATATAGCCGTTTGTAAACGCTTGTATTTATAAATTATTATTTATATCTTTCGGCTACACATCAATACCAGCCTATATGACAGCCAATTCATCCCCCACGTTATGCCTTACTTGCAGCAAGCCGGTAAAAGGCCGGGTAGACAAGAAATTTTGCGATGATTATTGCAGGAACAACTATAATAACCAACTAAAATCGGTTACTACCAACCTTGTACGCAACATTAATAATGCCCTGGGTAAAAACAGGCGCATCTTAGAAGGGCTCTTGAATAATGGAGAAGAAATGGTAAAGACCAATAGGGATAAACTCCTTCAGCTCGGTTTCCAGTTTAAATATTTTACACACCAGTACAACAACAAAAAAGGCAACACTTATTTTTTTTGCTACGATATGGGCTATCTTCCCCTTGATAACGATTGGTTTCTTGTAGTGAAAAGAAAAGAGGAATAGAGCCCATGAATTACGGTCTCAAATTCGAAAGTCGAATCAAAAACCAGCAAGCAATTAACAATACCCCAAACCAAACAATGACATCCCACGCCATTATCATTTTTGTAAGAAGGCCCATACTGGGCAAAGTAAAAACACGCCTCGCAAAATCGTTGGGAGCTGATAAAGCACTTGCCATCTACAAAACACTACTGGCACATACTGTTGGCATTACCATCAAACTATCTGCTGATAAATTTGTGTATTATGCTGATGAAATAGAAGAACAGGACGGCTGGAATAACGAAGTGTATCAAAAAAGAAAACAGGTGGAAGGCGAACTGGGACATAAAATGCAGGCAGCATTTGAAGATTGTTTTAAGGAGGGTTATAACCGGGTGCTCATAATAGGAAGTGATTGTTACGAGCTAACTACGGAAATTGTAGAAAAGGCATTTAGCCAATTGGAGGATGCAGACCTGGTGGCTGGCCCTGCAAAAGATGGAGGATACTATTTGCTGGGGATGAAACAACCTAACCCAACTATTTTTGATTTGGAAGCATGGAGTAATGCCGATGTGCTCAAATCGACATTAATGAGATGCAAGGGCGCAGGATTATCTTATTATTTGTTACCGACATTGAATGATGTAGACGAGGCGGAAGATGTAAATTTTGACTATTAGAATTGTAGGTTTTTCCTGTAATGGTCCAGAATGGTTTCGGTATCAACGCCGGTGCGGTACATTTTTACTGCAGCATAATTTGCTTTCTGCACCGTTAGCCAGCTATTTTTATCATACTTGCGGGCACTTACCAACGCTGGCTTTGGAAATATTTTATACCTGCCTTCTTTTACTATCCTGCTACTGATGTCGTAGTCTTCCATGATATACTTAGATTCGTCAAATCCGCCAATCTTCCTGAAGAAATAGCGGGTAATGAACAAGGTCTGGTCGCCTCCGTAACAGGAAAACATATGGAAGCGGGTAAAAAAGGCATTTAATTTCAACAGAAATTTGCTGCTTAAAAATTTCGTTTGGTATCTCCCTGCATCAAAACCGGCTTCTACTGCGGCTCCTATATCGCTTAAAAAATCGTGGGGAGGAAAACAATCTGCATGAACAAAATACAGGATCGTACCGCTGGCATGGCTGGCTGCAAAGTTCATTTGTGCGGCCCTTCCTCTTCGAGGTGATACCAATACGGCAGCCCCGGCCCTTAATGCAAGGTTCCGTGTGCCATCGGTACTGCCGCTGTCACAAACAATGATCTCGATGGGCATATTGTTGCTTTCCTTTTTCAGGTATTGAACCAGGTTAACAATAGACGCCGCTTCATTGAATGTTGGAATAATAACAGATATCATGAATAGTTAGTTTATACTTTTAGATACGTATAAAACCTCTAAACGTATTTAACGGCAGCGGGTTCAATTTGTTTGTAACTTTATAATGTAAATTAAGACGCATGCCAACGCTAAGCATTACAACAATTCAAACGAGCCTGCATTGGGAAAATAAGGCTGCCAACCTATTGATGCTGGAAGATAAGCTCCGAAATATTGAACAGCAAACAGAGGTAGTTGTTTTGCCGGAGATGTTCAGCACGGGATTTACCATGAGGCCTTCCGTGTTTGCAGAACATATGGAAGGTGAAACCATTGACTGGATGAGGCGGATGGCAGAAAAGCACCGGATTGTGCTTACCGGTTCTATAATTATTGAGGAGGAAGCACATTTCTACAACCGGATGATATGGATGCTCCCAAACGGCCAGCTTGGTTTTTATGATAAGCGACACCTTTTTGCCTATGCCGGGGAGCATGAACATTACAGCGCCGGCAATAAAAGAATGATAGCCTCTGTAAAGGGCTGGAGAATAAACCTGCAGGTTTGCTACGACCTCCGGTTCCCCGTATGGGCCCGGCAGCAGTTGCAAACTAGTGCGGTGGAAGACTCGAAGGAAAAAATGGTTACGCCGGAATATGACCTGTTGCTGTATGTTGCTAATTGGCCGGAACGTAGGAGTCATGCATGGAAAACATTGTTATGTGCGAGGGCGATAGAAAATCAATGTTACGTAGTGGGCGTAAACAGGGTAGGAACCGATGGTAATGATGTATACCACAGCGGTAATAGTATGGTAATTGATCCTTTGGGGGAAGTAATGTACCATATGGCAGAGGAGGAGGACATCTTTACCGCTACCCTGCAGAAGGAGCACCTGGAAATGGTGCGTTCAAAATTTCCTTTCTGGAAAGATGGAGATGCATTCGGCATAAACAGTTGATCCCGCGGTTTAATTTGTTTCGAGAATCATTTTTCTCACTACTTCCATTTTATAATCTACACCTTTAATGAGTGCATTGTAATTGGTGCCTACATATACATCAGGCAATATTCCTGTACCTGTTCTGGGAATATGATTGAATTGCACGAGGCGGTATAGCGGTAGCCGCACCCTTAACCCGGTAATGGGTAATTTAATATCGGGGATCATAATGCCGTTGTTACCATGCCAGCCGCCGCCCGTTTCTTCGCCAACAAGGGTAATACCTTCCTGGCCTTTTACTACGTTACAAAACAAAGAGGAGGCAGAAAAAGTGGGTCCGTTTATGAGTACGTACAATTTTCCGTCGTAATGATTCTTGCTTTTTGGGTGATAGGTTTTCCTTTCCAGGTGACCGAGGTGGTATTTACCGTCCTTTCTTTTACTACTGATGAAAAACATTTCTATGTTATTAAAGATGCCGGCCTTTACATACTTTGAGTACTTACCAAGCCCGCGGGTACTGGCATACAGGGAATCGGCCACTTTAAATGGCGTGCGGGAAATGTATTTGGTAAGCAGGGTAGATGCCGTCACTTTTCCACCGCCGTTGCTGCGGAGGTCCAGCACCAGGTTGTTGATATTCTTTTTGCGCAGGGTGCGGAATGATCGCCTGAAGAAGCCCCGCAGGTTTCCTTTGCTGAAGGTGTTTACCGTCATGGTGGCAAATTTTCCGGTGCTGTCAATCTCGAAAGAGCGGTAGCGAAGCCGCCTTCTTTCTTTTGATATTTCCGGCTCTTTGGGGCGATCAACTTTTTTGCTGGTATCCTTAACGGGCGTGTATAATGGCAGCACAGCAGACTTTTCAACACCGTTGCTATCCAGGTAGGTTATATTGTAGTTCTTACTAAGCCCGTAAATGCTGCGGTGGTAGTAAGGAAAATTGCCGCTCAACCTTATATAATTTACATTATTTGCAAAACCATCCTGTGGCAGGTAACCAAACATTTTAATTATCTGGTCACGGTTGTTAACCCCGTTTATGGAAGTTATAAGCGTGCCCCGTTTAAAAATACTATCCTTCCGATCCAGGTTGGCCAGTACAGCCATGGTATCGCTCCAAACTTTCATGTAAAGTGGAAAAGAGGGAAACCTTCTGCCAGATACCGCTTTTACATAGGCCTTACTGCTGCTGACGCTGGTGTGCCCGCAACGAATTTTTTCTACCATGGGCGCCAAAACATGCCAGGCAAACTGTTGCTCCGTCATGCTATCTCCTATGGCAGCATAATATTTATCAAAGTAATAATCCATACTATCTCTGGATGTGTACCAATAAACGCCGGGATGTTTTTTTTCTAAGATGGCCCTTAACAGCGTGTAATCTTTTTGCAAAGCAGCCTCAGGGTATTTTTTTGCAGGAGAATAAGCGACCCGGTTAACAGCACAGGAAAAAAGTGTAAAACAAAAAAAAGTAAGGATAACTAAAACTGGTCTAATCATAACGAGCCTCTCCGGGAATCTAAGAACGAAAAATAGCGCTATTTATGATGCATAGCTGTTTTTGGTTTGTTAAATGCTGTATAAACGAACAGCGAAGAGACCGTAGGCCATGTCTATTAACTTTTTAATGTTTCTGATAAGGCTGTTATGTCCCCCGGGTTATTATACAAATGGGCAGATATCCTGATGGCATTTCCCCTTATAGAGACTATGATCTTTTTTTCTATAAGACTTTTTTGTACATCAGAAAGCTGCAGATGATCTGGTAACCGGCAGCCAAAAAGATGTTTGGCCCGGAAGCTGTCTTCTTCCAACCAGAAACCCTGTTCTCTTAAATGCTGTACTAGCGGAGCGGTGAGGTTATCACAATAAGATTGAATAGCAGCGGGTGTCCATTCAATTATTTGCTGCAAGGCGGCAATCATCATCGGCATATTTATAAAATTACTCGACTGGCCCATGCTATACCTTGCCGCACCCGGTAAATAAGCCGCTTCGTAATTAACGAGGCCGGCAAAGTCATTGCTATCTTTTCGGTTTATCCATGATTCTTCAAGGGGATCACCATCACTAAAAAAGTCGCCAAGGTAGGCCAGGCAATTGGTATATGGACCCAGTAGCCATTTGTAGGCGGCGCAAAATAAAGCGTCTATATTAAGGGCTGCCATATCAATGGGCATTGCGCCCACAGACTGGGTACCATCTACTACGAACAAAGCGCCCACTTCTTTGGCTCTTTTGCCAATGGCGGCGAGGTCGAAAATTGTGCCGTCGGCCCAATGTACCGAAGACAGGTTTACCAGGGCGGAGCTGTCATCAATAGCATCCAGTATCCGCTCATTCCATAATTGGCCGCGGTTGGGTTCACCTGCCGGAGGGCTGATGGTTTGTAGCGGCCAGCCATATTCGTTACTCAGTTTTTGTAAAGCATACACATCGCTGGGAAACTCTTCCTGCACGGTGATGATATTTTTACCGGGCGACCGGGGAATATTTTTTATTACAGTTGCCATGCCATAGGATACCGAAGGCATTACTGCGATCTGCGCCGGTGCTGCATTTATGAGTTGTGCAAAAAGCTCCTTCACCCTGGAAACATCCGTGAAAAAATCATCGGGTTTTACCAGGAAAGGATTGCGTTTTTGCTGCATTCCTGCAATACCCGCAGCTTCTACTGAACGCAGCAGCGGCGACATATATGCACAATTGAAATAGTGAACATCTTTATCCAGCGCAAACAGCGCTTCCTGGCATGTGAGCATAACTAAATTTGAGTACCCAAATTAAGTATTATGTTTCATTCCGGGCAGGTTTTAAGAAAGGTTGCCAACGTTTGTAGGTTGCACTTCGCCAGATCCACTCCAACGGACCAAAGTAAAAATACCGCAGCCAGATGCTGCTGCAAATCACTTGCAGGATAAGTACCATAACCCCGAAGATGGTATAATAAACCGGCCCCACCTTTTCCATATAGCCCAGCCCCGCACCCAGGAAAACAAAATTCCCTATCAACGATTGAAGTATGTAATTACTGAACGCCATTTTGCCCACGGGTGCAAACACTAACAATATTTTTTTTGCTAATGATGCCTGGAAGATCAGCATCAGGAAGGCAACATATGCCATGGCAAGCGGGGCCACACCAAGCGCATAAGCAATGGTACGGTACCATCCATGCATTTTCAATGAAAAATAATCTCCTTCGTGCAGGAACATGTTTTTGGCGAGGTAATAATTGGCCGGTAACCCTATAACCAGCCCGGCCGCCAAAATTATCAGTAGTAATTTTTTATGCTGCTGAATATTTTTATAAAAATCTGTACGGCCTACAACATAACCCATCATAAACATGCCCAACACTTTTGGAACCCTGCTAACAAAGAAAAGATCGCCATAGCGAAAGAAAAAACCTGCAACATTTTCTTTAAAGATCTGCCACCAGTTGCCGTTCCTGATAATGTTCATGAAGGCTTCCATTGAATCTGTCCCATTCAGTTTATTGTCTACCATCATACCTGTTTGAAACAGCAAGCCAGCAGGACTATTAAGTATAGGCCATTGCATCTTTAACCAGTATAATAATATTGGCAGCAGCACCAGTACTGCACCCGATATCAGCAAAGTTTTGTTTGAAAGCCTGCGCAAGGGAAGCAAAATAAATCCAAGCAAGGCATAAAAGAATACGATGTCGCCGGGCCATATCAACAGGTGCATGGCTCCAAGCAGCAACATAAAGAACAGTCTTCTCCTGATGGTGGGGGCAGCATCAACTCCCTTGTTGATGCCACGTTTTATTTGAAGCGCTATACCCCAGCCAAACAATAAACTAAAAATGGAATAGAACTTACCCTCAATAAACATGTGATGAAGGAACAGCATTTTATGATCTGCAAATGGTAAAAGCATTGGCCCGGTTAAGCCTGCGGCCTCGTTATACCAGCTAAAACCCGTACCAAGGTTTGCAATAAAAATACCCATGATGGCAAAGCCCCTGAGTACATCCATAAAAATTTCCCGTTCATTGGCCGCCACCGGCGTAATTGCTTGCATAGATATTTTATTAGAGTTGGAACAATACAGGTGGTTAGATGTAGGCGGCAACAAAAATTAAATATAGATACAGAAAGGCGCTTATGCAAGCACATTCTTAATTGTTGCTTAAATAAAACAACTACCCGGTTACCCAATAAGCGCTTTCGTAGTAGGTTCATCCAGTTCGTTTTCCCATTTAGCTACTACCACCGTAGCCACGGCATTGCCAATGATATTGGTTATGGCCCTGCCTTCACTCATGAACCGATCTATACCAAATATTAATGCAATTGCTGCAACAGGTATATGACCTACAGTAGGTAACGTAGCAGCCAATACAATAAAGCCACTACCAGTAACACCCGCCGCCCCTTTTGAGGTGAGCAGCAGGATGAGTAACAGCGTAACCTGCTGGCCAAGGTCCATAGGCGTATTGGTGGCCTGCGCCAAAAAGATAGCCGCCATAGTTAGATAAATAGAAGTACCATCCAGGTTAAAGGAATAGCCTGTGGGCACAACGAGACCTACTACCGGTTCCGAACAACCGACCTTTTCAAGTTTGCCCATCAGGCTTGGCAGGGCAGCCTCTGATGAAGATGTACCCAGCACGATTAATAATTCTTCTTTAATGTATGACATTAATCGAAAAATATTATAGCCGCAATATTTTAAAATGCCACCAAGGATAAGGATGATAAATAAAATACAGGTGATGTAAAAAGACAGCATCAACTGCCCGAGGGATGCCAGCGAACCTATTCCATATTTGCCAATTGTAAATGCCATTGCACCAAGTGCGCCTAAGGGTGCCACTTTCATGATGATCTTTATAATAGCAAAAAGGCCATCTTCCAGCGATTGAATTCCCTTGAGCAAAGGCGCAGCTTTGGCGCCGATTTTTGATAAAGCAAAACCCAGCAGAACAGAAAAAAACAATACCTGCAAAATGTTGCTGGTAGATAATGCGTTCACGATGTTTTCAGGAATGATCTGCAACAGGAATTCGGAAACGGTCTGGGTTTCGCTGTCTTTAATATAGGCTTCTACAGCTTGCGGGTCAATGCTGGCGGCGTCTACGTTCATACCAACGCCGGGTTTCAATATGTTGATGACAACCAAACCTAAAATTAATGCAATGGTGGTTACTATTTCAAAATACAAAATGGCTTTCAGACCCACCCGGCCAACTTTTTTTGTATTCTGCATACCGGCAATACCGGTAACGATGGTGCAGAATATGATGGGTGCGATCATCATTTTTATCAGCTTGATAAATCCGTCACCCAGCGGTTTTAGTTGTACGGCGAAGGATGGGTAAAAATGTCCCAGCAACATTCCCGTTAGTATGGCAACAATAACCTGGAAATAAAGACTCTTGAAAAGTTTTGGCATGCTTGCAATTTATTACAAAGGTTAAGATAGTATA